>CAZOCL010000222.1:0-10964 GCA_964578245.1 uncultured Klebsiella sp. | reverse complement strand
AGAACTGCGGGAAGACGAAGCGCGTGGTGAGCGTGGCCAGGTTCAGCGAGCAGGCGGCCAGGTTCAGGTAGGAGATGAGGTGCAGCCAGAAGGGGCTGCTGATCTGCGACGTGAACTGCCGGAGGTTCAGGATGTAGGCCCCCAGCAGGCCGAACAGCACCAGCGTCTGGCCCCATTGCGTCGTGTCACGCCAGAACATCCGCACGTCCTTCACCATGACCGCCCGCACGTCCCCCGGCACCGGCAGCAGGCGGAAGAGATGTTCGAGGAACCCGGCTCCGTAGTGGAACTTCCGGCGGCGGTCCTGCCAGTTGCGAAACCATTCCCACTGGCCAAACACGCTCGCGCGGCTGTGCACCACCGAAGTGGCATCGTAGAAGAGGTTGCCCATGCGCGTGAAGGCCAGCGTGCCGAAGAACAGCACGTGACTGAGCAGCACCAGCACGAAGAACCCGGCGGACCCGCGCGCACCCTCGGCCCATTGCTGCACGCTGGAGGACAGCCAGTAGCTCGGCAGGAACGGGAAGTGGGCGAAGCGTGTCTTGGCCAGCAGCCGGTCCAGCACGGCGAGCACGCGCGTCTCAAGGGATTCCTCGTCCACTTTCTCGGGAGTCAGGTAATACCGCACTGCGAAGAACAGGATGCCAGCGGCGACCAGCCCCGCCATTTGAAAGGCCCGGCGATCCAGGAAGCGCGCCAGGCTCACCGCCGCCCAGGTGCCAAACACCGCCGGCAGCACGATGAACAGACCCACCAGCACCACGGTAAGCCCATAGAAATGCCACGGCACCTGCCGCCACAACCCATACGCGCCCAGCAACGGCGCGATGAGAAAGAGGAACGCCCACGACGCCAGCAGCGTGGACTCCACGAACTTCCACCGGAAGACGGTCTGCGCCGACACGGGCAACGTGAGGAGGAAGGCGGTCTCGCGGTTGCGGAAGAAGTTCGAGTAGCTGATCACCAGGTTGCTGAACAGCAGCAGCATGAACAGGATGGCGAAGAGCAGGAACAGCAGCCGCTCGATCAGGAGTTCCCCAATGCCCGGAAACACCCCGATGAACTTCAGCCCCTTGTGGAACAGCCCGAACGACAGGACGATGTAGCCACCCACAAAGACCACGATGATCGCCGTAAGCAGCGTGGACTGCTCGCGCACGGAGCAGAGGCGACGCCACGATTGCAGCAGGTTCACCCGCAGCAGGAGCCGCAGCGGCGAAGGGATGGATTGTGTGGACGCGTCAGCCAAGTGCTGCCGGAATGACTAGCGCAACTCAGTGACCACACTCAATGGCAATCGGCAGGGCTGACGCATGAGCTTCCAGGCAATCCCCCGTCAAAAGACCGACATGGGCCGCTAGCCGGAACACTTCCGTTTGAATCTAAAGCGACTCATTCCAGCGCTACGAGGCGGTAGCCGATGCCCGGCTCGGTGCGGATGAGGTCGGGCTGGCTGGGAACGGCTTCGAGCTTTTCGCGGAGATGGGCAATATGCACCCGAAGGTAGTGCGTTTGCTCAACGGCCTTCGGTCCCCAAACTTCCGTCAGCAACTGGCGGTGGGTGAGCACCTTGCCCGCATGCCGCACGAACAACTGGAGCAGTGCATACTCAGTGGCCGTGAGCCTTACCTCCCTGCCCTGGCGCAACACGACGCGTCGCACGAGGTCCACTTCCAAATCACCGGAACGGAAGACCGCCGCTTCCGGTCCCGGCCGGGCGCGGCGCTGGGCGACGCGGAGGCGGGCGAGCAGTTCACCGCTGGCGAAGGGCTTGGTCACATAATCGTCCGCGCCAGCATCGAGCGCGGCGATCTTGTCGTCCTCGCGGTCGCGCACGCTCAGCACGAGCACGGGCACCTGACTCCACTCGCGCAGGCGTTTGAGCACCTCCACGCCGTCCAGGTCAGGCAGGCCGAGGTCGAGCAACACCACGTCCGGGCGGCGCTGGGCGGCTTGGACGACGCCGTCCTGGCCGGTCGCGGCGTCGAAGACCCGGTAGCCGCTGGCCTCCAGGGTCACGCGCAGGAGGCGGCGGATTTGCGGCTCGTCGTCAATGACGAGAGCGATGGGCTGGGGCGCAACGGGTTCGGCGCTCATGGGATCGGTTCGGCGGCGGGCGGCGGTTCGGTCTGCGGCAGGCTGAGGGAAAAGAGCGCGCCGCCGCCGGGACGGTTGGTGACCGAGACCGTGCCCGCGTGCGCTTCGGCGAAGCCCTTGACGATGGCCAGTCCCAGGCCGCTCCCGCCAGCGGGTGCGCCGGTGCCGCGGGTGAACTTGTCGAAAATGCGCGGGAGCAGATCCTCCGCGATGCCCGGGCCACGGTCGCCGACGGACAACGTGAGTTCGCCGCCCTCCAGCGCCGCACGGATGTCGATGGGCGTGCCCGGGGGAGTGTGCATGACGGCGTTGAGGAGGAGATTGGCGATCGCCTGCTGGAGCAGGGAGAAGTCGAGCCGCGCCAGCAGCGGGGCGGCGGGCAGATCAAGCCGCACGGGGTGTTGCTCCAGTTCGCGGCGCAATTCCCGGACGGTGGTCTGGACGAGGTCGCGGGCATCGTGCCAGTCGAGACGCGGACGGATCTGACCGGACTCGAGGCGGGAGACATCGAGCAGGTTGCCGACAATGCGGTTGAGCCGGGCGTTGGCCTCCTGGATCTCGGCGAGGAGCGCGTGCCGGTGCTCCGGGGACGCGGCGTCCGCCTCCGCCAGCGCACTCGCGGCGCTCGTGCTGGCGGCCAGCGGCGTGCGCAGCTCGTGCGAGATGGAGTTGAGCAACGTGCGTCCCAGCCGCTCGGATTCGGCGAGCAGGCGCGACTGCTCGGCGGCGGCGCGCAATTCACCGCGATCCAGCACGAGCGCCGCCTGCCGGGCGAAGGCTTCGAGCAGGTCGCGCTGGCCCAGCGGAAGGGAATTGCCCGGCAGGCTCACCGCCAGCACGCCCAGCGACTTGCGCTCGGTGGCGAGCGGGAGGTGCAGGGTGGGCGAGCCGGGAAGGTTGTCGGTGAAGCGGCCCGCCGGCTTGCGATGCCGGAAGGCCCAATCCGCCACGCCCAGGTCCTTTTCCGAAAGCACCAGCGGGCTGTCCGGGTGCATGGCGAGTTTGCCGTTGGTTTCCAAGGCGACCCCGGCCGGAGCCTGGAACACCCGGCCCACCTGCGCGACGAGCTGCCAGACCACCTCGTCGCGGGAAGACGCCTCGGCGAGGTCGCGGGTCAATTCGTAGAGCGCCGTGGCCCGCTCCTCACGCCGGCGCTCCGCCTCGCCCTGCGTCCGGATGCGCGCGACGAGCTGGCCGAGCACGACGGCGACCACGAAGTGCGTGCCGAACAAGATGGCATCCTCCGCACGCTCGATGACGAACGTGAAGCGGGGCGGCAGGAAGAAGAAGTTCCAGGCCAGCGCGCTCAAAGTGCCTGCCAGCAGCACCGGTCCGCGCCCGACGAAGAGCGCCACGAGCACCACGGCCAGCAGGAAGACCAGGCCCGGCACGCGCGGACCGGCCAGCTCCATCAGGCCCAGATTCAACAGGCCGGTCACGCCCACCGCCCCGGCGGCGAAGAAGTATTGGTTCAACGTGGACTGAAGCACCGGCCGCCAGGGCGGAGCCGCCGTGTCGGTGCCAGCCTTCTGCGCCCGCACCACATGCAGGTCCACATCGCCGCTCTCCTGCGCGAGCCGCCGGAGCAGCCCGCCGCTGCGCCACCATTGCAGCCAGCCATCCCCGCCCGGCTTGCCGATGACCATCTGCGAGACGTTCTGGTCGCGGGCGATGCGCAGCAGGCCGCGCACGAGGTCTTCATCCGCGGTCGTGACGATCTGCGCGCCGAGTTCGCGCGCGGTGGCGAGGTTCTTGGTGAGCTGCGCCTGGGCCGGCTCGGTCAGGACCACCGGTCCTTCGACGTTGACGGCAAACCACGGGCACTTCAGCCCGTCCGCCATCCGGCGAGTCCACCGGATGAGCGGCTCAGACAAGGGGCTGGGCCCGACGGCCACCAGCAGCCGGTGGCCGGTCTTCCAATTGCCCGCACCGGGCTGCGTCCGGCGAAAGTCACGCGCGCCCGCGCCGACCTGATCGGCCACGAGGCGCAGGGACAGCTCGCGCAACGCCGTGAGGTTGGCCTCGCGAAAGAAGCTCTGCATGGCGGTCGCGGCGCGGTCGGGCACATAGACCTTGCCCTCGTGAAGCCGCTGCACCAGCTCGGCCGGCGGGAGGTCCACGAGTTCCAGCACGGCGTTGTCGAGCACGCTGTCGGGCACGGTCTCGCGAATCTCCACGCCGCTGACCTGCTGCACCGTGTCCGCCCGGCTCTCGACATGCTGGACATTGAGCGTGGTGTGGACGTCGATCCCGGCATCGAGCAGTTCCTGCACGTCGTGCCAGCGCTTGGGGTGGCGGGAACCGGGGGCGTTGGTGTGCGCCAGTTCATCCACCAGGGCGATCTGCGGGCGGCGCGCGAGCGTGGCATCAAGATCGAACTCGGCGAGGGACACGCCGCGATACTCCAGTTGCCGGCGGGGAATCTGCGGCAGGCCTTCCGTGAGCGCCTCGGTCTCCTTCCGCCCGTGCGTCTCGATGTAGCCGATGACGATGTCGCGCCCGGCCTTCAATTCGCGTTGCGCGGCCTCCAGCATGGCGTAGGTCTTCCCCACGCCAGGGCACATGCCGAGGAAGACCTTGAGCCGGCCACGCCGCCGGGCTGCGTCCTCGCGCTGGAGGTCCGCGAGCAAGGCATCGGGATTGGGCCGGTCCGGCTCCGTCATGCAGTCAGATTAGCGGGCTTCACACGGTTTGCGCGATACTCTTTCCAGAAGGAAACGAACGGCGTCACCAACAGCCACCAGTAGATCGGGAGCGACAGCGCGCAGCCGAGCGTGAGCAGGACGCCAAGAACCACATCTAGGATGGGCTGGAGGTCTTGCATGGGTTCGCATCGTCGTGGTGACGGGTTCAGGGTTTGTCCAGGGCGAGGTTAAGGCGGAGCACGTTCACGCCGGGGTCGCCCAGCAGACCAAAGTCCGCTTTGTCGGTGTGCGCGCGGATGAGGGCGTTGACCCGGTCCACGCTCAGATTGCGGGCCTTCGCGACACGAGGGGCTTGCAGCGTGGCGTTGCGCAGGCTGATGTGCGGGTCCAGTCCGCTGCCGGACGCGGTCACGGCGTCCGCAGGGACCGCGTCCGTATCCTTCAGGCCGTTCTCTTTGCGATACCCCTCCACGCGCTCCTTGATGGCATCGGCCAGTTTCTGGGAGGTCGGGCCGAGGTTGCTGCCGCTGGAGTTGGCGGCGTCGTAACCGTTGCCGGCGGCGGAGGGACGCGGGTGGAAATACTTCTCACCCGTGAAGCCCTGGCCGAGGAGTTTCGAGCCGACGACGTTGCCTTTCGCGTCGGTGATGAGGCTGCCATTGGCCTTGTCTGGGAAGGCCGCTTGCGCGATGCCCCAGACAACGACCGGGTAGATGCCACAGCACACCACGGCGAGGACCAGGGTCGCCATGATCGCGCCACGAATTTCAGAGAAGAGGTCTTTCATAGGCTTGAAGAGTTAAACGAGCTTCAGGGTGGTGATGAGGATGTCGATGGCCTTGATGCCAATGAACGGAATGATGACGCCGCCCAGGCCATAGATGAGCAGGTTGCGCTGGAGGATCGCGAGCGCGCCGATGGGCTTGTAGGCCACACCGCGCAAGGCCAGCGGGATGAGGGCGATGATGATGAGCGCGTTGAAGATGATGGCGCTCAGGATCGCGCTCTGCGGGGAGGCCAGGCCCATGATGTTCAGGGGCGCGATGGCCGGGAACGTCGCCATGAGCATCGCCGGGATGATGGCGAAGTATTTGGCAATGTCGTTGGCGATGCTAAACGTGGTGAGCGAGCCGCGCGTCATCAGGAGCTGTTTCCCGATCTCCACGATTTCGATGAGTTTCGTCGGGTTGCTGTCCAGGTCCACCATGTTACCGGCCTCGCGGGCGGCCTGCGTCCCGGTGTTCATGGCCACGCCGACATCGGCTTGGGCGAGCGCGGGCGCGTCGTTGGTGCCGTCACCGGTCATGGCGACGAGGTGGCCCGAGGCCTGTTCGGAGCGGATGCGCGCGAGCTTCTGCTCGGGCGTGGCCTGGGCCATGAAGTCATCCACGCCCGCCTCGGCGGCGATCGCTGCGGCGGTGAGCGGGTTGTCCCCGGTGATCATCACCGTGCGGATGCCCATTTTGCGGAGCTGCGCAAAACGCTCCTTGATGCCGCCCTTCACCACGTCCTTGAGCTGGACGACCCCGAGCACTTCCCGGCCCTCGACGACCACCAGCGGAGTGCCGCCAGAGCGTGAGACTTCCTCGACGGTCTTGCTCACCGCCTCCGGGAACTTGCCGCCGAGCTTGTCCACGTAAACCTGGATGGACTCGGCCGCGCCCTTGCGAATAATGCGCGCGGGCTGGCCATCATGCGCCTGGAAGTCCACGCCGCTCATGCGGGTCTGCGCGGTGAAGGGCACGAAGTGCGCGAGCGCCGGGGCGACTTCGCGGCCGCGCAGGTTGAACTTCTCCTTCGCCAGCACGGCGATGCTGCGGCCCTCGGGCGTTTCGTCCGCCAGCGAGGCGAGCTGGGCGGCGTCGGCGAGGCGCTCAGGCTTGACGCCGGGCGCGGGCAGAAAAGCCGAGGCCATGCGGTTGCCCAGAGTGATCGTGCCGGTCTTGTCGAGCAGCAGCACATCCACGTCACCGGCGGCCTCGACCGCACGACCACTCGTGGCCATGACGTTGCGGCGGATGAGCCGGTCAATACCGCTGATGCCGATGGCGCTCAGCAAGCCGCCGATGGTCGTGGGAATCAGGCAGACCAGCAGGGCGATCAGCACTGGCACGGAGAACTCCGTGGCGGAGTAGATGCCAAACGGCTTCAACGTCAGGCACACGAGCAGAAAGATCAGCGTGAGCGCCGAGAGCAGAATGGTGAGCGCGATTTCGTTGGGCGTCTTCTGGCGCTTCGCCCCTTCGACCATGGAGATCATGCGGTCCAGGAAACCGTGGCCTTTCTCCATCGTGACGCGGATGACGATGCGGTCGCTGATGACGCGCGTGCCACCGGTCACGGCGCTGCGGTCACCGCCGCTCTCGCGGATGACGGGAGCGGATTCGCCGGTGATGGCGGCCTCGTCCACCGTGGCGATGCCTTCAATGACTTCGCCGTCGGCGGGGATGGTGTCGCCGGATTCGCACACGACGAGGTCGCCTTTTTGGAGCGCCGGTGCGGGGACCTTCTCCTCGCGACCGTTCTTGAGGAGCCGGGCGAGGGTGTCCTTGCGCGCCTTGCGCAGGCTGTCGGCCTGAGCCTTGCCGCGGCCTTCGGCGACGGCCTCGGCGAAGTTCGCGAAGAGGACGGTGAACCAGAGCCACACCGCGAGCTGCGCGATGAAGCCGCGGTCGGCGCTGGCGGTGAAGATGCCGACCGTGGTCAGCACCGCGCCGACGAGCGTCACGAACATGACGGGGTTCTTGACCATCAGGCGAGGGTCGAGCTTCTTGAACGACTCGCCGATGGCATGACCGATGATGTTCCGGTCAAACAGGGAAGGAGCTTGGTGGGTCATAAGGCGTGTGGAGTTTTGATAACGCGAGGCGTCGAAATCAGGTGTCGGTGAATCCCAAAGGGATTCCGGCTCTCAGCCCAGGGTTGCGAGGAACGAGCTACCCTGGGTGATGGTTCTCCAGTAACTCCAACCCCAACGGGGTTGTGGCCTCGATCATGACCACTGGGTCGCAACCCCGTTGGGGTTGGCCGGGTTCTCCGTCCAATCCCAGGGTAGCTCGTTCCTCGCAACCCTGGGCTGGAGGACACAATCCCTTTGGGATTGGAAAGCACTGATTCGGCGTTGGGATTGCTTTTCATAGTGGGAATCCGTTTTCGAGGGCTTAGAAGAGCTTCCCCTGCGCCGTCAGGAAGTGCTCGACGATGGGACTGAGCGCGAGCACCGGCAGGAAGTTGAGCGCGCCGATGAGCAGCACCGTGCCGACGAGCAGCACGACGAAGGTGAAGCCCGAGACCGGGAAGGTTCCCGCGCTGGGCGGCGCGGCCGGCTTCAAGCCGAGTGACCCCGCGAGCGCCATGATGGGGATGATCATCAGGAAGCGTCCGATGAGCATCGCGATGCCCAGCGTGGTGTTATACCAGGGCGTGTTGGCCGTGAGGCCGGCGAAGGCGCTGCCATTGTTGGCGGTCGCCGAGCTGAAGGCGTAGAGTATTTCCCCCAGGCCGTGCGGGCCGCTGTTGTTCAATCCGGCCTTGCCCCACTCACTCACGGAGGCCCACGCGGAGAAGCCAAGGATGGACAGGCACAGCACGAGCAGTGAGAGCATGGCCATCTTCACCTCGTAGGACTGGATCTTCTTGCCGAGATACTCGGGCGTGCGGCCGACCATGAGGCCCGCGATGAACACGGCGAGCACCACGAACACCAGCATCCCGTAGAGTCCCGCGCCAACGCCACCGATCACGACCTCGCCCAGTTCCATGTTGAAGAGCGGGATCAGGCCGCCCAGCGCGGTGAAGGAATCGTGCATAGAATTCACCGCCCCGCACGAGGCGTCGGTCGTGATGGTGGCGAAGAGCGCGGAGTTGAAGATGCCGAAGCGGACTTCCTTGCCTTCCATGTTGCCGTCGGTGAGGGCAAGGCCCAGCTTGTGATGGATAGGGTTGCCTGCCGCCTCAGCCCACCAGCACATGAGCACGCCGGCCAGGAACATGGCCATCATCGCGGTCCAGACCGACCAGCCATGGCCCTGGTTTTTGGTCATGAAGCCGAGGTAATAGGTCAGGCCGCTGCCAATGGCAAAAATGGAGAGCATCTGGAGGAAGTTGGAGAGCGGCGTGGGGTTCTCAAAGGGATGCGCGGCGTTGGCGTTGGCGTAGCCGCCACCGTTGGTGCCGAGCATCTTGATGGCGACCTGCGACGCCATCGGGCCTTGGACAATGACCTGCTCGTCCACGACCTGATCCACCATGACCGGCAGGTTGGTCATCACGGGCATGCCCTTGGCATCAAGCTGCGGGGCTTCGATCATCACCGCCACGCCATTGGTCAGCACCGGCTTGCCCTGGGCGTCGAGCTTGGGCGACTGGACCATGACGACGGTGTTCGTTGTGACGGGCTGGCCTTTGGCATCCAGTTTAGGCACCTGGATGGTGTAGGTTTCCGTGAGCTTCGCCTTTGTGTAGGGCTTGAAGTTCTGGATCATGCCCTGCGACACGAGGAAGATCGCGAACATCAGGCAGATCGGCAGCAGCAGATAGTAAGTGACGCGGATGAGGTCCACCCAGAAGTTGCCGAGCGTCTTCGTCGAAGCCCGCGCGAGACCGCGCACCAACGCCGCCGCGATGGCGATGCCGACGGCCGCAGAGGCGAAGTTATGGATGGTCAACGCGACCATCTGCGAGAGGTAGGACATCGTCGTCTCGCCGACATAGCTCTGCCAGTTGGTGTTCGTGGTGAAGCTCACGGCGGTGTTGAACGCGAGGTCGGGCGTGAGCGCGCCGAGGCCCTGCGGGTTCAGCGGCAGCAGGTGCTGGAGACGCAGGATGGCATACGTGAAGAGGCAGCTCACCAGGCTGAAGAGCAACATGGCGAAGGTGTATTGCTTCCAGTCGTGCTCCTGGTCCGCTTTCACGCCCATGAGCCGGTAGGAGAGCCGTTCGAAGGGCCGGACGACGGGGTCCAGCCAGGTGCGCCCGTTGGCATCAAGCACCTGCACGAGGTAGAGGCCCAGCGGCTTGGTGATGAGCGCCAGCACGCCGACGAAGAGGGCCAGTTGCAGCCAGTCAGAAGTTTGCATAGTGAGTCCTCAGAATTTCTCCGGGCGCAGCATGGCGACCAGGAGGTAGATGAACAGCGCCAGTGAGATGAGTCCGACGATCAGGTTTTCCATAGTGCCTTTCAGAGCTTCTCGCAGAAGCGGACGTAGAGGCCGCCGATGACGAAGAAGGCGATCACAGTGCCGATGAAGAGCAGGTCGTTCATGTCAGGTTCTCCAAGGTGGTGGTGGTGGTTGGCTGGGGGTTGTGGGAACGGGGCGCAGGCAGGGGACGTCCCTTGTGAGTCTCTCGTGAAGCTTCTGGGGATGCGTTACTTGGCCTGCCCGAGGCTGACCTTCGCTTGGCCAGCGCCTCGCCGAGTCGGCCGGCCAAAGGAGGGATCGTAAAGAGGATCACCGTTCCGGCCGCCAGTATGATTAGCTCTTTCACGCCAGCACTTTCGCGCAGGGGAAGGGAGCTGGGTAATCAAGACCAGCGCGTCTGACGTTAAGAAGTTATCAAGACCGGCCTCCAGCAAGCGGGGCATGCTGGGCTCCTCCTTGATCGCCTGACGCTCGCCTTCGCGTGGAGCGAAGACCGCCAGCACAGCACGCCGGACGCCGCACCAATCCCGACTGGAGCGTGTCTCTCAGCCCACGCTTTGGCATGGCAACGCGACGCCTGTCGAAGCTGGCGAACCTGAAGGCGTTCCAGCCTGTCGGACCAGGCGCACCGCGAAATCCAGTCAGAGACTCCTCACGTCGTCTCCTACCCGGGTTACTTCGCCATCACGATCTCCAGCGTCTCTTCGCGCTTGTGCGGTGTGTTCTCAGCCACCGCCACATCCGGTCCGGCCGCCGGCGGCACCAGCGGAGTCGAGGAAGTCCGCTCGCTGGCGGGTTCGTCCTGCTTGTGGAACTTCACGCTCACGATCTTGCTCACGCCGTGCTCCTGCATGGTCACGCCATACAGGATGTCCGCGATGCCGATGGTGCGCTTGTTGTGCGTGATGATGACGAACTGCGAGTGCACGAGGAAGCGCTGCAGCACGCGGATGAAGCGGTTGATGTTCGACTCGTCCAGCGGCGCGTCCAGCTCGTCCAGCACGCAGAACGGCGAGGGCTTCACCTGGTAGATCGAGAAGAGCAGCGCGACCGCCGTCATGGTCTGCTCGCCGCCCGAGAG
>CAZOCL010000221.1:0-10983 GCA_964578245.1 uncultured Klebsiella sp. | reverse complement strand
CCCGAGCAGGATCGGGATCATGTGCAGCAGGCGTTTAAGAATGAACGTGCCCATGCGTTTGTGCGAGGGTGCGGACTGCTCAGGGCGGTGCAAAGTTCAAACTTCTTCAGCCGCCCGTCGATTTGAAGGAATCGGACTTGCGCACCATGTAGTCGAAATGGTTGCGCGCAACCAGACGACCATAGAACCGCTCAAAGCCGAACGACACGCCCATCGCAATCAAGCCCGCCGGCACGGCGCTCCAGTGCGGGGCGAATACCGCGACCAGCCCGGCGATGCCGAACACCACAAACGCCGTGATCGCGGCGAGGTAAGCGAGCCCTTCCGTGTTGGACATCCGGCTTGAATCCCCTGCCCCAGACGCCCACTTGACGGCCGAGAGGAACGGGCGCGCAGCCCAGAAGAACCACACCACCCTCGCGCCAAACAACGGACCGAGCCACCACGGGTCATGCGGCTTGCCGTATCTCAGGCAAAGAAACGTAGCGAAAGCCAGCGCCAGCGGCAAAGCGGTGATGGCGCGGACCGTGGCGATTTTCCACGCGAGCCGCGTAATCTCACGGTAAGCCACCGGAAAGCCGACGACGAAGGTGAACGCCGCGCCGCCCGCATAATATGGTCCGCACGCGCGATCCATGCAGCTCCTAATGGGAAGCACCGCGAGTGCCCCGGCAATCCCGCCGACAATGTATCCCATCGGGAACCACGCCGATTTGAACGTTTCAAGCAGGAGTCCGGCAAGAATTGCCACCACGAGGCACTTGGCGCCCAACACCCAGCTCTTCGACCAACGCGGCACTCGGGACAGAATCAGCTCCATCAGCGTGCGCTCGCGGGGCGTAAGCCGGCGCTCCAACTGGCGTTCAATCCAGCCGTGTGCAGAATATGACTTCACTGCGAGCCACGCACGACTGCTGACGAAGTCCTGCAACTCAGTCGGCCCGGCCTTGGCGGCCGGTGTAATTAGCTCAAAGTCTGATGGCAACGCTCTGATCGCCGCCGCCAACTGGCCCTCTGCGGAATCCTTCACCTGGACACTGAAAACTGGTTCCGGCAGCTCGAAGCAAGTTGCCCACCGCCACGCCGAGCCGATCGAATAGATGAGTGCGGTCGTGGGCATGAGCAGCAGCAGGCTCAGGCCGGGGCCATGCTTCAGCGTGTCAGCCAGCATCCTCCCAGGCCAGGCAAACGGCAGCAGCAGCGAACCCACCTGCGCCCCCTGATCAAGGAGAGGACGGGCCAGTTTTGAACTCCATGGCACGATGCTCAAGACCATCAGGACGGCCAGTCCGACACTCACCACGACCGTTGCGCGACCCCACCCGCGCAGGAGAATCCACAGAGCGCAGGCGATGCCCGCGAGCCACGTCCCAAGCCCCGCCAACGCAGCAGCGGCCAGCTCCCACCCAGCACGCCCATCCAAGTGAGTGAGCAAGACGGTTCCAAACAGGAGCGCAGGCAGCGTCATGCACGCATGCGAGATGCCGCTTTGCCGCCATTGGAAGGCGAACGTCGCCGCATTCGAGATGGGCAGGTTGCGCAGCACGAGCGCATCTGGCGACGCCAGCAGCTTCAAGCTCACCTGCTGGAAAAGTGCCAAGCCACCCCACAAAGCTACCAACCCGGGGCCAAACATCGAGATGGAGAGCTCAGACCGATGCCAGCCAAACAAGCACACGGGCATCAGTGTGAGCGCCGCCATCCCTCCAAACTGGACAAGTTGGTGACACCACTTTCTCCGGTTCATCGACAGGCCCTCCTGATGCAAGCGCCAGTCCGCCGGTCGTCGTTGGCACGCCTCGCGCACGCGGGCAGCGAGTCGCGCTTCAAAGGTCGGCGAGTGCAGCCGTTTCACGCCGCATCCTCCCGCAACGACTCGATGAGACTCTGCAGAACGTTGGCCTTGTCCGCCGCCTGCTCGCGAAGCTGCGCGATGGTCTCAAAGGCCCGGACCTCACCCTCTTGAATCACGCACGCCCGGTCGCAAAAGCGTTCCGCCACCTCAAGGATCTGCGTCGAATAGATCACCGTGCGGCCCCGCGTGATCGCCGCCCGAGCGTGGGTTTTGAAGGCGTTGATGCCATGCGGGTCCATGCCCGAGGCGAACGGCTCGTCCAGCAGCCACACCTCGGGGTCCACGGCCAGCAGCCCCACCAGCGCAGTCTTGTAGCCCTGGCCGCGTGAGAGCGCCGCCACCGGCATCTGCGCCAATGCCAGCAGGTCGAACTCCCGTAACAGCGCCAGCACCCGCTCCTCTACGCCGGCCCCGTCGGCCTCATAGAGGCGCAGCATGATGCTCAGGTTGCGCAGCACCGTCTTCTCGGGGAAGAGAAACGGAAAGTCCGGCAGGAACATGAACCGCCGCCGCTGGTCCAGCCGGTCGCGCCGGAACGGTTCGTCGTCGAAGTAAATCTCCCCGCCCGTGGGTGCGATGACGCCGGCCAGACAGCGGAGGAGGGTGCTTTTGCCCGCGCCGTTCTGCCCGAGGAGGGCGACGATCTGGCCGGGGCTGATCTCCAGCTTTGCATGGTCCAGCGCGCGCATGGAGCCGTAGTCTTTGCGGACGCCGCGAAGTTCAATGCGCATGAGCCGGGTGTGAGTGGATGACCTCCGCGAATCGTGAACCAAGCGCCGCCGGCCTCAAGCCAAAAGCACTGGATGTTTCCTCGACAATCCCTCAGTGCGTGGTTTGCTTTCCAAAACGACGCACATGAAACACAGAACCGCCCTCCTCTCCCTGATCGGCGCGCTGGCGCTGGCAATCTCTGGTTGTGACCGCAAGGGGCCGGACGGGCCCGGGGCGAAGCAGTCCGACCTCCCCCAGCCGCCGTGCGTTTACCGTTGTGAGCCAGGCGTGCGCGGCGGGCGGCTGGTGATCGCCACCTTCGGCGATCCGAAGACCTTCAACCCGATCACCGAGAACGAGGGCACGTCCCGCGAGATCATCCGGTTCCTGTTCGCTGCGATGATCACGCTCGACTGGCCGACTCAGCAGGCCGAACCCGGCCTCGCCCATTCGTGGTCGGTGGCCGAGGACAAGAAGACCTGGACCTGGAAACTGCGCTCAGGCCTCAAGTGGAGCGACGGCAAACCGCTCACGGCGGATGACGTGGTCTTTACCTGGAATGAGGTGGTTTACAACCCCGACATCATCAATGTGACCCGCGACCTCTTCACGATTGACGGCAAGGAGTTCAAGGTCTCCAAGGTGGATGACCTGACGGTGCAAGTCGTCACGCCGGAGCCTTACGCGCCGTTTGTCGAGTATTTCGGCGGGGTCGAGATCCTGCCCAAGCACATCCTGGCCAAGGCCGTCTCAGAGAAGAAATTTGAGTCTGCCTACGGCATCAACACCGCGCCAGAGCAGCTCGTGTGCAGCGGGCCATTCAAACTCAAGCAATACAAGGCCGGCGAGTTCACCCTGCTGGAGCGTAACCCGAACTTCTTCGGCGTGGACAAGGCCGGCACACGCCTGCCTTATCTGGACAACGTCATCTACACCACGGTGCCGGACATGAATGCCACGTCCCTGCGCTTCCTCCAGGGCGAGAGCGACATTCATGAGAACGTCCGGCCGGATGAGTTCGAGCGCTTCAAGACCGGGGCCGACACCGGGAAGTTCAAGCTGGAGTCGCTCGGCATCGGGCCGGAGAAGGCGTTTGTGTGGTTCAACCTGAACACGAACCACATCGTCAACCTGCGGTTCGCCTGCGACCAGCCGGGCACCACCCTCCTGGTGAAATCCGCCGTGAACCAGAAGCTCGACACGCTGCCCAGCGACGCCCGGGTGATGCCCGGCGAGCTGGAACTCGTCGCCCGGTTTGGGACCAATGACCAGAAGCGCACCGTCACCATCACGCAGGGCAAGGCGCTCCCGCTGACCGTCAAATTCGACTCTGGCACCATCACCATCACGGGAGCGAAGGGCGAGCCCACCGTGCAATCCAAGCCGCTCGTGGACGCGAACAAGATGCGCTGGTTCAGTCAGTTGAAGTTCCGGCAGGCCATTGCCCATGCGATTGACCGGCCCAGCATCATCAAGTCCATCTACGCCGGCCGCGCCCAGGAGAGCGACGGCTTCGTCTCGGCCGCGCTCAAGAAATGGCACAATCCGAACGTGCCCAAGTTTCCCTATGACGTGGCGAAAGCCCGCGCGTTGCTGAAGGAGATCGGCATCGAGGACCGCAACGGGGACGGCTTCCTGGAAGACGCCAAAGGGAACATCATTGAGTTCGAGCTGAACACCAACGTGGGCAACAATGTCCGCGAGAAGATCGCGGTCATCCTGCAGAGCGATCTCAAAAAGCTCGGCGTGAAGCTGAACTTCCGGCCGGTGGACTTCAACGCACTGGTCAGCAAGATTGACGACACCTTCGACTACGATTGCATCCTGCTCGGCCTCGGGGGCGGCGGCACCGACCCGGCGGCGAACATGAACGTCCTGAAGTCGGACGGCTTCACCCACTTCTGGTTCCCGCGGCAAAAGGCTCCCGCCACGCCGTGGGAGGCCAAGATTGATCAATTGATGAACGCGCAGTTGAAGGAACTGGACGAGGCGAAGCGCAAGGCAATCTTCGACGAGGTGCAGGTCATCATGTCCACCGAAATGCCGTTCATTTACACCGTCCAGCCGATGACGTTCGCGGCCTACCGCAAGGATCTGGGGAACATTCGTCCCACGGTGCTGAGCAGTTACCGCGTCACGTGGAACATCGAAGAGCTTTACTTAAAGAAGTAGCAGGCTGAACTCTGGGCATGGCCTGCGATCAGCATCAGGTGCTGGAGGGACAGGGGCATGTGCGCTCGCTGTCACTGCGCGCATGTGGACACTGCCCCCGAGGAAGGAAATCCCCCCGGAGCGCGGCTGGGTCGCGGAGACCAGCCGCAGCGGCTGCGTCTGGCCGGAGGCGCGACGGTGTTCCGACCCCGTTCTACCTCCAACGTTGCTGCGGCTGATCCCGCGCCGAGCGGGACGCAGCCGCGCTCCGGGGGCAGTGCCGAGATGCGCCCGCTGTCACTCCGTGGCGGAATTGAAGCTTGACGGTCATTTTAGCCACCCCTAACTTGCGCCCGGTAAAACGAGATGCTGGCTCGCCAGCGTGTGAAGTCGGAAATTATTCCGGCTTTTTTTTGCCCCTGATAGGGCGCAGGCACGGGTCGAATTATGAACGCCGATTTTCTAGCCATCTTGGAATTCTGGGAACGCGAAAAGGGCATCAGCAAGGATGTCCTCGTTGCGGCTGTCCAGGAGGCGCTGATCTCGGCCGCCAAGAAGGCGGTCGGCCCGGCCCGGGAACTGCGCTGCCTGATTGATCCCAAGACTGGTGACATCAAGGCCTTCGCCAAGCTGATCGTCACGGACAAGGTCATTTCCAAGCACGACCAAATCTCGCTCAACGAGGCCCGCCGGAAGAAGCCGGACAGCCAGATCGGTGAGGAGATGGAGGTCGAGGTGACCCCCACCGGCTTCGGGCGCATCGCGGCCCAATATGCCAAGCAGGCACTGCTCTCGCAGGTGCGCCGGGCCGAAAAAGCCCTGATTTTCGACGAATTCAAAGACCGCGTGGGTGACATCGTCAGCGGGACGGTGCGCCGTTTTGAGCGGTCGGATGTCATCATGGACCTCGGACGTTACGAGGCCCTGCTGCCCAACCGAGAACGCGTCCCGACCGAGGAGTATCAGGTCGGCGAGCGCATCCGCTGCTACGTCAAGGCGGTCGAGAACGGCCCGCATGGACCGGAGATCATCCTGAGCCGCGCCGCGCCGGAGTTCGTCCTCAAGCTGTTCAAACTCGAGGTCTCCGAAATCTCCAACGGCACGGTCGAAGTCAAGGGCGTCGCCCGGGAACCCGGTTTCCGCACGAAGCTCGCAGTCTATTCGCGGGACTCGAAGGTAGATCCCGTCGGGGCGTGTGTCGGTCTCCGTGGTCAGCGCGTGAAGAACATTGTGCGCGAGCTGAACAACGAGAAGATGGACATCATCAAGTGGGATCCGAACATCAAGATCTATCTCACGAACGCGCTCGCGCCGGCGGTGCTCAAGTCCATGACCGTGGACGAGGCGAACCATGCGGTGAAGATCCTGGTGGATGAAAGCCAGCTCTCCCTCGCCATCGGCAAGCGCGGCCAAAACGCCCGGCTCGCCTCGCGGCTGACCGGCTGGGCCGTGAACATTGACGCCGAAGCGGTGACGAACATCGGCATCGGCGACAAGATTCAGCACGCCATTGATGCGTTTGCCGCCGTGCCGGGTGTGTCCCGCGAGATGGCCGAGGCGCTCGTGAACACCGGCTTCCATGCGTTGGAAGACGTGGTGACGCAGGCGGCTGAAAGTGATTTGAAGGAAATTCCGCAGATTGGCGAGCAAGCCGGCGCAGTGCTGGCCGCCATTACAGAAGCGGCCAAAGCCGGCTCGCTGGCCAGCGCGCTGGAGTAGTTCGGTTTTTTGAGCGCGCCCGCGAGGTTCACCTCCCGGGCGCGCAAGCATATATGCCCGTTCGCATTTACGACATCGCCAAGAAGCTCGGCATCGAGAGCAAGCAGGTGCTCCTCGTCGCCAAGGAATTGGGCATCAAGGAAGCCAAGGTTCCCTCCAGTTCGCTGGACAAGATCACCGCCGAGTTTCTCGAAGAGAAGCTGGGGCCGATGAAGCCTGCCGAGCCAGCGCCGGCCCCCATCGTCGAGGCGCCCATTCTGATTATCAAGGCACCGGAACCGGAGCCGCCGCCACCCGCACCCGAACCGGAACCGGAGCCAGAGCCGGCTTTTGAGGAACCGGTCGCCGCCAGCCCGGCGGCTGAGCTGCCTGCGCCTCCCGCCGCGCCCCTTGCTCCCACGCCGTCCGTGACCGAGCCGGCCCCGGCCAGTCCGGTGGCCCCGCCCGTTGCACCATCCCCGGCACCAGTCGCTGCCGTGCCGGCTGCGCCAGTCGCTCCGGTCGCCCCGCCCGTGCCGACCACGCCGCCGCCACCCGCCGAGCCGCCCAAGCCCCAGACGGGTGCCCTGGTGGGTCGGGTGGACCTGTCCAAATTTGCCGTCCGCCGCGAGCCCGCGCGCGAGGAACGCCGTGCGCCCCAGCCCGATCCGCGGGGCCGTGGTCCGGCGGGGCCGCCGCAGACTGGTGGCCGTCCAGGTGACAATCGTGGCTTCCAAGGCGGCCGCCCCGGTTACGGCCAGCAGCAGCGCAGCCCCGCGCCGCCCCCGCCCCCGCCGAAGCCCGCCGATCCGCGGCTCGCGCTCCCGTCCTCGGCGACGGTGATCACAATGAAGCCGCCCATCGTCGTCCGCGATCTCGCGGAGCAGATGAAGCGCAAGCCCTTCCAGCTCATCGCGGACCTGATGCAGATGGGCATCTTCGCGAACGTCAACCAGGCCGTTGACGAGCCCATCGCCATCAAGCTCTGCGCCAAGCACGGCTTCAAGTTCGAGGTCGAGAAGCGCGCCAAGGGTGAAGGCCAGGTCCACGCCGTCCCGAAGAAGGTCGAAGCCGATCCCGTGGACGACAAGCCCGAGGATCTCAAGCCCCGCCCGCCCGTCGTCACCATCATGGGCCATGTGGACCATGGCAAGACCTCGCTGCTGGACGTCATCCGCAAGGCGAACGTGGCCGCGGGCGAGTCCGGTGGCATCACGCAGCATATCGGTGCCTACACCATCACCGTCCCCCACCCGGAGAAAAAGGGGGAGATGGCCCAGATCACCTTCCTCGACACCCCGGGTCACGCGGCCTTCTCGGCCATGCGGGCGCGCGGTGCGAACGTCACCGACCTCGTCGTCCTGGTCGTTGCCGCCAATGACGGCGTGATGCCACAGACGCTCGAAGCCCTTTCGCACGCCCAGGCCGCGAAAGTCCCCATCCTGGTCGCCGTGAACAAGTGCGACCACCCGAACGCGAACCCCACGCGCGTCCGTCAGCAACTTCAGGAAAAGGGCCTCCAGCCCGACGAATGGGGCGGCACGACGCTCTTCGTGGACTGCTCCGCGCTCACCAAGCTGGGCATTGACAAGCTCCTGGAGATGATCGTCTTCCAGGCGGACCTGCAGGAACTCAAGGCCAACCCGAACCGCAAGGCCAAGGGCAACGTCATCGAGTCCGGGCTCCAGGCCGGCGGCCCCACCGCCACCGTCCTCGTCCGCAAGGGCACGCTCAAGCTGGGCGATGTCATCCTGTGCGGTTCGCACTATGGCCGCGTCCGCGCGCTCATCAACGAGGAGGGCGAGCGCCTCAAGGAAGCCACCCCGTCCGTGGCCGTGCGCGTGCTCGGCTTGAACGGCGTGCCCGAGGCCGGCTTGGAATTCGTCGTCGTCGAGAACGAACGCGCCGCCCGCGACATCGCGGAAGAACGTGCCCTGGCCGACAAGGCCGCCGAGGCCGAGGAACGCCAGCCGCGCGTCACCTTGGAAAATCTCTTTGCAAAGATCGCCGAGAACCAGCAGCTCTCGCTCAAGGTCGTCGTCAAGGCGGACACGCAGGGTTCCGTCGAGGCCATCGTCGAGGCGCTCAAGAAGATCGAGACCAACAAGGTTGCCCTGGAAATCGTCCACCACGCCGTCGGCACGGTCACCGAGTCGGACGTGGATCTGGCCGGCGCGTCGAAGTGCGTCGTCCTGGGCTTCCATACCCGCATCGACTCCGGGGCGAACGAGAAGGCCAAGCAGTTCGGGGTGCAGATCAAGCTCTACGCCATCATCTACGAGTTGATTGATGAGGTGAAGGAAGCCATGGCCGGCCTGCTGCCGCCCGTGCTCAAGGACGTGGTCGTCGGCAGCGCCGAGGTCCGCCAGATCTTCGAGCTGTCCAAGGGCGGGGCCGTCGCCGGCTGCTCCGTCACCATGGGCCGCATCGTCAAAGGCAAGGTCCGCCTCATGCGGAAGAAGAACCTGGTTTACGAGGGCGTCACGCTCTCGCTGCGCCGGTTCCAGGACGAGGTCAACGAAGTCCGCTCCGGCCTGGAGTGCGGCATCCGCATTGACGGCTTCAACGAATTCCAGATTGGCGACGCAATCGAATGCTACGCCGTCGAGAAGGTGAAGCAGGCGCTGTAAGCCTGTTTCTGGCCATGAACACGAAGGCTCACGGCAGCGTGGTGCGTGGCGCGTGGTGCGTGAATCCGCACGGACGCGCCGGCAAGGCTGCACGCCCCACGCTCCACGTCCCACGTCACCCATGAAAGTCCGCCTTGAACGCGTCCGGGAGATGCTCAAGCGCACGCTGGGCGAGATCATCCGCCGGGACTTCCCGCCCGGCGACACCGGCCTCATCACCGTGGCCGATGTCACCGTCACGCCTGATCTGAAAGAGGCGCAGGTCTATATCGGGGTGGTCGGCAAGGCCGACGCCAAGAAACGCGCGATGAACCAGCTCAACAACAAGCGCAGCGAGATCCAATACGAACTGGGCCGCTCCATTGTCCTGCGTTACACCCCCAAGATCGAGTTCCACCTCGACGAAAGTGTCGAGCGCGGCAACCGCATCCTCACCATCCTGGAGGAACTCGAAAAGCAGGACGCCCCGAAGTGATGGCCCCGTGACTGGTTACACGCACATCCTTGATGAGATCCTCGACGGCATCCGCCGGGCGAAGACGATCTGCGTAGTGGGCCATGTCCGGCCCGACGGCGATTGCATTGGTTCACAGGTGGGCCTGGCGCTCGCGCTGCAGAGCCAGGGCAAGGACGTCACCGTGTGGAACCAGGACGCGGTGCCGCAGAAGCTCCGCTTCATGGTGCCCAACGGTTTCGTGAAGAAGCCCGAAAGCGGCCACACCTTCGACCTCGTGATCGCGACGGATTGCGCCAGCTTCGAGCGCCTTGGCACTGCGGAGAAGGCCATCGGCCCGGACCACGCCTTCATCAACATTGACCATCACGAGAGCAACACCCGTTACGCGAAGATCAACTGGGTTTCCGCCCGGGTGCCCGCGACCGGCGAGCTGATTTACGAGTTGCTCAAGCACGCCGGCTGGCCCGTGACGCCGGCCATCGCCGACTGCCTCTTTACGGCCATCTCCACGGACACCGGCAGCTTCGGCTATCCGAGCACCACGCCCGGCACATATCATGTCGCCGCCGACCTCGTCCGCCACGGGGCAAACCTCGCGCGTGTGTGCAACGAGGTCTATCAGAGCTACCCGATGTCGCGCGCCAAGCTGCTGCGCCACGTCTTCAACAGCTTCCGCACGACGCATGACGACCAGATCGCTTGGTTCTGGCTGCGCAAGCGCGACTACACGCGCACCGGTGCGGACACCAACGACAGCGAGGGGCTCATCGACCACATCCGGGACATCGAGCCCGTGGTCGTTGCCTGCGTCTTCGAGGAAGTGGAGCCGGAGCTGACGCGCATCAGCCTGCGCTCCAAGAGCGAGCGCGTGAACGTGAACGAAATTGCCGGCAAGTTCGGGGGGGGCGGCCACGCCGCCGCCGCCGGTGCGCGCATCCCCGGCAACCCCCTCTCGGTGCAGCGGAAGGTCATCGCCGCCATCAAAAAATCCCTCGACGCCGCGAAGTAAGCGGCGTTGCCTCCCCAGTCTGATTCCTCATGCTCCAGTTTGACCCCCTTGACGGCGCCCTGCTCGTGGACAAGCCCGCTGGCTGCACCTCGCACGACGTCGTGGACCGCATCCGCCGCAAGTTCGGCATCAAGAAGGTCGGCCACTGCGGCACGCTCGATCCCAACGCCACCGGCCTGCTCATCATCGTGCTGGGGCGCGGCACCAAGCTCTCGGAGAAACTGATGACCGATGACAAGGTCTATGAAGGCGACATCAAGTTTGGCGAGGCGACCGACAGCTACGACATTGACGGCGTGGTCACCAGCACCAACCCGGTGCCGCCGCTCACGCTGGAGCAGTTGAACGAGGCGGCCAGCGCCTTCATCGGCGATCTCCAGCAGATTCCACCGATGGTGTCCGCGAAGAAGCAGGGCGGCGTGCCGCTCTACAAGCTCGCGCGCAAGGGCATCGAGGTCGTCCGCGAGCCGCG
>CAZOCL010000220.1:0-11049 GCA_964578245.1 uncultured Klebsiella sp. | reverse complement strand
CAAAGGCGAGCGTCGTCACGTCGCGCGTGGGGCCGTCCGCATCGGTGGCGATGACCCGCATCTGCTGGCGGGACCCGACCTTCTGCACGACCGGGTTTTGCGGGGACAGTTCGATCTTGGTGACACGCGGCGCGCTGATGCTGAGCTTCGCACCCGCGCCGATCCACTCGCGAACGATGCGGTAATTGAGGTCGCCCGGCTCGAAGACCTTCTGCCCCTGATGCGGCACGGCGGCGGTGGGCTTGAGCAGCATGAGCGAATCATCCGGCGAAGCGACGTTCGCGCGGCGGCTGGCGAGCTCATCGGTGAACGCGCGCACGTCATACTCGGCGTCGTAGCCGCGCAAGGAGAGCTTGAAGCCGTTCTTGCCGTCCTTCGCGCCGTGGCAGGTGCCGGCATTGCAGCCCGCCTTGGTCAGCACGGGGTTCACGTCGCGGATGAAGTCGGTGACCAGCTCCTTGCCGATGCCGGTGACCTTGACCGGGACGGAGACCGACTTGCCGGCGAAGCTCGCCTTGACCGTCACGGAGCCGTTGGCTTTGGGCAGCACCACGCCGCTCGTGGAAACGGTTGCGGCGCTCTTGCTGAAGCCGCTGAGTTCGAGCTTGGCGAGGCGCGTCACGTCCAGCGCCTCACCGGTGGCGAGGCGGGCGGTGACGAGGATCTGCGCGCTGTCCGTCCAGCGGTCGAGCGAGATGGTCTTGGGCTCCACTTCGAGCGCGGCCACCTTGGCTTCCTTCGGCAGCGACTCTGCATCGCCGTCCGTCTTGAGCAGCGGGGCGGTGGGAGCCTCGAACTTCTTCGCCGCGAGCGCCTTGCTGGACGCGTTCACCGTCACGCACGGGAATTCCTTGATCGTCGAGCCGTTCGTTGCGTTCAGCAGACGGATGAGCCCGTCGGAGCCGGCGGCGGCCACGGTCTTGTTGTCCGGCGCGACCGCGACAGCGAAGAGACCGGCCTGCGGGACGGAAAGTTTGAACATGGTCTTGGAGCCGCTGGCCTTGTATTTCTCGATGACTTCCTTGTCCTGGGCCGAGCGGCTGGCGGGAATCTTCTTCATCACGTCGCCCATCTCCTTCGTGATGGCGTTCGTGCCGAAGCCGAAGGTCGCGGCGAGCACTTCGCCCTTGCCATCCAGCGCGCTGGCGGCGGCGAGCACCTTGCCATCCGCGCTGAAGGCCACGCTGGTCACCCGGCCCAGCATCGGCTCGAGGGTGAAGATGCCGTTGTTGTCGTCACCAATCTGGCGGTTCGCGGTGCGGAAGATCTGGTAGAGCTTGGGCACGCCGTCGGAGCCGCCCATCAGGATTTCCTCGCGCAACGGATGGCGCACCACCGTGGCGATGCCGCCTTTGAGCGCGTTGGGCGTGATGGAGGTGAGGTTGTCCACGAACCGCTGCGTGGCCAGTTCAGTCAGCTTGGCCGTCATGTCGCGCGAGACGGAGATGACGTGGTCGCCCTTGAGCGACCAGGTGGTGTCGCGCACCCAGTCGCTGTGGGAACCCATGAAGAGCACCTGCTTGGCGGTGTCGGCCTCGATGGCCCGCACCGTGTTATCTCCACAGCCGAAGGCGATGAGCTTGCCGTCCGGTGACCACGTCGCGCCGTAGAGCGTGTCGTAGGTGACCGAGTGCGACAGCGTCAGCTTGCGCTGGGCCACGTCCCAAATCTGGATCTCACCCATGCGGCCCGGCAGTCCGCCAGCGACGGCGAGGCGCTTGCCATCCGGCGAGAACTTCACCGACTCGATGCGTTCGCTCAGGCCGACGAGCCGCGCGGCGAGGCCGGAACCGTCCGCCTTGTGCAGCAGCACCTCGTGGAAACCCGCGACCGCCAGGAGCTGGCCGTCCGGCGAGTAATCCATGGACGTGATGACCGGCGGCAGCGAATACACCGGCGGATGGTTCATGTCGTAGCGCTCGCGGGCGTTGGCCGGCGTGTCATCCACCGCGCCCTGCGCGATCCAGTTGCGGATGGTCTCGATTTCCGTCGCGTGCAGCGGCTTGCGGCCCTCGGGCATGTCCGCCTTGCCGTCCTTGGGCGTGATCATCTGGATCAGGTGCGACTTCTCCGGGGATTTCGGGACGATGGCGGTCTCCTTGCTGTCGCCCGTGCCGAGCATCAGCTTGAAATCGGTCATCACATAGCCGCCACGGGATTTGGCGGGCTGGTGGCAGCCCTGGCAGTTGGCCTGGAAAATGGGCCGGACGTCCTTGTAATAGCTCAGCTTTTTGGGCGGGCCGGAGGTCTTCTCTGCGGCCGCACCGAAGAGGCTGGTGGCGGTGAGCGCGAGGGCGCCGAGGCACGTCAGGAGTGGCTTGCGGTTCATAGCTTCAAAATGCACGGATCCCCGCTGACGCGGCAACATCGCAGCGTTCAGCGGAAGTCACTAAAACCGACGGTGGCGGGAAAGTGAAATTCACCGGCAAACCGGACGGGCCGACCCAAGTGCGGAGTCCCGGCTTCAGCCGACGGAACCGGGCTGCCCGCCAGACGCTGCGCAGAACGTCCACTGAGAATCGGACGCCTCGCCGCCTGAAGGCGGGACTCCGAACCGTCGGCACGCGGTTCAGGCGTTCAAAACCCGACGGGCAGGGCAACTTACTTCTCAATCCGCAGGACGCGGTTGTTGTAGCTGTCGGTGATGTAAAGGGTGCCGTCGCTGTGGACAGTGACGCCATGGGGACGGGCCAGTTCGCATTCCAACGGTGAGCCGCCAACGGCTCCCTTGCCCATCTTCCCCGTGCCGGCCACCCGGGTGAGCTTGCCGTCCTTGGGCGTGTATTTCCGAATCAGGTTGCTCTCGGCGTCGGCGATGATGACGTTGTCCTCGAGGTCCACACAGAGATGCTTCGGGCCGTTCATGGTGGCGTCGAGCGCGGGGCCGCCATCGCCGGTGCCGCCCTTTTTGCCGCTCGCGTTGACGACGGTCTTGATCTTTCCGTCCGGCGAGACAACGCGCAGCGCATTGCCACCGCGTTCGAGGATGTAGAGGTTGCCCTTGCGGTCCGCCGCCACGGCGCGCGGGTCGGAGAGCGGCGCTTCGGTCGCCACGGCCCCATCTTCGGGCCGGCCTTTCTTGCCATTACCCGCGACGACCCGGGCCTTGCCCGTGGCGAGGTCCAGTTCGTGAATGCGCGTGAGGTCGGCGATGTAGAGTTTCTTGCCCGCGGGATCGAGCGCGATGCAGTAAGGCCCGCTGCTCTTGGCCTTCTCGGCGGGGACTTCGTAGCCGGCAAGGCTCGTGACCGTGCCGGACTTCATGTCCACCTTGCGCACGCGCCCGCCCCAGGTGTCGCCGATGAGCACGTTGCCATCCGGCAGCACGGCGAGATTATGCGGGCCGTTGAATTCCGCCTGCAACGCCGGGCCGCCATCGCCCGTGATGGCTGACTTGCCGGTGCCGGCGACGTGCGTGAGCACGCCTTTGGCATCCACCTTGAGCAGGCGGTTGCCGGAGGCCATCTCGATGATGAAGAGATTGCCCGTGCGGTCGAAGTCCACACCGAAGGGTTCCTTGAGCTTCGCCTCCAGAGCGGGGACGCCGACCGCGTCCTTGGTGCCACCGGCGACCAGCACGATTTTCTCGGCGCGCAGGGGCAGCGCGGCCAGCAGCGCCGCCGTGAGGAGGATCAGACGATGTTTCATGGTGCGCGGATTTCTACGGTGCGGGAGCGGCGGCGGCGAGGGGAAACGCACGGCGAGGCCGCTGAAATTTCCGTTGCGCGCGGCGAGGGCTTGGGCGCAAAGTGCCGAAGCTTAGAACAGGCGCTGCCCTACCGCCCCGCTCGCCCCGGAATCCTTATGAAGCTGGAAAAGAAAACGACCCGTCGCGCCCTGAAGACGCCGACGCTTGCCAAATCCACCGTGCCCCCCGTCGCCGCGGCTGCCAAACCGGCTCCGGAAGCCCCCGCTCCCGCTCCCACCAAGGCCAAACGTGTCGCGCGGACCGCCACGGAGTCCAAGCCCCAGGCCGCCGCCAAGCCCGAGCTGGCCACCAAGGTCAAGCGCCCGGCCCGCGTCCCCGCCACGGCGATGAAATCCAAGCGTCCCGCTCCGCCGCGCAAGGTCCGGAAGCCCAAGCTGGAAATCCCGGCCATCCTGCTCGCCGGTGACACCGCCGCGAAAGCCGCCGTGAGCGGTCCTGGCCAGCGTTACGCGCTCGGCCCCGGCAAGCCCGCCGTCCATGCCAGCCCGGTCGAGGAACGCGGCGAACTGCCCGAATCCTACGGCACGGCCCGCCTCTGGCTCACCGCCCGCGACCCACAGTGGCTTTACGCGCACTGGGATCTCAGCCCTGCGCAGCAGCGCCATTACAACAACGAGTCGGATGATGGGCACCTGATCGTCCGCGTGTTTGAGAAGGAAGTCCTCGGCGAGCCGCTCGTCACGCAGCACGTTCACCCCGAATCCAAGAACTGGTTCGTCCACGTCGGCCGCGGCGGCACGAAGTTTGTCGCGCAGCTCGGCTACTCCGACAAGCAGGAGCGCTGGCAGACCGTCGCTGTCTCCGGGGCCACGATGACGCCGCCCGAAGCGGTGTCCGAAGACACCACCGCGGAGTTCGCCACACTGCCGGTGGAGGTGCCCTTCGACCAGCTCGTCGAGATGGTCAAGACTGTCGTGAGCCAGCATGTGCCCCTGATCGAGGCGCTGTCGCAATTGCGCGAAGAGGGCCATCCGAACCTGCCCACGGCCGACACTTTCGCCCCGCCGCCCGCCGCCCTGGACGTGGCCCCGGTGTCGCCCACGGCTCCGAGCGCCGTGCCAGAAGTCGCTTCGACAAGTCCCGCTCCGGCCACTGCGCCCGCTCCGGCGCGTGCGTTGGCACGCCCGGCCGCCCCGGCGGCGCGCGTCTCGCCGGCCCAGACGGCTGGTCCCGCGCCGGTCCCGCGCTGGACGCCCGCGCAGGCCAAGGCGCTGGCGGAAGTCGTCACGATGGACGAGGTGCGCCGCGTGTGGATCGGCTCGTTGGAGATTACCGAACTGGTGCGCCGTCAGTTGGTGAAGCAGCTTTCCGAAGATTCGGCGGCGCAGCTCGCCGCCGGCCAGGGTTCGCTCGGACTGGGCTCGCCCGGCAGCCCGTTTGGCGGGCTCGGAGCGCTGGGCAGCCTGCCCGGACCAGTCGCGGGCGTGGGTGCGGGCGGAGAACGGGCGCCGGGCTTCTGGTTCAACGTGAACGCTGAACTCATCATCTACGGGGCCACTGAACCGGACGCGACCGTGAGCATTGGCGGACGCCAGATCCGGCTGCGGCCGGACGGCACTTTCAGCTACCGCTTCGCGCTGCCGGATGGTTCGTTTGAACTGCCCGCCATCGCCACCTCCGCTGCGGGTGACGACTCGCGTGCCGCCGAACTCAGCTTCCGCCGTCAGACCGCCTATCACGGCCAGGTCGGCGCGCATCCGCAGGACCAGAGCCTCAAGCTGCCCAAGCCCGAAAACGTGGCCTGAGGACGGCGGGGCACGAGCCTGTGACCCACTGCGACTTCCGAATACTCGTCACGCTGGCAGACACCACGGTCGGTGGCGCGCAAAGCCCCCAGTCCGCGCTCACGGTAGGCTTGAACTAGCCGATCACGCGGCGCTGCGCTGCAACTGGCGGCGGTAGTCGCGCGGAGTGAGGTGGGTGATCTCGCGGAAGCGGCGGTTGAAGTTGGGGAGGTTGCGGAAGCCGCAGTCCAGCGCGATGTCCGTGATCTTGCGTTCTTCCTCGGCGAGCAGACGGCAGGCGCGGCCCACACGAAGTTCGTTCACGTATTCGGGCAGGGTCTTGCCAGTGCGCAGCTTGAAGAAGCGGCTGAACGCGCCCTCGCTCAAGTGCGCGGCGCGGGCGACGGTGGCGCGGTCAATCGTCTCGGTGAGGTGCGCATGAATGTGCGCGGTGACGCGCTCCATGCGGCCTTGGTCGTCGCTGGAGAGGCTGGGCACGAAGCCCGCGCTGGCGATGGGCGCCAGTTCCCGTGATTCGGCGAGCGCGCCGAGGATGCCGAGCAGTTCGGCGATGCGGTCGAGGCCTTTCGCGTTGACGAGACGCTCGAGGCGCGCGGCGACGGCATCGCGGGTGCGACCAGAGATGTGCAGACCGCGAGCGGCGCGTTTCAGCAGGCGGTGGACAGGTTCGGCCTCGGGGATTTCCCAGAAGTCCTGGCCGAGAAAGGTCTTTTGAAAGCGCACGACAATCGCATGCACCGCCGGGCGAGGGCCGCGCGCGTCGGGGTCCTGCTGCCAGACGTGCGGGAGGTTTGAGCCGACCAGCACGAGGTCGCCGGGGATGAGCGGCGTGATCTTGTCACCGACGAGCCGGTAGCCGGTGCTGCGGAGGACGAGCGTGATCTGAAACTCAGGATGGAAATGCCACGTCGCGCCATAGCCCGGCCCGCGCACGACCTCGCAGTGGAAGGACTCCCACTGGCGCTGCGGCGTCTGCTCGAAGACGGGTTTCACGGGGGGAGACTAGCGGGCGGAGAGCGGGGGCGGAAGGGGCATCGTGGCGGCAGGGGTCTTCGCCTGCCGTAGAGCCGGGGCGTCCCGCCCGGCGGATGGAGCGCACAGCATATCCGACAGTCAACGGACTCCGCAGCCCAAGCCCGGGCGGCAAGATGCCGCCCTCTACGGCAGGCGGGACGCCTGCCGCCACAGGGTCAGCGCTTCAAGCGGGCGAGGGGCATGGTGCGGAAAAAGACGCCGGAGCCGCCAGGCTGCTTGTCATCGGTGTCGTAAAAGATGGTGCCGAGGGTCTGTGCATCCAGCTCCACCGAGCGCGGACAGGCGCGGCCACCGATGGGACGGCCAGGACTGTAGAACTCCACGGGGTGCTCCAGGTCCCAGGTCTTCCCGTCGTCGCGGGAGAGGATGAAGTTGATGCGCTCGCCACCGACGCCCGGGCCGACAATTTGCGAGGCGAGCAGCCAGCCGTTCTTCAAGCCGATCATCTGGTGCCGCCAGCCCTGGGTGGAGACATCGGGGAAAGGCTTGATCACCGCCCACGTCTTGCCGCCGTCCGTGGAGCGCGAGCCTTTGCCGCTGACGAGCGTGCCGGCGGTCGTGCGGACGAAGGGCACGAGGCCGTGGCTGGTGCCGTCACCGAAAGCGGATTCTTCGCCAGTCTGCGGGTTGTAGAGGACGGTGCGGTCCGCGAGCGAAAAGAGCCACGCGGTCGGCGACAGCTCGACGATGGAATGGCGGATGACGCTGTGGATTTTGGGGTCGACGTTCTTGCTGAGATGCTTCGGCTCGCTCCAAGTGAGGCCGTCGTCGCTGCTGATGGAGAAGGCCACGAAGCGCGAGGTGACTTTCTCCACGACGGGGAACCAGACATTCCACGCATGCACCAGCCGGCCATCCGCGAGCGTGGTGAGCGAGCCGGGATAGACGGAGGTTTTCTCGGTGGGCGGGAAGAGCGCGGGCTTCGACCAGGTCTGGCCGGCGTCGGTGGAGCGCGTGATGAGGTAGGGTTTGTATTCGCTCTTGCAGAAGACGGCGACGAGCGTGCCCTTGCGCGTGAGGCACAAGGCTGGATGGATGTGGCCGCTCACGCCGGTCTCGATGCGCACGGGCGGCGGGAGCGGGGCTTCCTGCGCAGAGGCGAGGGTGGTGAGGAACAACAGGGCGGTGAGGCGGATCAGTTTTTGCATGGGAAAGCGTTTAGCGGTGAGACGCGGTTGCGATCAACGCGCTGCGCGGAACGCTCGCGGAGCATCGGACGCCCCGCCGCCTGAAGGCGGGACTCCATACGAGCGGAGCGCGGGACTCCGGCCCGCAGCGGCCTGCCGGCTGCCCTCGCCGTCGCATGCAACCCCTCTCCCCTTGCTCCGCAAAGGGAGAGGGAGAAGAGGCGGATTTTGCCGCGATGGCTTTGGGTTGCAGCTTCATTGATGGGCCAATGTGCAGATCAGCGCTGCATGAACTTGGACTCGCGCGGGGCTTGATAGCTGATGGCCAGTTGCGGGGTTTCGAGACGTTGCTGGCCGTTGGCGAGTGAACGCATGCCGGCTTCCACCAGCCCGGTGGTGAGCAGCGTGCGCTCGATGGGAAACGGGGCCTTGCCCGTGAGGAAGGTCTCCTCCGCCTTGGACATCAGGCCGGCGGAGTAGGTCACGTTTGGCGTCGGCGGGAGATAGAAGAGCGTGGAGAGCGGCTCGCGCTCGCCCTTGATGCGCGCGGCGAAGGTGAAGTCACCTACGAGGCCGTTCATCAGGAGCATCGTGGCCTTGGTGCCGTCCTTGTATTCGAAGAGGTAGGCCACGGGCTCCTTCACCCACGTCCGCATCTGGGCGGCGGTGGGATAGCGGTCACTGAACGACTCCGGCTGGGCCAGCGTCTGGGTGCGAGCGAGGCAGGCGGCGAAGAGCTGCGGGTCCCAGCCACCGGCGGCCCAGCTTCCCTTGTCCATGGCCTGCCACACCGCATCGCCCTTCAAGGCCTGCATGGACACCACGCCGGTCTCCCCGCCCCGCCGCCGCTCGGCCATGCATTGGATCACTTCGAGCGCGTGGAAGTCGTAGCTGTCCACGCGGCCCATGGCGACGGAGAGCAGTTCCTCCACCGGAGCTCCGTAGGGCAGGTCAATCGACGGCATCCGCCACGTGACCGGCAGCGACGAGCCGGCGGCGAAGCCGAACTTCAGCTCGCGAGAAATGGCGACCATCTCCTTCGCCCACTCGAAGTTCCACGACAGATGCTTGTCGTTGAAGACCGGGACGGCGCGCTGGTCCTGGCGGAAGACGTCCGTCACCTGCTTGAAGAACTCGTAGCGCGGATACTTTGTCTGGCCGAGGTCGCTCAAGGCGTAGTTGCCGTGCTCGCCGATGATGAGCACGGCGTCCACGGCCAGCTTGCTGCCACCGCAGCGCAGCGCCTCGGCGATGGTCTTGTAGATCGGGAACTTGAACTCTTCGGAACGCTTTGCGCTGAGGTCGCCAGTAGGCTGCTGGTCCACGTAGGCCGCGACGACGTCGAAGGGCGGCTGATGCCAGCGGCCGTCCAGCGGGTAGCCGACGAGGAAGCGCTCGCCCATGTGCCAGGCGTGCGAGCGGTAGTGCCAGGTGGTGGTGACAATGGCGAGGCGCTTGCGCGGGCCGGGCTTGGCCTCGGCACCCCAGCTCAGGGACGGGGCGAGCAAGCCTGCGCCGACCGCACCGAGGAAGGCGCGGCGCGAAGGCTGCGAAAGCGTGAGGTCAGTCAGTGGCTCGGAAGCTGGGTGAGCTGGCGAAACGGGCGCGGTGGACTGGGTCATGCGATGAGCATTTGCCTCGGGGGAATCCGCGTCAATCGTGCGTTTCGCCGGGTTCGGAGTCCCGGCTTCAGCCGGCGGAACGGTGCCCAGTTCCAGACGCTTCGCGCGCAGCGTCATGGAGGGTCGGACGGCTCACCGGCTGAAGCCGGGACTCCAAACCGGGTTCTGAATTTTGACCGCAGAGACACGATGAACACAGAGAGGACAGGGACGAGAGAGCTCAGAAGGTTCCCGCAGATTCAGGACGGCCACAGATGGAGAAACTATCTGTGGCCGTCCTGAATCTGTGGGAAATCTGCTGCGGTTTCTGGTCGGTGCGGTGGAGGAAGAACGGCAACCATGGCAAATCTTTGTGTTCAGCGCGTCTCTGTGGTTACCTTGGGCTTGCTGGCATGAGTTCAAAGCGCGAAGCCTTCGTTCGTTGGCCCCTGAACCGCGTGCCACAAGTATGGGGTCCCGACTTCAGGCGGCGGGGCGTCCGACCGTCGGTGGGCGATCGGCGCAGCGTCTGGAGCGCAGCCGCGTTCCACCGGCTGAAGCCGGGACTCCAAACAACTACGGCTGGAGACGCCGGTGGCGTTCTTCCTTTGGGAGTTTCATCAAGGCACCGGCTGCGCGGTAAAATGCCTCCAGGTCACCGCCTTGTTCGCGCAGCAGGCGGTGGAAGTCGGGCACGAGGCGGTAGTAGGCGTCCACGTCGTTCAAGTGCGCGTTGTTGAGCGGGCGACGAAACCAGTTCGCGTAATCCTTGCTCCCGCCCCACGACATTCTCATCGCCTCGTAGTCGCGCTTGAGCTGGTCGAGGATGGCCTGCTTGCGCGCCCGCAGCCCGGCGGCTTGCGCAGTGGACAGGGCCTTCGTCCCGGACTCCGTGCCGGCGTCGTGGAAGAGCGCCGCGAGCTGGTCGCGGGCGCCGGTGACGAGCCGGGTGAAGTCGGCCTTGCGCCGCAGGGAGGCCTCGTATTCCGCGACGGCAGCGGGTCCGCGCTTCGCCTGCAACCAGCGGCGCGTCCCCTCCTCGCCGACCGTTTCGGCGAAGGCCTCATTGAAGTCCGTGTCGCCGCTCACAAAGAGGCGCTGGTGGCCCAGTTCGTGGAAGAGCAGCTCAGCCAGGTCGGCTTCCGGCTCGTGGACGAACGTGTTCAGCACGGGATCGCGAAACCAGCCGAGGGTCGAGTATGCCCGCACGCCGCCCACGTCCACGTCGAAGCCTTGCCGGGCGAGTTCGGCGGCCTGGCTGCGCGCGGACTGCTCCACGAAGTAGCCGCGGTAGGTGAGCCGGCCCACGACCGGATACCACCAGTCCTTCGGCGTCATGGAGAACTCCGGGGTGGCGGTGACGTTCCAGACCACATAGTTGCGACCGAGATCCGCGTAGCGGAGGTAATGGCCGTTGACCGGGAGCTTGAGTTCCTGCCGGGCGAACTCGCGCATCGCGAGGATCAGTTCGAGCTTGGCGCGGAGCGGCCCGGATGTTTGCGGTCGCTGCAGCACCTCGGGGATGGGCTGCTGCCGGTGGACGATCTGGAAATGCCCGCGCACCGCCTGACCGAAGTAGCCCACCGTCTGGCAGCCGCTGAGCAGCGGGAGCGCCACGAGGAGCAGGGCCAGGCAGAATGGACTCACAGTTCGCATTGCGTCAGGGGAGGATGGGGATTGGGGCGGAGGTGTGCAATTGGTTGGTTGGGGGAAGTGGTGAAAGTGGTTGAAGAGATGAAGGGTTGAAAAGTTGAAGAGTTTAAGAGCCGAGTGCTCGCAACCCTTCAACCCTTCAACCCTTCAACCCTTCAACCCTTCAACCCTTCAACCCT
>CAZOCL010000219.1:0-11097 GCA_964578245.1 uncultured Klebsiella sp. | reverse complement strand
CTGGGGGCCGGACGGCCGCCTCTGGATGAACCAGTCCATCTACACCCGCAGCGAGATCGAGACGCCGCACGGCGTCGTGCGCCTGCGCTCCGGCGGCATCTTCCGCTTTGAGCCGGCGTCGCAGAAATTGGAAGTCATCTTCAAGGGCTGGTGCAATCCGTGGGGCCACCAGTTCGACGAGTTCGGCCAGAGCTTCGTGAGCGATGGCGCGGGCTTCAAGGGCATCAACTGGGGCCTGCCCGGCGCGACCTATTTCACCTATGCGAAGATGCGCCGCGAGCTGCAGAGCATCAGCCCGGGCAACTACCCGAAGTTCGCCAGCCTCGAGATCGTCCGCAGCCAGCTCTTCCCCGCCGACTGGCAGGGCCGCGTGGTGACGTGCGACTTCCGCGCGAACCGCGTGACGAGCTTCGACGTGTCCGAGTCCGGCGCGGGCTACGTGACCAAGCAGGGCCCCGACCTCTGCCGCACGCCGAACAACACCTTCCGCCCCATCGACGTGAAGCTCGGCCCCGACGGCGCGCTCTACATCGCCGACTGGAGCAACCCCATCATCAACCACGGCGAAGTGGACTTCCGCGACCCGCGCCGTGACCGCGAGCATGGGCGCATCTGGCGGATTGGGGTGAAGGGGAAGCCGGGCTTGAAGAGGCCCTGGCTAACTGACTCTGTCACTTCGGTTCCGAGAGGTGCCCCCGGGAGTGGGCAAAAAGTGGATGTTACCTTTCCTACTTCCAATTTGACGCTCCTAAATGAGTTGCTCTCCCCCAATCACTTCAATTCCTCTCAAGCGACCCGCCTGCTCGTCGAGAGGGGCACCGCCGCCGTCGCTCCCGACCTGAAGACCTGGACCGCCGGCCTCAAGGACGAGAAGCAGTTCCTCGCCGCCCTCTGGATTCATCAGGCCCTGAATGTGCCTGCGCCCGAATTGCTCACCAAGCTGCTCGCCGCGCAGGACGGCCGCATCCGCGCCGCTGCCGTGCGGGTGCTGGGCTTCGGCTCCGCCACTCCCGCCACGCCCGTGCGCGTCGCCGACATCACCGGCACCGTGAGCACCTACCTCACCGACAGCGGCACGAGCTACTCCGAGAGCGACGTCCTCACGCGGCTCGCCAAACTGGTCAACGACCCGCACCCGCGCGTGCGCGCGGAGGTCGTGCGTGCCCTGGCACGGATTCCGTCTGCCAAAGCCGCCGAACTCGTGCTCTCCGCTGCGGATACCATCGGCTCTGACCCGTTCCTTGACTACGCGGTCTGGCTCTCCATCAACGAGCTGGCGCAGCCCTTCCTCGCCGCGCTGGAGTCCGGCGCGTGGGTGCCCGATACCACCGCGAAGCAGCAGCAGCTTGAGTTCGCCATGAAGTCGCTCGAGCCCGCGCTCGCCGCGGCCAGCGTCACCAAAATTCTCGCCGCCAAGCCCATTAACAAGGAAGGCACCGGCCCATGGATCGAACTCATCGGTGCAGCCGGCGGCGCGGCGGAAATCAACCAGCTCTGGGAGCAGGTCGTTGCGCGCAACTTCACCGACACCGCCCTCAACCGCGCCCTCGCCGCGCTGACCTCCGCCGCCCGGCTGCGCAATGTGAAGCCCGCCGGGGATTCCTCGCGCGCCGTCGCACTCCTCGCCTACGTGAACCCTGCCACGCGGATTGCTTTTGTGAACCTCCTCGGCGCCTGGAAGAATCCCGGCGCGGCCTTCGCCGAGATGATCAAGCTCGCCGGAGACGGCACCACGCCCGCCGAAGTCCGCACCGCGCTCTTCGGCGCGTTCCGTGAGCTGGGCGCGATTCCGCCGGTGCTGGGCGCACTCCAGCCCATGACCGCGAAGACGTCGCCCGCGCCCGTCCGTCGGGCTGCCGCCGTCACCCTCGCCTCGCTCCAGCCCGGGAAGTTCGCGGACCTCGCGCTCGACGAACTGGCCGAGACGAAAACCGAGGCCGAGGCGCTCGACCTCTGGCGCGGCGTGCTTGCCACCAAGGGTGCGGCGAAGCAGTTCGCGGACAAGGTCGCCGCCCGCCCTGCCCTGCCCGCGCACGTCACCAGCTCCGGCCTCCGCGCCGCCCGTGAAGGCGTGCCCGAGCCCACGCTCGTCGCCGCGCTCAACAAGCTCTCGAACAGCACCGCGCTCTCTCCCGACAAGCTCACGGCCGCCAAGCTCAAGGAACTCGCCGACCTCGCCCTCAAGACCGGCGACCCCGCGCGCGGCGAGCGTGTCTATCGCCGCGCCGAGCTGGGCTGCACGCTCTGCCACAGCATCGGCGGCGTCGGCGGCAAGGTCGGCCCGGACATGACCAGTCTGGGTGCGGCGGCCCCGGCGGATTACCTCGTCGAGTCCGTGCTGCTGCCCAACGCAAAGATCAAGGAAGGCTTCCACGGCATCACCATCGAGACCAAGGATGACCTCGAATATACTGGCATCCTCGTCCGCGAGACCACCCAGGAAGTCGTCCTCCGCAACGCGCAGAACCAGGACGTGAGCATCGCCAAGGCGAACATCCGCAAGCGCGCGAACTCCGCCTTCTCGCTCATGCCCAGCGGCCTGCTGGACACCTTGCCCGAATCCGAACGCAACGATCTCGTCGCCTTCCTCAGCCGCCTCGGCAAGCCCGGCGAATACGATGCCAGCAAGGGCGGCGTGGCCCGCGTCTGGCGCGTGCTGCCCGTGACCCATCGCATGGACCAGGGCGGCTGGGAAAAGATCACCCGGGGTGACTTCGCCGCGAAGTGGACCGCGATGGAGAGCGGCATTGGCGAGCACACCTGGAAGCCCGCGACCTCGCTCGTGAACGGCGCGCTCGTAAACGCGGACTTCGCCCCCGGCAGCGCCCCCGTGCATGTCACCTTCACGAGCGTGTTTGTCGCGACCACGTTCACCATCACCAAGGCCGGCCCCGTCACGCTGGATCTCGCCGGCGTGGCCAAACCCGAGGTGTGGATCAACGGCCAGCCGGCGAAAAACTTCGGGGCCTCAGGCCCGTCCGCCACCCTCACCACTTCCCTGCAGCCCGGCACCCACACCCTCGTCCTGCGCTTGGACGGCGCGAAGCTGCCGGAACAGGTTCGGATCAAGTCCGCCGACGTGAACTGGAATCTGAACTGAGCCAGTGGGGCTCCCGAAGTCGCGCCAGCGTCCTGGAGTGCGGTGGCCCTCCACCGCTTTGGCGCAGGGCACAGCGGGGCTGCCTGAACCTCGTGACGTTTTGCGGAATGGGATTCTCTCCCGGGGCGCTCGTGGTATATCCGTCATCGCTGTCACCGCGCATGTCTCAAAAAGCGCCGGAGGGCCGGCGCACTCCAAGACGCTTCGCGACGAACCGAGCGTGGCTTGCCTTCCGCGCGCCAGCGTCTTGGAGTGCGGTGGCCCTCCACCGCTTTGGCACAGGCGCACCGCGGGGCCGCCTGAACCTCGTGACGTTTTGCGGAATGGGATTCTCTCTCCGGGGGCGCTCGTGGTGAATCCGTCATCGCTGTCACCGCGCATGTCTCAAAATGCGCCGGAGGGCCGACGCACTCCAGGACGCTTCGCGACCACGATGCCAACCTCGCCCTCGCCAACGCTTCCCCCACCCGTTAAAACCATCCCGTGATTACCGTCGTCGGCAGTTTCAACATGGACCTGTTCATCGAAGCGCCGCGCTTCCCGGCTCCCGGCGAGGCGATCCTCGGGAAGAACTTCCGCCGCGCCCCCGGCGGCAAGGGCGCGAACCAGGCCTACGCCGTCGCCCGCATGGGCATTCCCGCCGCCATCATCGGTGCGGTGGGCCAGGATGCGTTTGGGGATGAGATGGTCGCGAACCTGATGGAGGCCGGCGTCAGCACGCGCGGCGTCGCGCGGCGTGAGACCGTCGCCAGCGGCACGGCGATGATCATTCTGGATGCCACCGGGCAGAACCAGATCGTTGTGGCCAACGGCGCAAACGACACGCTTACCGCCGCTGATGTGGCAGCCCATCGCGATTTGATTGCGCAGTCGAAGGCCGTAGTCGTGCAGTTGGAGACGCCGCTGCCCTCCGTCGAAGCGACCTTGCGCCTCGCCCGCGAGGCCCGCGTCCCGGCCATCCTGAACCCCGCGCCCTTCGCCCCCGTGGGCGACGCCCTGCTGCATCTCTGCGACTGGATCATTCCCAACGAAAACGAGGCTGCCAAGCTCAGCGGCTCTGAAGTGCGCGACGCGGGCAGCGCCGCCGGTGCCGCCGTGGCCATCAAGATGCGCTCCGCCTGCCCGCGTGTGCTGGTCACGCTCGGCGCGCAAGGCGTCTGGCTGGACACGCCGGAATTCACCGGCCACGTCCCGGGCTTCAAGGTCACCGCCGTGGACACCGTGGGCGCGGGCGACACCTTCATCGGCGCGTTTGTCACGCGGCTCGTGGACGGTGCGGGACCGCGCGAGGCAGCCCGATTCGGCTGCGCGGCGGCCGCCATCGCCGTGACCCGGCGCGGCGCGCAGGCGAGTATCCCGACGCGCCGCGAAGTGGAGGCGTGGATGAAGGGTGCAGCAGTGAGCACATGAGCCCTATCACGCACTTCCTCGCGGGCTGGGCGCTGGCCAACACGGCGGAACTCAAGCCGCGTGACCGGATGCTGGTGAGCGTGGCCGGCATCATCCCTGATCTGGACGGATTCGGCATCATCGTGGATTTCGCCACGCGCGGCGCGACGGACTGGTGGGGAAAGTTTCACCACGAGCTGGGCCACAACCTTGGTTTCTGCCTGATCGTGACCGTGCTCTTCGCCTGCTTCGCCAAGCGCAAGGGCATGACCGCACTGCTGGTGTTCCTGAGCTTCCATCTCCACCTGCTTTGCGACCTCGCGGGCGCACGCGGGCCGGACGGCGACCAATGGCCCATCCCTTACCTCGCTCCTTTCGCCGCAAGTCCGCGCCTGATCTGGAGCGGCCAGTGGGCGCTCAACGCCTGGCCGAACATGCTGCTCACCGCCCTCCTGCTCGCGCTCGCGTTGCGCTGGGCCTGGCAGCGGGGATACTCACCACTGGAGATGATTAACGCCCGCACGGATGCGGCGGTGGTGCAGGCACTGCGGCAGCGGTTTCCCGTTCCAGAGCAGAAGGCGAAATAACCAGTCGAGAATTGGAACAGTGAAGCGAGCTTCTCGGAGCGACACGACGGGCAAGCACGGTTGGCGCTGAAACTCAGAGCCATTGTGCACCACCGTGGTGTTGCGGCGGCGGTGACGGCCTCACCTCGCCGCCGTCACGCGTTCTGACTTCACTTCAATCGCCGCCCAGTGGGCGAACTCCCAGCTCCAGCCGGTCGCGGCGTTCTCCAGCCGCAGCAGGACCTTCTGTCCGGCGAGCGGGGTGAGGTCCACGATCACGGGCAGCCAGACGTCGCTGCCTTGGCGGGCGATGAGCTGCTTGTGCAGCGGCTTGCCGTTGGCGAGGACGCGGAGTTCCCAGTCGCCCTTGTCGTGGGAGGCGACGCTGAACTTCAGCGTGGTCTTCTGGCCGGCGGGCAGGGTCAGCTCGCGTTCCAGTGCGGCGGGTTTCTCGCGGTCAAAAGGATGCGTGAGCAGGACGTTCTGCTTCCCGGCGAACTCGACGAGCTTCGCCGGCGTCCCCTCAAAGTCCGGGGCGAGGACGCGCCATTCCGGGTTCCACAACGCGACGGACTCGTGATCAATGGCGGCCTTCTTGCCGGGTGTTTTGGGAGCCTCAGCACCGTGTCCACTGTCGTTCTTCCAACTGAACGGTGCCTTGTCACCCGGCGGATTCAGGATGTAACCGATGAGGTTGCGGAAGTCGGCGTCGGGCATCTGCTCCAGGCCCTCGGGCATCACGCTCAGCTCGCTCACGCGCAGCTTGGCGATGTCGCTCTTGGCCACGACGTCCTCTTTCGGCCCGGCGCTCAGGAGCCGGACGCGTGTGTCGGTGTTCTCGACCATGCGGCCGCTCACGCTGCGGTCGTCCTTGGTCGTGATCTCCACCATCTCGTAGCCCGCGCCGATGATCTGGTTGGGGTCAATGATGTTGGCGAGCAACGCATCCAGGCTGCTGCGGCCCACGCCCGTGAGGTCGGGGCCAATGTCCGCGCCCTCGCCATGGAGCTTGTGGCAGGTGAAGCAGGTCTTCTTCGCGATCTCGTAACCAGCCTTCAAATCCGGCTGGCCCTTAGCGCCTAGGATCATGTCCTTCTTCGCGGCAATGAGCTTGAGCTTGTTGCCATCGGCATCCCGCACGCGGCCGAAGACGGCGGTGGCGCGCTTCGCGAGCATCCCGTAATCCGCCTCGCTGCGCGTGAGCGTGCGAATGGCCGAGGCAGGAATGTCACCGGCCAGAATGCGCTTCTGCTCCAGTTCGCTGAGCAGTTGCGATGCCCAGTTGTTGCGCGAGGCCAGCGTCTCGGCGGCGGTGCGGCGGGCGGCGGGGCTGAAGTTTTTCCACTGAGTGAAGAGCGCCTCGGTGGTGCCCGGTGCATTAAGCTGGCTGAGGCCGGCGATGGCTTCGAGCACGAGCGGCTCGGGGTTGCCGGGCGTGATGGCCTTGAGGAGCGCGTCGCGGGCCGCGTCATTCTTGAGCTGGCGGGCGGTCTGCGCGGCCTTGAGGCGCTCGTCGAGCGGGGCCTTGGCGTCGTTCACGAGCGCGAGGCTGGCCTGCATGGCCCCGGCGTCGCCCCAGAGCGCACCGAGCTGGCGGGCGTGGCGCACCACGTCCTCGCGCGGGCTGGCGAGGAGCCGCTGCATCACGGCTTCGGTGGGTTTGTTAGGTTTGAGCGCCTTGCCCTTCTGCCCGTCCACCAGGCCGTTCAGGGCGAAGGCAAGCAGCGGCTCCGTCGCGGGCAGACTGCCAACGAAGTCGAGCGCGGCGTCCAGTTGCGCGGGGTTTTGCAGGTCGCAGACGCGGCGCATGGTCTTGTAGGCCAGCGTGCCCGTGGTGGGTGCGGCGCGGAGCGAATCCTTCGCCAGCAGGGTGAAGGCGAACTTCGGATCGCGGGCGATGAGCGGCTCGGCGGCCATCCAGATCAGGTGGTTCAAGGTGACGTCGTTGGTGCGGCCAGCGGGTGCGATCAGCACGGTCAGAATCTCGCCGAGCTTCGCCTCGTCGGGCGCACGCTCGGGCTTGGTGTTCACCGTCAGGGAGCCCGACGTGAGCTGGCGGCAGGCGGTTGCCACAGCCAGGCGGACAGCCGGATCGGCATCGGCGGCAAGCTGCTTGAGGATCGCGAGATCAGTGGCGATGCCGAGGTGTCGCTCGCCAATGAGCCGCGCGGCCCAGGTGCGGATGGCCGGGTCCTTGTCCGCGGCGGCCTTGGGAAGCTGGTCGTCGTTGAGGTAGCCGGAACTGTGCAAGGTCCACAGTGACGCCAGCCGGGATTCAATCGTCTTGCCGCCGGCCACCTGCTTTTGCAGCAGGCCCATCACGGTGTTGTCGCGGCGGTCGTTCAGGACGCGCTGCGCCATTTTGCGCTGCCAGACATTCGGATGCGCGAGGCGCTCGACGAGTTGAGCGGAGGTGAGTTTCGCGAGGTCCATGTCGCGCTCAGGGCGGCTGGGGACGGCCTTGCCCTTGTCATTGCCAGTGTAAACCACGCGCCAGATGCGGCCGTGCTCGCGGTCCACGCCGTCGGGATCGGCGCGGGCGTTCTGGTAGCAGGGATACTTGTCATACCAGTCCATGATCCACAGCGCGCCATCGGGGCCAACCTGCTGGCTCACCGGCATGAACCAGCCGTCGTTCGCGCGGATGAAGTCCTGCTTGAAGGAGCTTTTGAATGTGCTGCCGTTGGGCGTGAGTGTGTCCTGATGCACCGCGTTGTCGTGGAGGTTGCCGCAGAGGATCGTGCCGTAGTGCTCCGCCGGCCATTGATCGCCGAGATAGACCTGGATGCCCGCGTAGGCCGCCATCTTGTGCCGATGATCCACGATGCTCGGCAGCAACTGATACGAGTAAGGGAACATCGGCTGGCCGCCCTGCCGCACATAGATGCCGCCGGGAGCCATGTGGAACATGTGGTCAATCACGCACGCGCTGAGGAAGGCGTTGCCCGTGCGGTCGAAGTCCACGCCCCACGGGTTGCTCGTGCCGTCGGCATACACCTCGAATTTCTTGGTCTGAAGGTTGTAGCGGGCCACCGCCGCATCCATGCGCACGCCGGGGTCATTGGCGTCGTCCGCGTTCTTCACATTCGCGCGGGTGAAGACACCGTGGGTCATGTAGAGCTGGCCGTCGGGTCCCCAGGTGAAGCCGTTAATCAGCTCGTGCCGGTCTTCCAGGCCGAAGCCCGTGAGCAAGGTCGTCTGCTTGTTCGCCTTTTGAAACGCACCGATGCCCGCGAGCAGCGGCGCGTTGGTGTCCTGGAGGAAGAGAAGATTAGGTGCCTGCCCGAGAAACACCCCGCCGTGCCCGACGAGGATGCCCGTGGCCAGGCTGAACCCTTCCGCGAAGACCGTGACCTTGTCCGCGCGGCCGTCACCGTCGGTGTCCTCGAGAATCTTGATGCGGTCGCGGCCCTTCTCGCCGGGCTTCGCGCCGAGGGGATACTCGTAGAGCTCCACCACCCACAGCCGCCCGCGCTCATCCCACGTCATCGCGACGGGGTTCACCACTTCCGGCTCGCTGGCGAAGAGGCGGATCTCGAAGCCCGGCGGCAGCGTGAACTTCTTCTGCGCTTCCTCGGGTGACAGCGCGGGCGTGGTGGCGGGCGCGTGCTGCCCGGACATCTGCTTGCCCGACGGCAGGTTCTTGTAAACGGGGAAGCCGAGGTCCTTCTGCGGCGGCTTGTAATCCGCGGCGGAAAGGGATGCGACCAGCGCGAGGGCAGACGCGACGGCCAGCGTGGCGGAACGAAAAGGATGCATAGCAGGCGCAATTTAGGAAACGAACGGCCCGGCTCCAAGCTTCAAAAGGAAGGTTGAACCCAAAGATTCAGGGAAGACAAAGATTCCGAGATTGGCATCTTTGTCCGTCCCAAATCTTTGGGGGCCGTTTGCTGCACGAGAATGGAAGGGCGCATTCGGGCCTTGCCCCGGAGCGCGGCCCGCCGGGCCGCTTTGCGGGTGCTTGGGCCAAGCAGGGTCTGCCCCGTTTCGGTGGCCGCAAGCGCAAAGCGGGCGAGGACGCCCGCGCTCCGCGCCCTCACAGATTTGGGATGGTGTCCGAATGCGCCCGGGAGGGAGACACTGTCAACTTGCTCATCGTCATGGATTGCTCAGACTCCCCCCATGCACCGCACGTCCCGCCGCCAGTTCACCCGCGTCCTTGCCACCACCGTCACGGGGCTCGCCGTGTCTGGTGCGCTTGCGGCCGAGGCCACGGCGCGAGGGACGCGGAAGTTCCTCTATGTCGCGGTGCCGGGGGTGCGGGACTACCTCCAGTTCGGCGGGCATGGCATCCTCGTGTTCGACCTTGAGGACGGCCACCGGTTTGTGAAGCGCATCCCTTCGGCGGGCCTGACTGAACAGGGCAAGCCCATCAATGTGAAGGGCGTCTGCGCCTGCCCGGCCACGCGGCGGCTCTACGTCAGCACGCTGAAGACACTCATGGCCTTCGACTTGGTGAGCGAGAAACTGCTGTGGGAGAAACCTTACGAGGGCGGCTGCGACCGGATGGCGATCGCGCCGGATGGGAAGTTCCTCTACCTGCCGTCGCTGGAGAAGGACCACTGGCATGTGGTGGACGCGGACGGGGCGGTGCTGGCCAAGGTGGTGCCCAAGTCCGGCGCGCACAACACGATCGTGGGCCTCGACGGCGCGCATGCCTACCTCGCGGGCCTGAAGTCGCCGTTGCTGCGCGTCACGGACACCCGCACGCACACCATCGCGCGCGAAGTCGGGCCGTTCACGAATGTCATCCGGCCCTTCACCGTGAACGGCAGGCAGACGCTCTGCTATGTGAACGTGAACGGCTTGCTGGGCTTCGAGATCGGCGATCTGACGACCGGCAAGATGCTGCATCGCGTGGAGGTGCAGGACTTCAAGCAGGGGCCGGTGAAGGCGCACGGCTGCCCGAGCCACGGCGTGGGCCTCACGCCGGACGAGAAGGAGGTCTGGGTGGTGGACGCCTTCAACCGGCGTGTGCATGTCTTCGACAATACGGTCTCGCCGCCCAAGCAGGTGGCGAGCATCGCCGTGCGGGACGAGCCAGGCTGGGTGACGTTCAGCCTCGACGGTCGTTATGCCTATCCCTCCACCGGCGACGTCATCGAGGTGGCGACGCGCAAGATCGTGACAAGCCTCACGGATGAAAAGGGTGCGCCGGTAATGAGTGAGAAGATGGTGGAAATCCACTTCGCCGATGGTGTGCCGGTGCGCAACGGCGACCAGTTCGGCGTCGGGCGCGTGCGGTAAGGCGGGACGGGGGCCTGGCCGGTCTCAGAACCCCAGCTTTTGCAGTTCGAGCTGCAGCAGGTCCTGGAACTCCATCACGTCCATCTGCGATGGCTTGTAGCCCTTCGTGCCGGGCACCACGCCCATGCGGCCCATCTGGTCCAGATACCATTCCGCCGTCTGGCCGTCGCTGAAGGTCACCTTGCCGCTCACCACGGTGCCGGGGCGCGCGAGCGTGTCCACGGAGAGCTTCACGCCGCCGGGTGCCGGCGCTGCCGCCGCATCTGGCGCGGGTCCGGCGGGGCTGCCAGCGAGAGCGGGCGCAGGCGTGCCGGCGGCCGGAGCAGCGATGGGAGACGGAGCGGGCGGGGCCTTGGGCGGCTCGGGGTCTTTGGGCTTGAGGCGCAGGTCATCCAGCAGAAAGCGGACTTCCATATAGGTCATGGTCACGCCGAGTTCGGCGGCCATCTTCTTCTGCACGTCGGCGACCTTGAGGCCCTCTTCGAGCCAGGCGGAGACTTGTTGCTTTTGCGCGTCGGTCAAATTCATGAGTAGTGCCGCCCCTTATTACTCCACCGCGTCACCTCCTCCAAGCGCAATTCCTCGCCGCCGCAGCACCGATGCGTCCCGCCGGTAGCGTGAGACTCTGTCGAACCCCATCTGCCGACGGAGTCGGCGTGAGCGGAGCGAGTTCTATGTCTTGTTAGCGCCAGCCGTCCTCGCCCGTCCGCTGTGCGCGTGCGACCGCCGGGACGACCCGAACCCATTCTTCCGCAAGCACCCGCACAGCGGCCCGTCGGGCCGCGCTCCGACCCT
>CAZOCL010000218.1:0-11147 GCA_964578245.1 uncultured Klebsiella sp. | reverse complement strand
AACACGCTCGTCCGCATGGCGGAACTCGTCGGCCAGGCGCTCGGCAAGACCCCGCAAATCACCCTGGCCCCCACGCAGCTCGGCGAAGTCACGCGCTACGTGGCGGACATCTCGAAGGCGAAGCAACTCCTCGGCTACGCGCCACAGGTGCCGCTGGAAGTTGGCATCCCGCGCGCGGTGACATGGTGCCGGGAGTGGGATGCAACGAAACAATAGGTCTGACCAGCTCGGCTTGCATGTCCGGCGATGAGAATCTATCAGTCCCAAGAAGGGTCGCCGTCCCAATTGTGGCGACGCTGATGCTTGTCACATTGGTTACATGCCTCATTTGCTGGTTGGTCGCGTCGAGCGAGTTTCACCACTTCGAACAAGTGATCGAAAAAGCGAAGACTGGATTCCCGTCCTTCTGCGAGAGTTTCAGGCGGGTTGAGTTCCTGAACTTGGTGATTCCATTGGCGATTTTGAGTTGGGCCGGCCGTCTGCTACGCGCGGAGAATTGCTCACTCAAGCAACTTGTCTGGTTCGCCTGCGGCTCAATCCTGACTGTCTTTCTTTGGGCGACGGTCAGCTTCGTTGCCGTGTATTTGTTACACCTCAAGTTCTACCGGTTCATGTAGCCGCACGCCAGCGGCGGACGCGATGGCCACCGTCTCCGACGGCGCGAAGCGTCTGGAGTGCGGCGTGTTTCACCGCCGCTTTCAGTTGGACGCAGGGTGAGGGCGACAAGTTTGGCAGCACCCGTGGTGAGGGGAAAGCGGTGCTGAAAGACACCGCACTCCAGACGCTGGCGCGATTTCAACCTTCACGGGCTTCCGAGAACAGAGAACGCGCCGGGGTGGAATCCCCGGATGCAAGAAACTGAAATGCACCCCAGATCACTCGACCCGCAAATTCCTTGCTGACGTCCGCCGTCCATTGCGCCTAACTTTCCGCCTACAAATCATGTTCATCCTCGACGCCCATCTCGACCTCGCCATGAACGCGCTGGAGTGGAACCGCGACCTCACGTGGTCCCTCGAGCGCATCCGCCGCCGCGAACTCGTCCAGAACGACAAGAAGGACCGCGCCAACAACACGCTCTGCTTCCCCGAGCTGCGCCGCGCCGAGGTCGGCCTCTGCGTCGCCACGCAGATCGCCCGCTGGTCGCCCTATTTCCACCGCCTGCCCGGCTGGGCCTCGCCCGCGCAGGCCTGGGCGCAGACGCAGGGCCAGCTTGCGTGGTATCGCGCCATGGAAGAAGCGGGCGAAATCGTGTCCATCCGCACGGCCGCCCAGCTCGAGGCCCACTACCAGCTTTGGAAGAAGCTCCCGCCGCCGGATGAAAAGGCCTACGTCGTCGAGTCCCGCCGCCAGCCCGCCAAGCCGCCCATCGGCTACATCCTCAGCCTCGAAGGCGCGGACTCCCTCATCACCCTCAAGCACCTGGAGCGCAGCTACGCGGACGGCCTTCGCGCGCTCGGCCCCGCCCACTACGGCCCCGGCGTCTATGCCCATGGCACGGACGCGGAAGGCCCCCTGCCCGCCGCCGGCAAGGAACTGCTCAAGGAAATGGACCGCCTCGGCATGATCCTCGACAGCACGCACCTCAACGACGAGTGCTTCTGGGGCGCGCTGGACATCTTCCAAGGCCCGGTCTGGGCCAGCCACCAGAACTGCCGCGTGCTCGCCCCGTGGAACCGCCAGTTCGCCGACGACCAGATCAAGGCGGTCGTTGAGCGCGGCGGCGTGCTCGGCATGGCCTTTGATGCGATCATGATGGTGCCCGGCTGGATTCACAACCGCAGCAAGCCCGCCGACTTCAACCTCAAGATCGAGCGCATCTGCGACCACATCGACCACATCTGCCAGCTCGCCGGCAGCGCCAGGCACGTCGGCATCGGCACCGATCTCGACGGCGGCTACGGCAATGAGCAGACGCCCATGGACCTCAAGTCCATCTACGACCTCCAGACCATCCCCGCCCTGCTCAAGAAACGCGGCTACAAGAAGGCCGACATCGAAGGTATCATGTCCGGCAACTTCGTGAACTTCCTCCGCAAGCACCTGCCGGCCTGATCGTGGCGGTTCGGTCTCGGAAGCTGCATTGACGGGCCCCCTATGACCCGACCGTCGTGCGTTCGCGTTCTCGCGCCCGCGTTCGTCTGCGTTCGCTTTTGCCTGGTTGAAACCTTGGGCGACCGCAGTGCAATCAACGGGGAGAAATCACCAAAATCCGTCGCGCAACGCGACGGGCGGCAGTTCTTCAATGGCCCGTGAGCTATGAACTGTGGCCGCTAAAATATGAGTGCCCGGGGTTGTCAGGGAAACTGGGAACAGTCTCCCGCCTCGTGCGCCAGCGGCCCCAACTTGAACTGTGGACCATGAAAACTCCCCTCCGATCCCTGCTGGCGGCGACCGTGCTGAGCGCCGGACTCCAAGCCACCTCCCTGACTGCTGCCGATGACTGGTCCTCCAAGACCATCGCCCCGGTGGTAAACCCGGTCTTCTTCGAGGACCCCTTCATTCGCAATGAAGTGCGGCCGATCTTCATGTATCAGCGCCTCGCCAAGACGCTCCCCGTCGGCGGTGCCTACGTGCCGGTGGACGGCGACCTCCGCGTGTATGCTGTCGAAATCCGCTGGGCCGTCACTGACCGGCTCGCCATCATCGCCACGAAGGATGGTTATGTGGACTTCAACCCCAAGGCGACGCTGACCAAGGCCACCGGTTGGGCCGACATCTCGCTGGGGCTCAAATATGCGGTGATCGACGACCGCGACAACCAGTTCATCCTCACGCCGGGCATCGAACTGGAGCTGCCCACCGGCAACCGCCGCGTCTTCCAAGGCAATGGCCAGGGTGAGTGGGATGTGTTCGTGTCCTCCGCCAAGGGCTGGGGCGACTTCAACCTCACTGGCAACGTCGGCGCCCGCATCCCCAACAACATGTCACGCGACACGGCCCAGTTGCATGCCAGCGTTCAGACGGCCTACCACGTGTGCAACTACTTCATCCCCTTCGCGGCCGCCAACTCGTTCACCGCACTGAATTCGGGCAGTCAACTGGCCACGAAAGTCGAAGGCTTCGACCTGATCAACTTCGGCAGCACGCAGGTTGCGGGCAAGACCCAGGTTAGCGTCGGGGCCGGTTTCCGCTCCAAGATCAACGCCCGGCTTGAACTGGGTGTCGCCTATGAGAAGGGCGTGACCCACCCGGCCGGGGTATTCGACGACCGGTTCACCGTGGACATGATCTGGCACTTCTGAACGAGGACTTTATGCCGATTCCCAGTGACTGTCGGTGGAATAGCTTGGAGGCCACGATGCTCATCTTCTCCTTCTCCCTTCCCCAGAGGAGGGGAGAAGGTTGGGGTGAAGGGTAGCGTCCGACGGCGGGCTCCCGACTTGCATTGCGAATCGGCCTTCCAGTTGCGGACAATTCCCCCTGCTTGCGTCCTCCCCGCACGCCTGCCTTTTCGCTTGTTTAGCGTGTTTCGCGGGCCTAATCCCGGTCCCACAAGGACAGCGCATTGCCCGCCGCATACTGGAAGCCAATGCCGCTGGTCCGCAGCGATTCAGAGTGCCCGTCCACAAATCCCACTGGCGTCCGCCCCAGATGCCGGGCCACCACCCGCGAAGGAGTGCTGGAATAAGTGGCATCCGTAGGCGGCCGGAAATACACCGACGACTGCAGGGACGCCTCCGTCCACAAATCAGGGTCCACTTGGGCGGGATTGGTGATGGTCCCGGCGTCCGCAATCAAGACGGTCGCGCTGGGCTGGGCGACCTCATTCTCACGCGATTTGGAGGCCGCCGAGGCGGTGTAGGCGATTCCCCCGGCCCCGGTGCGATAGCCCATGCCAATTCCTAAGGGAAAGCCGCTGGCACCCGGCGTGGTGGAACTGGCCACCGTCGTCGTGTCCACCTTCAGCGCCGGACAGTTGAAGATCTTCGGGTCCGGCATGGACTTCTGAAACAGCGCCAGCTCGTCACACCACCAGATCGCCGTCGTGGAAGGAACGATGCACACGGTGGTGGCCGGGTCACCCGTCACCCGATCGCGCCACAACTGCATGAACACGCCATCGTGATCATCGATATACAGGCGGCTGGCCATGGAGATCTGCCGGTTGTTGCTGAGGCACTTGACCCCAACGGCCTTTCCCTTCGCCTTGGACAGGGCCGGCAGCAACATGCCCGCCAGGACCGCGATGATGGCGATGACAACTAACAGTTCGATGAGCGTAAAAGCACTCTTGCGGTGCGAACTCGAGGACGGGTTCATGGTGACTGGCCGAATCATGCCGTTTGACCGGGTGTCTCGCAAGCAGAACCAAACCCACCCCGCGTGTCAGTAGCTCTTTCGGGCTAGTGCGGGCGGGGACGTGCCTTGTATCCTTTCGGTTGTGCACCCACCCAGATTCCACCGCGTCGGACTGCTGGGCGCGCTGTGGCTTGGCCTCTGGGCGGTCTTGAGTCTGACAGCGCAGGCACAAACCTTGGTCGCCCTCACCAATGCCGCTCAGGTCCGGGCGCTCGCATTGGAGGAAGCGCGGAAGGAACTGCCCATCCGCCTCCGCGCGGTGGTCACCGTGCTCGGCGGGGACCTGTCGCGAACCATCTTCCTCCAGGACGAAACGGGCGGCTCCTTCCTGGCCGGAACGCGCAACGACCGGGGTCTCGAACCCGGCTCGTTCATCGAAGTCACCGGCAAGTCCTACCCCGGCCTCTTCGTCCCCGGGGTGCGCGCCACTCATATCGAGATCCTCGGCCGCCGCGAACTGCCCCGCCCGGTCCCGGCCACTTACGATGACCTGCTCTCCGGCCGGCTGCATTACCAGCGGGTCGAGGTGACGGGCATCGTCCGGGCGGTCACGGTCGCCACCAACCGCTGCACACTCCGGCTCGCGCTGGGAGCCCGGAAGCTCGACGTGCAGGCGCTGGAACCGGCCCCCGCCGAGCTGCCGGCTTTCGTGGATGCCCTCGTGCGCGTCACCGGCCTGGCCGCCGGCTACATCAACGACAAGCGCCAGCTCGTCGCCCCGCAGCTCGTCCTGCCCACGCTCGCCGACGTGCGGGTGGAACAGCCCGGTCCGGCGGACCCCTTCGCCGCTCCCCCGCTCGCCATCGCCGAGCTGCTCAATTTTGTTCCCACTGGCATCTCCGGCCACCGGGTCAAGGTGCGCGGCGTGGTCACCCACCAGCAACGCGGCTCCGCGCTCTTCCTGCGTGGAGACGACCGTGGCCTCGTGGTGCAGACCACCCAGCAAGGCAGCGTCCAGCCCGGCGACATCGTCGAGGTCGCCGGATTTCCCGCGATGGGCACCTTCAGCGCACTGCTGGAGGATGCGGTCTTTCAGCGCACCGGCCAGGAATCCGACCCGCGCCCGGTCGTCATGAAAGTGCGCGACGTGCTGCGCGGCACCAACGACGCCAACCTCGTCTCGCTGGAGGCGCAACTCCTCGAACTCCTGCAAACCCCGCAGGAATCCGTGCTCGTGCTCCGCGCGGACGACACGGTGTTCAACGCCCGGCTGGCCCGCGCCCCGCTCGATCTCGCGGTCGGCAGCCGCCTCCGGCTCACCGGCGTCTGCCGCGTGGAAGAATCCACCACACCGGGCAGCGGCTTCCGCGCGAACCCGCGCTCCATCGAGCTGCTCCTCCGTTCGGTGGAGGACATCGCGTTGCTGGCCGTGCCTTCGCCCTGGACAGCGGAGCGACTCACGGGGGTGGCGGGTGGACTGCTCGTGCTGCTGGTCGCGGCCTTCGCCTGGGCCACCCTGCTCCGCCGCCGCGTCGCCGAGCAGACCGAGGTCATCCGCCGCAAAGCGGAGCGCGAGGCGGCCTTGGAAGAACGCCACCGCATGGCCCGCGAAATGCACGACACTCTGGCGCAAAGCTTCTCCGGCCTGGGCTTCCAGCTCGAATCCCTCGCCGCCAGCCTGCCGCCCACCGATGCCGCCGCGCGCACCCGGCTGGACACCGCCAAGCAAATGGTGCGGCACGGCCAGGAGGAATTCCGCCGTTCGCTGATGAACCTTCGCGCGCAAGAACTGGAGCGCGGCAGCCTGGCCGAAGCACTCAGTGAACTGGGCCGTCAGATGACCACCGGCACGGGCATCACGTTCGACCTGCAACTGCACGGCACGCCGCGCGGCCTGCCCGAAGCCGTCGAGAACAACCTCCTGCGCATCGGCCAGGAGTGCGTCACCAACGCCGTGCGGCACGCGAAGCCCGGACGCATTGAGGCCGAGGTGACCTTCGAGCCGGACCAAATCCGCCTGCGCGTCAGCGACGACGGCCTCGGCTTCGACCTGGCCCAGCCCGGCGCCAACGGCCACTTCGGTCTGCGCGGCATCCGCGAGCGCGCCGAGCAGATCAAGGCCGACGTGAAGCTGACCGCCCAGCCGGGCCGCGGAACCGAGATCGTGGTAACGGCAAGAACTTGATTTCAAGCACGTATGAACTCAGGTCCACACCGGCGGGAAAAACTGACGCGAATTGCGCGAATTAACGCGAATTTCTTGCCAGTCCCAATTCGTGTTAATTCGCGCAATTCGCGTCAAAATGTCTTCACCCAAATCAATCTGGACCCAATGAACACGGATAAACCCGCAGCCGCCGACGTGCGGAGGCGGATTGCGTCCTACGTGTTCCGTGTTGCGTGTTTCGTGACGGCGTTCGGCACGCAACACGCAACACGCAGCACGACCGAGCTCACGTCTCCCATCGGTGTCCATCCGTGTTGATCCGTGGTAAAAACCTCCCTCCCATGGCCAAACCCAAAATCCGCCTCCTCCTCGTTGACGACCACCTCGTCGTCCGCATCGGCCTGCGGAGCCTCTTGGAGATGCAGCCGGACCTGACCGTGGTCGCGGAAGCCGCGAGCGGGGCGGCGGCGTTGAAAGAATTCGAGCGCCACCAGCCTGACCTCACCCTCATGGACCTGCGGATGCCCGAGATGGATGGCGCCGAAACCACCGCCGCCATCCGTGCAAAGTCTCCCGACGCGCGCATCCTTGTCCTCACCACCTTCGACACCGACGAAGACATCTTCCGTGCGCTCCAGGCCGGGGCCTGCGGCTACCTGCTCAAGAACACCGACAGCGAGCCGCTCCTGAAAACCATCCGCGCCGTCCACGCCGGCACTTATCAACTCCCCGCCGAAGTCGCCGCCCGCCTCGCCCAGCGCCAGGCCGCCCCGGAGCTTTCCCCTCGTGAGCGCGAAGTGCTCGCTCTCATAGTGAAAGGCCGGAGCAACAAGGAGATCGGCTCTGCCCTCGGCGTGGCCGAGAACACCGTGAAGAACCACGTAAAAGTGATCCTCGACAAGCTCGGCGTCCAAGACCGCACCCAGGCGGCAACCACCGCCATCCAGCGCGGCATCGTAAGGCTCTGAGCGGGGGGCGAAAATTCCTAATCCCAAGTTCCAAACTCCAAACAAGCTCCAAGCTTCAAATTCCAACAGGGCCGGTGGCGTCCGGTGGCGCGCTTGGAATTTGGAAATTATTTGGAGCTTGGGTTTTGGAGCTTGGGATTTCGGCCTCCACTTTCCCGCCCTCAAATCAGGGACCATCCTTTAGCCCCATCGGGCTATATCCCTTCTTGCCGTGATTCCCCATTGTGTCCCCATCGTCTATTGATAGCCTGACCGCGCACCATGAACGCATTCCGCCTCCTCGCCGCCTTGCTGCTTGCCGCTGTCCTCGCCACGGACGCCGCAGCCGCCGCCAAGCCCCGCTACGCCGACCTCATCCTCGCGGACAAGCCCGCGGCCTATTGGCGGCTGAATGACACCGGCAGCACCGCCGTGAACTCCGCGCCCGGTGCGAACGCCGCCGCGCTCAACGGCGTCATCGAAGGCAAAGTCTCCGTCGGCCAGCGCGCCCAGCCGAGCGAGCAGTTCCCGGAATTCGAGCCGGACAGCGCTGCCGCGGGCTTCAGCGGCAAGGGCGAGTTCATCCGTGTCAAAGACCCGGGTGCCAAAAGCGTGCTCAAGTTTGCGAAAGGCGATTCCATCACCCTCGAAGCGTGGGTGTCCGCCAACGCGATCAAGGAAGGCCAGCAGGTTTACGTCGTGGGCAAGGGCCGCACGGGCAACAAGGGCTTCCCGAGCGACAACCAAAACTACGCGCTGCGCCTGCGTGGCGAGGGCGGGGCCGCCTGCGTCAGCTTCCTCTTCCGCGATGCCGAAGCGAGTGCCGGGGCCGGTGCGCCGACCGGTGCCAAGGCCAAGCTCCCCAAGGCCGACTCCGAGCAGCACTGGCATCGCTGGACCGCGAACGACGGCATTGCCCCCGGCTCCGGCTGGCACCACATCGCGGTGACTTACACCTTCGGCAAAGGGGACTCGGTGAAGGGCTATCTCGACGGCATCGAGGTGAAGGGCCAGTGGGACATGGGCGGCAAATCCGACGCCGCGCCGGTCGTGGACGACGACGAACTGTGGATCGGCTCCTCGATGGGTGCGCAGGCCGGCAGTTCCTTCAACGGCCTCATCAATGAAGTCGCCATCCACCGTCGGGCCCTGGCCGCGAAGGACATGGCCACGCGCTTCAACTTCGTGCCCACCGACCTCAAGTTTGACCTCGCCAAGCTGCCCAAGGGCGCCGTGCAGGTGCAGCTCTTTGAAGGGATTGGCGCGACGGCCAACTGGAATTTCACCCCCGGCACCCCGGTGGAAACTTACGCCGAGGCGGCGTTTGGCTTTGCCGGCGTGCCGCAGAAATACAACGAGCACGGCGTGCGCGTGGACCGCTCCAACCCGTTCCTGCTCCGCGCCTCGGCCATCGTGAAGCTGCCGGCCGGCGAGCACCGCCTGTTGCTGCGCTCCCTTCAGGGCGCAAAGCTGCATGTGGATGGCAAGCTCGTCGCGCAGACCAAGTTCATCGCGCCCGGTGGTGGCGGCCATGGCAAGGTCGCCGAACCGCCCGGCGCGGATTACCCCGCCGGCCTGCGCTTCCCGCTCAACGGCCATCAGGAGACGTGGTTCAAAGTAAAGTCCACCGGCGCGGAGATGCTCTTCGTGCTCGACGGCATCATTGGCGGCAAGGGCCTGCGCCCCGAAGTCGGTGAACTCACCGTCAGCGTCGAGCTGCCCACGCAGCTCGCCAGCCTGGACAAGACCGCTCCCGCCAAGCTCTTTCACCTGCTCGCGCCCACCGAGCGCATCACGAACACCGATGACGGCTGGGGTGCCTACTCCGACAAGCAGCTTGGCCGCATCGCGGAAGTTGATGCCCAGCGTCGTCGCGACCCGAATACCCCGGAGAACAAGTATTGGGCCCAGCGCCACGAGGCGGTGCGCAAAGTAGTGGCCGGCAAGCCCGCCACCGCCGTGCCGCAGGTGCCCGGTGCGACCGCGATCCAAAACGACGTGGACCGCTTCATCGCCGCCCGCCTCGCCACCGCGAAAGTCCAGCCCGCGCCGCTCCTGGACGACGCGAGTTTCCTGCGCCGCCTTGCCCTCGACACCGTCGGCGTGCCCCCGACGCCCGAGCAGCTCCGCGCCTTCCTCGCGGACACTTCACCGAACAAACGCACCTCCGCCATTGACCGCTTCCTCGCCCTGCCCGGCTGGGCGGACAACTGGGTGGGCTACTGGCAGGACGTGCTGGCGGAGAACCCGGCCATCCTCAAGCCCACGCTGAACAACACCGGCCCGTTCCGCTGGTGGATTCACGAGTCGTTCCTCGACAACAAACCGATGGACCGCTTCGCCACCGAACTGGTCGCCATGGAGGGCAGCGTCTATGGCGGCGGACCCGCGGGCTTCGGGCTCGCCACGCAAAACGACGTGCCCACCGCCGACCGCGCGCAGATCGTCTCGCAGGCCTTCCTCGGCATGAACCTCGCGTGCGCCCGCTGCCACGACGCGCCGTATCACGACTTCAAGCAGAAGGACCTCTTCAGCCTCGCCGCCATGCTCAACCGCGCGCCGCAGGAGGTGCCCAAGAGCAGCTCCATCCCGGCCAATGCCAACATCGTCGTCGGCAAGCGCATCAAGGTCACCCTGCATCCCGGCGACAAGGTTTCGCCCGAGTGGACCTTCGCCTCCTACGGCGGCGCGTCCTCCGCTGACTTCGTGCGCAAGGCGGATGACACCCGCGAGCAGCTCGCCGCCTTCATCACTTCGCCGAACAACGACCGCTTCGCGCAGGTCATCGTGAACCGCGTCTGGAAGCGCTACCTCGGCCTGGGCATCGTCGAGCCGGTGGACGACTGGGAGAACAAGACGCCGTCGCACCCCGAGCTGCTCGCGTGGCTCGCGCGCGAATTCATGGCCCACGACTACGACCTCAAGCACGTCGCCCGGCTCATCTTCAACTCCCACGCCTACCAGCGCGTGGCCGGCCAGGACACGCCGAAGTCCGAGGAATCGGCGGACCGCCTCTTCGCCTCGCCCATGCGCCGCCGCCTCGCGGCCGAACAGATGGTGGACTCGCTCTTCGCCGTGACCGGCAAGCCCATCCAGTCCGAGCTGCTCACGCTGGACAACGATGCCAAAAGCTCCGCGAAGGACTTCCTGAACCTCGGCTACGCGCACCGCGCCTGGCAGTTCACCGGCCTCTCGAACGACCGCGACCGCCCTGCCCTCTCCATGCCCAAGACGCAGGCGATCATTGACGTGCTGGCCATGTTCGGCTGGCGCGAGTCCCGGCAGGGGCCGCTCTCCGCGCGCGACCATTCGCCGAACGTCCTGCAGCCCGCCGTGCTCGCCAACGGCGACATGGGCAACGGCCGCATCGCCCGCCTCACCGACGACTGCGCCGTGACCGAGCTGTGCGTGCAGGACCAGTCATTGTCCGCGCTGGTCGAGGGCATCTTCGTCCGCGTGCTCTCCCGCCCGCCCAGTGCGCCGGAGCGGGCGAAGTTCGTCGCCTACCTCGAAGCTGGCTACAAGGACCGCGTCGTGGCCTGCGGCCCGAAGAAGCTCCGCAAGGACTTCGACGGCAGCCAGCTCCTGAGCTGGACGAACCACCTCAACGCGAAAGCCTCGGAGATCAAATACCTCGTCGAGGACAAGGCCCGCCAGGGCGACGAGCCCACGCCGCGCCTGGCCAAAGACTGGCGCGAGCGCGCCGAGGACGTGTTGTGGGCCATGGTGAACTCGCCGGAGTTTGTGTTTGTGCCGTGAACGCGGAAGACAAAGAAATCGTGATGGGCCTC
>CAZOCL010000217.1:0-11164 GCA_964578245.1 uncultured Klebsiella sp. | reverse complement strand
AACTTGGGCAGGTTCTCGTTCAACGTGCCGAGCCCATAATGAATCCACGCACCAATGCTGGGCTGCTGCTCATCGAGCCGATGCCGCCCCGTGTGAATCTGGTTCTCGGCGAAGTGATCGTTGTCCGTCGTCCACATGTTGCGCACAAACGCGAGGTCATCCGCGCAGGTGGCCAGATGCGGCCACCAGTCCGTCATCTCCACGCCGCACCGGCCCTGCGGCGCATAGCCCACCTGCATCGGGTAAATGCTCGGATACACGTCGCGCACATTGACCTCCTGCGCGGGCACCGAGCGAAAGCGCTTCTGATGCTTTTCCGACTTGAGCGGGTTCACCAGCGGCGTCTTGTCAAAGGTCAGCCCGGCGAACTTGTTCAGCGCTGGCTTCGGATCAAACGTCTCCACATGGCTGTAGCCCCCGCTGAGGAAAATCCAGATGACCGACTTGGCCTTGGGCGTGAAGTGCGGCCGGCCATCGTTCGGCGAAACCTTCGCCTGCCCCGGTGCCGCCGCCTTCGCCACCCCGTCACTGAGCAACGTCGCCCCCATCGCCAGCCCGGTGAACCCCATGCCGAAATCGGCAAGGAACTGGCGGCGGGGTAAGGCGTCATGGAGTGCGGCGGCAGAGCGGAGCAGCGACGCCGCTTTGGGCTGCGCCAGGCCGAGGCCGCTTCCCTCGTCACAAGAACGCGCGTCGCATCCACCGGTCGCCGAAAGCGCCGTCGCCGCTGCGCTCTGCCGGCGCAGTCCAAGACGCGCGTCGTCGTTTGGAGCACTCGTGTTCATTTTGGTGCCGTCGGTTTCCTCTCTTCGCCAAGGGATTCCCAGAAATCCAATGCCCGACGTTTGGCAAGTTCGATTTGGGCTGGGGTTAGAATAAGCGAGAGAGCATTCCTGCTCTTTACGGGTGCGCCGATTGGTTGGCTGCGTTTCTCAATCGCCAAGTGATACCATTTGTATGCTTCCACTGGATCTTTGGCGAAGATTCTTCCGTCGTCGAAGGCCTCACCCAACTCCACGAAGGCGTCGATAGAACCTTGCTTAGCCGCCTTCAAAAGCCATGCTAACGAAGCCGTCGAGGCCTGATGCCGTGCGGCTTTTTCTTTGGGAGTGATCCCTTTCGTAGCCACGGCCTGCTTGTAGTAATGCCGGCCCAAATAGAGCTGCGCATCCGGCACGTCGTTTGTGGCGGCCGCCACATACCACCTGTAACTCTCCTGTGGATTGTGAGGCACATGGCTACCATAGGACACATGACCTTTGGCCAGATACATCTGTGCATCTCCATCTCCACCCTTCGCTTTCGCCACAATCCCCTCGAACGGCGTGTCCTTCAGCAATTTCTGCGCGTCAGCACCAAGGGTTGCCCCCGAAAAAAGGAACAGGGACACGGCGATGGCACTAAGCGAGTGAAGGATTCTCATGGTTTAACTACTTCATCGGACAGTAAGGAAATCATTCTGGTTCAGCAATGCTCGGACGAGGCTTTCGCGGGCGCGGGCCACACCGTCTTTCGGGACTGCTGCGCCTTGTTTCAAATACGCCTCACACTCCGCCCGTTCTTCAACACTAGGTGACCGGGCCAGGATTTGCTGAAACGCAGCATTGATGAAATTGGCATCGCCCAACGATTCAATGAAACACTCCATCGAATCCGTGATGCGCTTCACCAGCGCCCCCGCATGGTCATGCACCAGCTTGCTGTTCGTGAGCGCCAGCGCCTGCTGCGGGATGACGCTCCGGGTGCGGCGATAGCAGTCATTCGGGTCCGGCGCATCGAAGAGCGCGCTGAGTTCACTGCGTCCATCGGACTCAGGATTGAAGCTGTAGTAGAGACTGCGCCGCACGGTCGTGAGTGCGTCCTTGTTCTCCAGTTCCTGCCCGCCCATGCGCGGGTCCAGCACGCCCGCAAGGTGCAGGATGCTGTCGCGCACCACCTCGGCCTCCATGCGCCCGGGGTTCATGCGGGAAAGCCATTTATTCTCAGGATCGGAAGCCAAGGAATGGTTGAAAAGTTGAAGGGTTGAAGAGTTGAAGAGGGATGACCGTGGGCGAGCCGTTGCCTCTTCAACCCTTAAACCCTTAAACCCTTCAACCGCACTCGCCCGCCGATAGGCGGCACTCGTCACAATCAGCCGATGCACATGCCTCATGCTCCACCCCGACTCCATGAACTCCGCCGCGAGCCAGTCCAGCAGTTCGGGATGCGTCGGGGCCTTGCCGTTGCGGCCGAAGTCAAAGACCGATGCAACGAGCGGCTCCTGGAAGTGCCGCATCCAGATGTGATTCACCGCCACGCGCGCCGTGAGCGGGTTGTCCCGGCTGCCCAGCCATTCCCCGAGCGCCTTCCGCCGCCCCGTGCTCTCCCGTGGATAGACGGGGCTGAAGCCGGTGTAAGTCTCCGCCAGCTTGGCGTCCGTGAGCGCGATCTCCGCCTTGGTCAGCGCGGCCTGGGCATCGGCGAACTGCTTCCCGGCGGCTTGCAGCGCAGTCGCGCGGGCTTTGTCGTCCGCCGGTTTGGCTTCGGCCTCGGCGAGCGCGCGGCTGGCCGCGGCCAGCTTGGCCTTCGCCGAGACCACCGCCGCCTCGCGCTCGACCCGGCTGGCTGTGCGCGCCGGCTCGCCGACGGCCGCTTCGCTGTATTTGGTCGCGTCAGCCACAAGCCGGGCCTCGACGCTGCGAAGTTCCGCACGCGCCGCCGCCACCCGCGACTCCGCCGCGCTCAAGGCCAGCGCTGGCACCTCCATCACCCGGCGCGCCGCGAGCACCGCCTGCCGCTGCCCCACCAGCGCGCGGTTCAACGCCACGGCGGACACCACCGAACTCGCCGGGGCCACACTGAAACGGGCCGCCGCCCAGCCCTCGATCCCAACGATGTCCTTCCCATCGGCAAAACGCGGGGCCTCGAAGTCGAAGCGAAACTCCTTCCCGCCGCCGTCACTGACGAACACCTCGTCCCACACCGCCACCGTGCCGGACTGGGCATCAAGGAGCATGCCCTGGCTCGGGTTCTTCGCCGGGTTCCAGCCATTGATCGCGACCGGCGTCCGGTCCACCAGCGTCTGGCCGTCGCTCAGGCTGCGCACCGTGAGCAGCGCGCGGTCGGCCTTCGGCTCCAGCGCGAGCGTGACTTCAAACGTGTGCTGGCCGTTCGTAAACGCATACCGCCCCGCCTCGAACTCCTTCGTGGTGCCCGGCGCGTAGGAGTGAATCTTCCCGCCGACAAAGCCGACGTAGGCGGCGGTCAGCCCCACGGCGAAATCCTTCGCCAGTTGGAAGCCCGCATACTTGTCCGTGAGGATCGCAAGCTGATAGCGAACCGTCGCCCCCTCGGACAACTCCTTGAGGCCTGCGAGCGAGTGGGCCAGCACACGCCGCCCCGTCGTGGCGTCGAGCACCAGCGATTGCTTCCCGGCGAGCGCGGCGGGCTGGCCGGACTTGGCCGACTCAGCAAGCGCGGTTTTGAAGACGGCTTCCGCCTTCGCCAATGCATCGCGCTGGGCCGCAGTCGGCGTGGCATTGGTCTGCTTCAGCGCAGCAAGTTCCGCCTCCGCGTTGGTGATGGCGGCGCGGCGCTCGGCCAGTTCCGTCTCCTGAATTGCCGGGCGCAAGCCTGGGTAATACGCCGCCGTGGGCAGCGAAACCGGCGTCACCTGCAGCGTCATGCCGCCGAGAAACGCGGGCATCGTGGGCATGGCAGTCGGCTGGTTCGTCAGGCGGTTGCGCTCGTCACCACCGGTGTAGAACCACGTCTTGGCCGCCGCGTCCTTGTCGAAGATCCGCACCGAACCCAGCCGCACGACCTTGCGGTTCTTCAGATAGTCGTAATCCTGAAATGGCCCCGGGTCCGCCTCGCCGGGCCAGCGATCCTGGCGCACGTAGATCGGCTCGAAGAACGCGCGGAAGCTGAAGTAATCGGCCTGCGTGATCGGATCGTATTTGTGGTCGTGGCAGTGCGCGCAGTTGAACGTCAGGCCGAGGAACGCCTTGCCCGTGTGCTCCACATTCGCGCGCATCCAGTCGTTCGGATTGAGCGCATACCAGTTGCGCACGAGATAGCCGGTGGCGGCGGCGGCCTCGTCATCGAGCGGTGCCACCTCATCCCCGGCCAGCATCTCCTTCACCATGCGGTCGTAGCCCTTGTCCGCGTTCAGCGACTTCACGATCCAGTCGCGCCAGCGCCAGATCTGCGGCGCGGAGTTCCACACATCGGGCACCTGCCGGCGCCCAAACCAGTCGCTGTAACGCCACACATCCATCCAATGCCGCGCCCAGCGCTCCCCGTGCTGCGGCGAGCCCAGCAACCGGTCCACGACCCGCTCATAGGCATCCGGCGACTCATCCGCAAGGAAGGCCCGCAGCTCCTCACGCGTCGGCGGCAGCCCGATCAGGTCGAGATACACGCGACGCAGCAGCACATGCTTCTCCGCTGGCGGCAACGGCGCGAGCTTCTCACGGGCGAGAGTGGCGTTGATAAAAGCGTCAATCGGATTGGTTGAAGCAGTATTCAGTTTCCAGTGTTCAGTATTCAGTGCGGCACTCGAACGCCCCTTTCCAGACTGAACACTGGATACTGAATACTGGTCACTCCCCTTCGGCACCACCGGCCGCACCACCGGGTTGAACGCCCAGTGATCCCCCGGACTCGGCTCCGCCTTCTCCTCCTTCGTCCCCGGCGCACCCGCAGCGATCCACCGGCGCAGCAGCTCGACCTGCTCCGGCTTGAGCGCCTCCGCCTCGCGCGGCATACGCTCGGTCGGGTCCGTCGCCGTGACCTTCGCCAGCAACCGGCTCTTGTCCGGCTGCCGCGCCACGATGGCCGGACCGTGCTGCCCGCCTTTCAGCGCCAGCGCAACCGTGTCCAGCCGCAACCCCGCCTTCTGCTGCAACCCGCCATGACAGGCATAGCAATGTGAGCGGAGCAGCGGCTTGATCTGCGTCAGGTAATCCACCTTCTCCGCCCCTTGCCCGACACCCGCCACTGCCATCACGACAGCCAGCATCGCCACCCGGACGGTGGTTGCGGCACGCTGGCAGGATAGGCGCATGGCTTCGGGCGATGTCATGGCAAGCTATGGATCGGACGCGGACGCGGGAAGGAAATTCCACCCCTGATTCAGGAGCTTGAAGCCGTTCCGCCGCTGCCGCAGTATGCCGGGCACTTGACCATGAAACGCATTCTTCCGTTCCTGCTCCTGGCTTTCGCCCTGACCGTCCGTGCCGCTGACGAATTCAAGATCACGCCCTATCATGAGGTGCAGCCCGGCGTGCCCCAGGGCAAGCTCATCAAGATGCCTGAGTGGCATAGCAAAGTCTTTACCAACACCGTGCGCGACTGGTGGATCTATGTGCCCGCCCAATACAAGGCGGAGAAGCCCGCGTGCGTGATGGTCTTCCAGGACGGTCACGACTACGTGAACCTCAAGGGCAACTGGCGCGTGCCCATCGTCTTCGACAACCTCATCGCCAAAGGCGAAATGCCCGTGACCATCGCGGTGCTCCTCAACCCCGGCCACGAGGAAGGCAAGGCCGCACCTAAAAGCCCCTGGGGCGTGAGCAACCGCAGCTTCGAATATGACTCGCTGGGCGACCGTTTCGCGCGCTTCCTCCTGGAGGAGATCCTGCCCGAGGTCAGCAAGCAGTATTCGCTCACCACGAATCCCGAGGGCCGCGCCATCTGTGGTGCGAGCAGCGGCGGCATCTGCTCGTGGACAGTCTGCTGGGAGCGGCCCGACCAGTTCCGCAAGGCCCTCACCACCATCGGCAGCTACACGAACATCCGCGGCGGCCACGTCTATCCCGCGCTCATCCGCAAGACCGAGCGCAAGCCCGTCCGCGTCTCCGTGCAGAGCGGCGTGGACGACGTGAAGAACGAGTTCGGCGACTGGCCGCTGTGCAACCAGCAGATGGCCTCCGCGCTCAAGTTCGCCGGCTACGACGTGCGCTTCGACTTCGGCGAAGGCGCGCACAACAGCAAGCATGGCGGCAGCATCTTCCCCGACGTGCTCAAGTGGCTCTGGCGGGATTATCCGAAGTGAACTCAGGCCGGCTGGACTCACGAACCGCCGCCCTCCTGGCGGGCTTCAATTCCAGTTCAAATCCTCCGGCTGCTCCGACAGCAGCCGGAACTGCCAGCCCTTCTCGCGCACCAGCCGGGCCCAGAGCCGCTGCTCGTCCAGGCCGAATACCAGTTCCACCGAAGCCGGGTGCGTGAGCCAGGCACCGCGCTTCATTTCGTCATCAAGCTGGCCAGGAGACCAGCCCGCGTAACCGGCGAAGACCTTGACCTTCTGCGTGGGCGAGAAGGAGCCGCCCAGCTCGACCAGATCGTCCAGCGAATGGTCCAGGTTGAGGTTCGGCATCACATTGGCATCCGGTAAAAACGTGTCGGCGTGCAGATAGCTCAGCGCCTGCGGCTGCACGGGACCGCCCAGGAAAAGCAACTGGTCCTTGAGCGTGCCGGGCAGGTCCGCCACCAGCGCCTCACCCACTTTCTTCTCGGTAGGGCGGTTGACGATCAGGCCGAACGCGCCTTCAGGATCGTGCTGGCAGATGAGGACGACGCTGCGGTGGAAGTAGGAACCCGCGAGCTTGCCGCCATCGAGGAGAAACTGCCCTTTCAATGATTTGAACTTCGCCGGCATCGGGACCTCGGGAGGAATCTGCTACACAGTGGCGGTGCTGACAACCCCGTTTGTGCAAGTGGTGCGTGCCGAGGGAGTGAGCAGTATTCAGTAACCCGTGTTCAGTAGGGACGCTGGCGGAACCACATGTGCTTCCGCTGACTGAAGACTGAATACTGACCTGCTGAACCCTGGCTACTTCCCCCGCTTCGGCCGGTTCATCGAGAGGATGCTCAGGCCGCGCATGATGTTGCCGGAGCCTCCGGTGATGACACGCCGGACCGGCAGTCCGGTCTCCGGGTCCTTCGTGAGCGCCGGATCCTTCATGCTCTGCTGCACTTCGAAGCGGCGGGGCTTCTGCTTCGGGTTCGTCGGAATTGTCTCGTAGATGTAAAGGGCCATAATTCGAATGGTTGTCGCCTGCAATGGACACCAGAGCAGGGGGCCCGTTCAAGCGATTTCGCAGCGAGTTTCAGCGTAGCGCAGGCCTCCGGCCTGCCGTGCCACCGGCGTCCTCGACGGCCCCTTCGGCGAACGAGGCATCAAGGTCGTCCGAACACGTGGCCTGCGCGGACGCCGGCGGCACGTCAAACCGGAGGCTTGCGCTACGCACCAAAGCAGAAAACCGCCGGCAGCTCGCGCTCCCAGCGGTTTCCAAATTTCGCGTTCTGCGTTCAGCGCCTAGTAGGCGGCCTGCACGCCCTTGACGTTGCGCTTGGGCATCCACGGCATCAGGCCACGGAGCCGCTCGCCCGTCTTCTCGATGGCGTGAGTCTCGTCCGCCTTGAGCAGGGCGTTGTATTTCTTGTAGCCGCCCTTGTATTCGGCCACCCATTCCTTGGCGAACTTGCCGGACTGGATTTCCTTGAGCGCCTTCTGCATCCGCTTCTTCACGGAGGCATCAATGATCTTCGGGCCGACACTCACGTCGCCCCACTTGGCCGTCTCGGAGATCGAGAAGCGCATCCCGGCGATGCCCTTTTCGTTCATCAAGTCCACGATGAGCTTCAGCTCATGCAGGCACTCGAAGTAAGCCATCTCGGGCGAGTAACCCGCCTCGACCAGCACCTCGAAGCCCGCCTTCACCAGCGCGGTGCAGCCGCCGCACAGCACGGTCTGCTCGCCGAAGAGGTCGGTCTCGGTCTCTTCCTTGAAGTTCGTCTCGATCACGCCGGCGCGCGTGCCGCCGATGCCCTTGGCCCAGGCCAGCGCGATCTTCTTCGCGTCCTTGCCGGGGTTCTGATACACGGCGATCAGGCTGGGGACACCCTTGCCCTCGGTGTATTGGCGGCGGACGATGTGGCCGGGGCCCTTCGGCGCGACCATGATCACGTTCACGTTAGCCGGCGGGACAACCGTCTTGAAGTGGATGGCGAAGCCATGGCTGAAGAGCAGTGTCTTGCCCTTGGTCAGGTTCGGCGCGATGTCCTTCTCGTAGGCGGCGGCCTGCTTGGTGTCCGGCAGCGCAACCATGATCACATCGGCGCGCTTCACGGCCTCGGCGGTCGGCACGACCTCGAAGCCCTTTTCCCGCGCGACGGCGATGGACTTGGAGCCCTCGTAGAGGCCGATGATGACGGTGCAGCCGCTGTCCTTGAGGTTCAGCGCATGGGCATGGCCCTGGGAGCCGAAGCCGAGGACTGCGAGGGTCTTGTTCTTGAGCACGCCGAGATCGGCGTCTTTGTCAGTATAGACTTTTGAGGGCATAGGTCGTGTTGCGTGTTTCGTGACTGAAAAGGGATTGCTAGATCACTTCCGGGGCAAGGCCACCTTGCCGGTGCGCGTGAGATCGAGCACGCCGAAGGTCTGCATGAGCAGGAGGAACTTCTCCACCTTGCTCTCGTTGCCGGTGATCTCGATGGTGAGGCTCTTGGGCTGCACGTCCACGATCTTGGCGCGGAAGATGTCGGTGATCTGCATCACCTCGGCGCGGGTCTTCGAGTCCACGCTCACCTTCACCAGCACCAGCTCGCGGTCAATGTATTCGCCGTCGCGGAAATCAATGACCTTGAGCACCTCGGCCAGCTTGTTGAGCTGCTTGACGATCTGCTCGAGCGTCGCGTCATCGCCTCGCGTGACAATCGTCATGCGCGAGACGCTCGCGTCCTGCGTGGGCGCGACATTGAGCGTGTCAATGTTGTAGCCCCGCCCCGAGAAGAGGCCGGCCACGCGCGTGAGCACGCCAAACTTGTTTTCCACCAGCACCGAGATCGTGTGTCGCATACGGCAGGCGGCTGATATTTTGCCGCCAAAGGGCGCGCAATGTAGCAAGCACGCCGGAACGGTCAATCCTGCTTTTAAGGCCGCGCGCTGTCCACCACCGCTTCTGCCGGTCCTTGCTTGAGCATCGCCCTGATCATCCATGCCACCACCGGGTTCTCCGTTTTCAAGACGGGAAGGCGAGGGAGTGCCAGCCACTCTGGTAGCTCCGCGGCGGGCAGTTCAAGCGGCGTGTCCGTTTCTGGGTGGGGGCTCAACAATGGCGACCCAAGCGTTTGCTTGCCCTCCACCCGGCGGGGAACAAGGAGGCGATGAGACAAAGGCAGGATGTGCGATTCATTTTCAAGCCGCGATTATCCGTGGCGGGTGGGACAACGAAGGTCCGACATGGAAAACTGGTTGTCCCGCCGTGAGCGGTCCCCAACCGGTCGGCCACACCATGCATGCTGCCAGCTACCACAGACGATCCGGCTTCACGGTCTTAATGCGATCCTGCACTTCGTTGGGCAGGGCTGGGTGGAAGTCCAAGCCGGTCTGCCGTTCGACCTCCCACACGCTCGTCAGGAACTTAGAGTGGGGTGGTGGGCTTTCAGGTGGCGAAGAAAGCACCGCATCGAAAGCTGTTTACAGCGGCGGCGGCTCTGGCACCATTTCGACGTCCCAAAGAACAGGAGCGACAATGAAGAATCGCCTGGTTGCAAAACACGGTTTTACCCTCATCGAACTGCTCGTCGTTATTGCAATCATTGCAATTCTGGCGGGGATGCTGCTGCCAGCGCTGGCGAAGGCCAAGGGCAAGGCGTCACGCATCAAGTGCGTGAACAACCAGAAGCAGATGGGGCTGGCATTCAAACTCTTCGCCAACGACAACAGCGACCGGTTTCCTTACCAGTGTCCGGAGGCCATCAATACCTTTGGCGTCCCCAGCTCCCAGGCCTACAACAACCTGAGCCGTGCCCGCGTTTGGAATCACTTCGAGCATATGTCGAACGAGCTGGGCACAGCCAAGATTCTGGTCTGCCCGGGGGATCGTAACAAGTTGAACTGCATCGCCACGGATTTTGGCACTGGACCAACGGGCCTGCTCCAAAATCCGGCTCAGGCTCCGACCAAGCCGAACTACCAGTCCACCGGACCTGGCGGGGACAGTTCCATCTCGTATCTCATCAGTTTGGCGGCGGATGACTCGCAGCCACAGGTGCCACTGGTCACGGATCGGAACGTCTTCGTGCCTTCGCCGTTTGTGGATCCGATGCCCGTGCTGGGCGCCTTCGCCTTCACCTACCCTGGGTATTCGCCGCCGGTGCCCATCCTCAATACGGGTGTCACGCTGCCAAACTCGGCGGACCTGAACTGGGTGGCGGGAGCGGCTGCGGGGAACCTTTATGCCCAGCATGACCTCGCCGGGAACATCCTGCTGGGGGATGGCAGCGTGCAGCAGGCCAATGCGATTTTGCTCCGGCAACAGTTCCAGCAGGCCACCAACGCGTTGGGGGTGGGCTACGTGACCTTTCTGGCGGTGTGGTGAGGCTGCTGTGGGCGTGGCGAAACTGGCTGCGTATCGGGGACGCCGAGGCCGTGGAACGCAGCGCGATCATTTACACCATCATCGAAAGCTGCCGCCGCCGCGGCCTTGATCCTTACGCCTACCTCCGCGAAGTCCTCACGCGGATGCCCCGGATGACCAACTATCAAATCCCCGAGGTCACCCCGGCCGCCTGGGCCAAGGCTCACTCCGCCAGTCCGCTGAAACAGCTCGCAACATAAACGTCGTAGCAGCTCTGCTATGACGTCTCTGACGCCTCCGTCATATCGTCAAGTGGTGCTCCGCGTGACGCTTACGGTCCTTGAACCAGAGCACCGGTCTCCGCCCCTCCGCGCGTTCCCCATCTTTGTCTTCCCCGAATCAGTGGGTCCACTTCCCCGCCCTCTGAAATCTCAAATCTCCAATCATAAATCCCCACCCCGTCCCCGAAACCATGCGCTCCTCTTATGTCCCCCCGACTTTGGACCTTGGACCTTGGACTTTGGACTTAGGACCTGTCCCCCCGTTGGCTTCGTTTTGCAAGTTCTCGCCACCCTCCGCGCCCGTCCCGCCCCCGTCTTCCCGGCCTGATTCGTGTGCTCCGTGTCCATTCATGGTTTCAAACGTCACGCCATCAACCCTACCCCTCTCCCTCCCTCCCGAAATTGCGCCAAGCAAATGAATTCCCGACCAGCCGGAGCGCCGGTCTCCGACCCGGCGTGTTCCCCGGCCCCGCCCTCACCTATTGAGCCTCGTGCAATAAAGTGACAGCTGATCACAACGGCAGCAGGGACTGC
>CAZOCL010000216.1:0-11220 GCA_964578245.1 uncultured Klebsiella sp. | reverse complement strand
CTTTGAATTTGAACTTGCTCATGTTTGGCGCGCAGACGGAAACAACTCGCCGCACCGGTGTCAATAACGAGGTCGTGCCCTGGTATGGTAGGGTGAGACTCCGTCGAACCCCATCTGCCGACGCCGTCGGCGCGAGCGCAGCGAGCATCTCCGGTTGGATGCGCTCTGCCGAAATGCTCGTTTCCCTCGCCTCGCTCCGCTCGCAATGGGGTCCGACAGAGTCCCACCCTGCCAGTTCACGCCGCCACGCCCAGCCGATCCCCCATGCGCGCGTAGAGTTCACGATGCGCCAGGGTTTGTTCAACCAGGTCCCCGTCCAGCTTCACCCGGCCCGGCTCGAAGAGCGTGATCGTCGAGGAGCCACCGAACTTGAAGTAGCCCTTCTCCGCCCCCTTCGCCACGCGCGTGTTCGGCGTAAAGGTGTATGCGAAGCTGCCCACGCACGTCGCCCCGACCTCCAGCATCAGCACGGTCCCAAACTCCGGCGATTCAATGCGCGTGATGGCCCGTTTGTTCTCCGTGAAGATGCGGATGTTCCGCCGCAGCGCGATGGGGCTGACCGAGTAAAGCCAGCCATTGAGCACGCGCGGCTCCATCGCCAGCCCACCGACGGGAAAGTGGTAACGATGATAATCCACCGGACACAGGCGCGAGAGCACCATCGAACCACGGTGAAAGCGCTCGGCCAGTTCTCGGTCGCGCAGCAGCTCGCCCAGGCTGAACACCTCGCCCTTCACGAAGATTCCCTCCGCCTCAGAGACATCGGGAAAACCGAGATGCCGACCGTCCGCCGGAAACACCGCCGTCTTCGCATCCCCGGCGATGGGCCGCGCCTCGGGCTTGAGCTTGCGGTAGAAGAACTCGTTGAAAGTGCGAAAGGTCTCCGGGGCGTCGGCAAACTCGCCCGTGTCCACGCGGAAGTCCTGGATGAACGGCGCGACTTTTTCGCGGCTCGCAGGGCGGTCCATCCGCCAGCCATACCACCGCGAGAAGAACGGCCGCTTGGCCACGGTGTGGAGCGAGAGCAGACCGAAGGGATGCGTGTAGGTCCAGCGCAGGAAGCCCTCGCCGTAGATCACCTCGGTCTCCACGCGCTGCGTGTAGCGGTTGAAATAATGGATGGCTTCGGGATGCATTGACTGAACGCGACAGAACTGTCGGGGAAGCGGCCTGCGCAAGTCGAGTTGGTTTTGCAACTGAAGTGAGGCGGAGGCGCATCTCAGTATCTTGCAGGGTCTCTGGTCGAGCGGAGAAACCCGGAGGTTTTCAACGTGAATAGCCGTGGGTGAAACCCACGGGGCGGTTTTCCGGCGCGACCCTGAAAGGGTCGAACTCGCGCGCTCATCATGGGGCGTTGCGTTCAACCCCTCCCGGGGTTATGCCCCACGCCTCGCTCACCGTGGGTTTCACCCACGGCTATTCACATGGCACCCCGGGGTGATCGCAGTCCGCGCCTGCCCCCCCTGCAAGAAACTGAGATGCGCCCGTGAGGCGGACACTCCAGTCCGCTTTGACCCCAGCCACTGTTAACCGGGGACAAGCGTGTCCCCTTCCTGCGTGCGCATTGCGCTGGCACCTGGTCCATGCTTTCATTGGGCCAGCCATGAAACCGACCGCCCTGCGCTGCTTCACGCTCATCTTGCTGACGTGCCCGCTGCTCCTGTCCGCCGGTGTCTCCGGCGCGCCCGAAGGCTGGACCACCGGTGCCGCGCGCGAAGAAATCCGCCCGCTCTTCCGCCACGACCCCAAAGGCGGCCCATCAGGCAAGGGCAGCTTCATCATCGAGTCCGACGCCCGCGAAGGTTTGAACGGCTGGTGGATCAAGACCTTCCCCGTGAGCGGCGGTCAGCACTACCGCTTTCTCACCCTCCGCAAGGTGACCAACGCGGAATCGCCCCGTCGCACGGGCGTCGTGCGCATCCTCTGGCGCGACGCGAACGGCAAACCCGTGACGCACGACGAACCATCCTTCGCCTCCTACCGGCCAGGTGACTACCCACGGGCCGAGCCGGAACTGCCCGGCGACAAAACCACCGACTCACGCGGTTGGACCGAAGTCTCGGACACTTATCGCGCACCGTCGAAAGCAGCCCAGGCCATCGTCGAGCTGCACTTCCGCTGGGCACCCAAGGCGAAAGTCGAGTGGGCCGAGGTATCCCTCACCGCCGTGCCCGCCCCCGCCCCGCGCATCGTCCGCCTCGCCGCCGCGCACTTCGTCCCGCGCAATACCAAGACACCGGACGAACGTCGCAATGCCTTCGTGCCGCTCATTGAGGAGGCCGCCAAGCAACGCGTGGATTTTCTCGTGCTGCCCGAGGTGCTGACCTACGCGGGCGGCAGCACCTATGAGCAGTGCGCGGAGCCAATTCCCGGTCCTTCCACGGAGTTCTTCGGCAAGCTGGCGAAGCAGCACAAGCTGCATCTCGTGCCCGGTCTCATCGAGCGTGACCATCATCTCATCTACAACGTGGCCGTGCTCATCGGCCCGGATGGCGGTATCCTGGGCAAGTATCGCAAGGTCTGTCTGCCGCGCGGGGAGATCGAGGGCGGCATTCAGCCGGGGCACGAATACCCGGTGTTCGAGACGAAGCTGGGCAAGATCGGCATGATGGTGTGTTACGACGGGTTCTTCCCAGAGGTCGCCCGTGAGTTGAGCAACCGTGGCGCGGAAATCATCGCCTGGCCCGTGATGGGCTGCAACCCGTTGCTCGGTGCCGCGCGCGCCTGCGAGAATCATGTGTATGTGGTCAGCAGCACGCACACGGACGCCTCGGCAAACTGGATGATCTCCGCCGTCTATGGCCATGACGGCAAGCCGCTCGCGCAAGCCAAGGACTGGGGCACGCTGGCCATCGCGGAAGTGGACCTGAACAAACGCCTCCTGTGGCAAAGCCTCGGCGACTTCAAGGCGGAGATCCCGCGGCATCGGCCCTAGCGGTCAGGGAAAAAACTTAGTTTCGCCATCCCGCGTCCCACGTCTGACCTTCGTCATCACAACCACATGAAACGATTGTCACTGCTCCTTGCCGCCACCGTCTGCGCCGTGTTCGGCATTGGTTCTGCCTTCGCCAGCCCCAAGGATGCCCCGCCGGAGGGCTGGATCTCGACCGCGCCCCGCGACGAAATCCGCCCGCAGTTCTCGTATCTGCCGCGCGGCGGACGCGCCGGGCAAGGCGCGTTCGTCATCCAGGCGGACGGCCGTGAGGGCCTGCAGGGCTGGTGGCAGAAGACCTTCCCGGTGCAGGGCGGCCAGCACTACCGCTTCTCCGCCTTCCGGCGCGCCGACAACCTGCCGGTGCCGCGCCAGAATGTCTTCGTGCGCGTGCTGTGGCAGGACAATGCCGGTAAATCCGTGCCGGCCGATGGCACGGTCGTCACCGACTATCTCATCGGCTTCAAGGCGAAGGCGGAAGCCGAGTTTCCGCAGGACCGGCCGGCCGATGCCACCGGATGGACCGAAGTGTCCGGCACTTATCGCGCGCCGCGCGAGGCCACACGCGCGGTGGTGGAACTTTACCTCCAGTGGGCACCAAAGGGCCGCGTGGAATGGAGCAGCGTGGCACTCACGGAAACCGCCGCGCCCGCCGGACGCAAGGTGCGCCTGGCCGCCGTGCATTATCGTCCCAGCGGCAAGACGCCGATGGAGAACTGCCGCCTCTTCACCCCGCTCATCACGCAGGCCGCCGCCCAGCGCGCCGACCTGGTCGTGCTGCCGGAGACGCTCACCTACTTTGGGATCGGGAAAAGCTATGCCGACTGCGCCGAGGCGATCCCCGGCCCTTCGACGGAGTTCTTCGGCGAACTGGCGAAGCAGCACAACCTCTACCTCGTCGTGGGGCTCATCGAGCGCGACCGGCATTTGATTTACAATGTCGCCGTGCTCATCGCGCCGGACGGCAAGGTCGCCGGCAAGTATCGCAAGGTTTCCCTGCCCCGTTCCGAGGCGGCCGGCGGCATCAGCCCGGGCAGCGACTACCCGGTCTTCGACACGCGCTTCGGCAAGGTCGGCATGATGGTCTGCTATGACGGGTTCTTTCCCGAGGTCGCGCGTGAATTGAGCAACCGGGGCGCGGAAGTCATTGCGTGGCCGGTGTGGGGCTGCAATCCGAGTCTCGCCAGCGCCCGCGCTTGCGAGAACCACGTCTATCTCGTCAGCAGCACCTACGAGGACATCTCGCGCAACTGGGTGCTGACCGCGGTTTACAACCACGCCGGCCAGCCCATCGTGAAAGCCGAGCAATGGGGGACTGTCGTGGTGGCCGAGGTGGACCTCGACCAGCGCCTGCAATGGCCCAGCCTTGGTGACTTCAAGGCGGAGATTCCCCGGCATCGTCCGCCCGTTCCTGGCGAAATTGCGGGACGCCCGGTCAAATGAGCGGACGATGCTGGCTGTTTGTTCCTCACAGGTCATGAGCATTTCTATCCGTTCCTTCCGCCCGGCTGACCTGCCGGTCATGCAGGAGATCACCCTCGCCTCGTTTCCGGGCGTCTCGCTCGACCAGACCATCGAGCAGAAGTTCGGCGAACAAAACGGACACGACTGGCGCTGGCGCAAGGCCCGGCAGATCGAATTGGAGACAACAGCCAATCCCGCCGCTGCCTTCGTCGCAGAAGAGGACGGGCGCATCGTCGCCTACATCACCACCACGCTCGACCGCACCGCCGGGAGCGGACGCATCGCGAACCTTGCCGTATTCGTCGAGTTGCGTGGGCGCGGCGTGGGCCGGCAGCTTATCGAGCATGCGCTGGGATGGTTCCGCACGCAGGGCCTGAGCTACGCACTCATCGAATCCATGTCGCACAACGAGGCCGGACGCGGCCTTTACACGTCCGTCGGCTTTCAGGAAATTGGCCAGCTCGTCCACTATGCAATGAAACTATGACTCCCTTCAACCGTCGCCGCTTCCTCGCTCACACCACCTTGGCCATCGCCGCTCCAAAGCTGGCGCAGACGGTCCTTGCCGCCGAAACCATCCCGCTCGGAGTCAACGTCTCGCTCAAGGGCCGTCGCCCTTTTCCCGATGACAACCCGTGGAATCAGGACATCTCGAAGGAACCGGTGGACCCAAACTCGGACGCCATCGTCAACAGCATCGGCCTCGCAAAGAGTCTGCATCCCGACTTCGGCACCGTGTGGCAGGGCGCGCCCAGCGGCATCCCCTACGTGGTCGTGGACGGCAAGCAGCCGCCTGTGCCCGTGAAATTCCAGTATGGGGACGAGAGTGATCCCGGCCCCTACCCCATCCCAACCGACGCGCCCATCGAAGGCGGGCCCAGTGCCAAAGGCGACCGTCATGTCCTCGTGATCGATCGCGACACCTGGAAGCTCTACGAGACTTTCTCCTCTTATCCGCAGGAAGGCGGCAAATCGTGGAAGGTCGGCTCCGGCGCGGTCTTTGATCTGAAGTCGAACAAGCTCCGCCCCGCCGGCTGGACCTCCGCCGACGCCGCCGGGCTGCCGATCTTCCCCGGCCTCGTGCGCTACGACGAAGTGATGGAGCAGAAGGCCATCCGCCATGCACTGCGCTTCACCGTGGTGAAGTCACGTCGCGCCTACGTGCCACCGGCCACGCACTTCGCCAGCCGCAATTCGGACCCGAACCTCCCGCCCATGGGCATGCGCGTGCGATTGAAGGCAGCGGTGGACATCAGCAAGTTCCCGCCGCTCGCGCAGGTGATCCTGACCGCGCTCAAGCAATACGGGATGATCGTCGCCGACAACGGCGGCGACTGGTTCCTGAGCGGCGCGCCCGACCCACGCTGGAACGACGAGCAAATCGGCACGCTGAAACGCATCAAGGGCCGAGACTTCGAAGTGGTGAAGATGAACGGGGTGGTGACGCGCTAACGAAGACATCGCTCGAACTGCTATGCAAAAGGTCAACACGAACGAACTGGCGGAGATGACGTGGACTTCGCCGAAGGGCAAGTTCGTCGGCGCGGGCAAACAAGTCTCCGAGGCGCTCGGGCGCAACCCCCGCTCCACGGATCTCAATGAGCGCCACCCCTTCGATGTCGAGATTCTCCGCATCGCCCCCGGCCAGACGCCCTACCCTTACCACCTCCACAGCGCGCAGTGGGAATTCTACCACGTCATCTCCGGCACCGGCCTCGCGCGGCATCAGGACGGCACGACGCCCATTGGTCCCGGCGACGCCTTCCTCTTCAAGCCGAACGAACCGCACCAACTCATCAATGACGGCACGCAGGACCTCATCGTTTACGTGATCGCGGACAACCCCATCGGCGAGTCGTTCTATTATCCCGACAGCCAGAAGTGGGGCGTGCGCTCCCCCGAGCGCCGTATCCTGCGCGGCGAGGCGCTGGATTACTTCGACGGGGAGGAGTGAGGTCGTGCCGGCGGCTTGCAGCCGCCGTCCGCGGGCAACAGCAGGACGACTCAGCTCCGAGCACTCCACCAGCAACACGGCGGCTGCAAGCCGCCGTATTTCCTCCGCCTACACCGCCAGGTGGAAATACCCGTGGATGTGCGGATCGCCGCGGAAATACCAGACCATCTCCGGCCCTTCGATCTGCCAGGTGTCCCAGACCCGGTCGCTGCCGATGTCGTGCTCTCCGCCGTAGCAGGAAACGAACAGCCGCTCGACCACCTTCTTGTCCTCGATGATCTTCATGGTCGCGGCGACGTCGTCGGCCCGGAAGCACACGAGCATGCGGCGCATGGTTTCGATGAGCTTGGCCTGCTGGTCCTTGCTCAGGTCCGCGCCGCTGAGTCCGGGCAGGTCGGTCTTGCGCTTCTGGATGACCACGGCAGGGCTTTCGCCCCGCGGCTCGCGACCGACCAGGATTTTTTCCTGCTGCTTGCCGTCCAGTGACTTGACGAACTCGTTGAAGGCCAGCCCCTGATACCAGAAGGGGTTGCCCTCGTGATCCTTCGTTTCGTGGAAGGCCTTGGCAAAGTTTCCGTAGAAGATCGGGGCGCCGCCAAAGCCCAGCCCCTTGTCCGTGTGGGCATTGCAACGCCGCGTGACATGGTGCCCGGTGTAAACGAACTCAAAATCCTTGTCCGCCGGCGTGCCGAAGAAGCCGACCGAGGGCGTGTTCTTGATGTTGCCCATGAGGTCCTTCTGCACCTGCCAGTTCATCTTCTCCCGATGATCCGGGTGATGCAGGGACTCGAAGATCTGCCGCACGAGGTCCTGCTGGTCCTTGGTGTAGTAGGTATGGAGGCGCTGCTCGGGGCAGATATACCACCAGTTGCTGACGAACTGGCGCTTGGGGTGATCCACCGCGAGACAGATCTTGCCGCGCTGCTCCTCGGTGAGGCTCTTGTAGAACTGCATCGGGAGCGAATCTTTGTCGGTCGAGGCCGCCCGCAACGAGGGCAGCGCGGCGAGGGCGGCAGTGGCACCGAACGCGCGGAGGATGTCACGCCGGCTGAGGAGCCTGTGGTCCCAGGCAGAGAGGAGCGGTTTCATGCCATCATTGTGGCGGCGATTGGCGCAAAAACCAGTCCAAATTGATCGCTGAAATCCGCCCCGAGCGCGGCACTCCGGGCCACTTTACCGGTGCGTGCGGCAGGGACGATGCGCACTATTACGGCGGCCGCCCGCGCTCCGGGGACAAGCCACCGTAACGTCAAGCGGCGAAGCGTATGGGCATTTCTCAAGGCATCAGGCCTGGCGGAGAGGCTGCGGCTGGTCTCCGCGGACACAGCCGCGCTCCACGCAAGTCAGAGAGTGCTGGCATAATGCAGGGAAACCGGCGAAACCAAGGCCCAGCAAATTATGCAAGCGAACCCGTTGATAGTCCTGCTCGGTGCAGTCCTGTGCATTGCCCCAGCCTGGCCCACCCGGGCGCAGGAGCCTGCTCCCGCGCGTGCCACCGCCACCCTGCCCTTGTGGCCGACCGGCAAAATGCCGGGACACGGCCCGGCCGGGAAAGAACGGGAACTGCCGTCGAAGGGCGACAACGTGATCCGTCTCACCGACGTCCACGAGCCGGGGATCAGCGTGTTCCAAGCGCCCGGCAGCACCAAGCCAACGCCTGCCGTGGTCATCTGTCCAGGCGGCGGCTACGGTGCCCTGGCCTACAACAAGGAGGGCACGGAAGTCGCCGCCTGGCTCAACACCATCGGGATTACCGGCATCGTCCTCAAATACCGGGTGCCGGGAAATCGAGACGGAGCGTTTCAGGACGTTCAACGTGCGCTACGGCTCACCCGGCACAACGCCGCGCAATGGAACATCGCCACGAACCGCATTGGGGTGATGGGTTTCTCGGCGGGCGGCCATCTCAGCGCCCGGCTGAGCACGAACGCGGATCAGCCGACCTATCCAAAACTGGATGCCGTGGATGAGGCGAATCTCCGGCCGGATTTCACCATTCTGGTTTATCCCGCCTACCTCGCCACGGCCGGCAAACTCTCCGATGAATTACCCATCGGAGCCAAAACCCCGCCCAGCTTCATCGTGCATACCGAGGACGACAAGTCGTTCGTCGCCGGGAGCAAGATCTACCACGCGGCATTGCAGGCAGCGAAGGTCCCGAACGACTTCTTCCTCGTCGCCACCGGCGGCCACGGCTACGGCCTGCGCTCGCAGAAGGAAGTCAGCGTGTGGCCGAAGAAGTGCCAGGAGTGGCTGATCAAGGCGGGAATTCTTTAGGGGAGGTTGAGAGTTAAAGGTTGAGAGTTGAGAGTGAACACAGCGGGTGCAGCGTCTTGCCGCAGCAAGTCTCTCAACGCCGGGTCGGAGACCGGCGCTCCGGCGACCGGACTCATCCCTCAATCTGCGCGACGCGACGGGCGTGGCGGCCGCCGGTGAACTCCGTGGCCAGCCACACGCGCACGATGTCCAACGCCAGTTCCAGGGGAATCGTCCGCTGGCCGAGCGCGAGGACGTTCGCGTCGTTGTGCTCGCGGGACCAGCGGGCGGTGTCGAGGCTCCAGCAGAGCGCGCAGCGGATGCCGCGCACCTTGTTCGCCGCGATGGCCTCGCCGTTGCCTGAGCCGCCCAGCACGATGCCCCGCTCGCACTCTCCACGCGCCACCGCCTCGGCGGCAGGACGGATGAACGCCGGATAATCCACCGGCTCCGCGCTGCCGGTGCCAAAGTCGTGGACCTCGTGCCCGAGACTTTCGAGCAGGGCGCTGATGCGTTCCTTGTAATCAAAGCCCGCGTGGTCGGATCCAAGAGCGATCTTCATGCGGACAAGGTAGCCGATCAGGCGCAGTTTGGCAGCCGCATCCCAAGTTGACCACAGAGACGCTATGAACACAGAGAAAGGCCAGGGAGGAGAGGCCGCCGGAAATTCCCGCAGATTCAAGGCGGTCAAAGCAGGGGAACACCCTGAGGTTGGATGGAATGGCTGGCCGCGCTGGCCACTCCCAATCCTTGGTTTATCTCTGTGTTCATCGCGTCTCTGTGGTCCAATAAATGGTTCGTTGTCCACTGCGTTACCCGTCACTTCGCCTTGAGCTTCGCCAGGTAAACATCGTTCCCACCCGCGCTGGTGATGGTGTGCGTTCCAAACTTCGCGGTGCCGCCGAAGCTGCCGGAGAAGTAGAGATTGCCCTGCGCGTCGGCGACGATGGTGTAGGCGTTGTCGCCCTTGTCACCACCGGCCTGCGTGAGCCAGCGCAGCGTCCCCGCACGGTCGAACTTCGCGATGTAGATGTCCGTGCTGCCGGTGCTGGTGATTGGCGTTCCCGCGATCTCGGCGGTCTCGGTGAACTCGCCTGTGAGGAAGGCATTGCCCGCGCCGTCGGTCGCGACACCCAGCCCGTAATCCACGCGCGGCCCCCCGCCGGTGCGGGTCCAGAGGCGCTGGCCGGACGTATCGAAACTGGTGAGCAGCAGATCACTGTCGCCGTGGCTGGTGACGGTGCGGTCACCGAGCTTGAGCACGCCCTTGAACATGCCGGCGGCCCAGACGTTGCCCGCGCGGTCACAGATGATTTCGTGGACCATCGCGTTGGTGCTGCCATGGCCTTCCGCTATCCAGGCGACCTTCCCCTCCGGAGTGAACTTGGCGACGAAGATGTCCCGGCCCGACGCGTTCGTCAGCGCGAGCCCGCCCAGCATGCCCGCGCCGCCGGTGTAGCCGCCCACGTAGGCATTGCCAGTTCCATCCACCGTGATGCCGTGACCGCTGTTGCTGGCCTTGCCCTCGGCGGTCTTCGCCCAGAGGAGTTTTCCCCCGCTGTCGTAGCAAGCGCAGAAGACATGCGCCCCGGTGGCACCGGTGATCTTCAGCTCCCCAAACGCGCCCTCACCCACGAACGCGCCGGTGACCAGCACGTTGCCCCCGGCGTCCACGGTGATGCCATGGCCGTAGTCGTAGCCCTTGCCCCCGGCGGTGCGCACCCAGAGCAGCTTGCCGGTCGGGTCATACTTGCCGACGAAGATGTCGTAGTCGCCGGAGTTCGGCACGGCGACGCCGCTGAAGGTGGCGTTGGTGCTCTGAAAGTGCCCGGTGACGTAGCAGTTGCCCGCCGCATCCGTGGCGACGCCGTAACCACGATCAATGCCGCTGCCACCCGCGCTGCGAGCCCAGAGGAATTTGCCGTCCGGCGAACACTTGGCGATGAAGAAGTCCAATTCCCCGGCGCTGGTGAGCGTGTGCTCGCCGAACTGCGACGTGCCGGCGAACTCTCCGGTGAGGAAGATGTTTCCGGCCGCATCCACGGCGACGCAGCGGGTCTTGTCGTGCAGCTTGCCGCCGGCGGAGACGGCCCAGGCAAAGTCGGGTGCGGTCTCAGGGAGACCGGCGGCGGACGATGTGGCAGGCACCGCGAATGCGAGGGCAAGCAGCGGAAGGCATTTCAACCAGAGGCGAACGAGCATGGGGCGTTGGACGCGATGCCGGAGGCGGGCTTCATGGGAGGCGCTGCTACCCGGAGCGCGGGCGGCTTCGCCCGCGTTGCGCGTGCCACCGCCGAGACGGTGCGCACCCTCCCGGTCGCACGAACCGCAAAGCGGCCCGGAGGGCCGCGCTCCGGGAGCTGCGGCGCGCGGCATTGATGCCGCTTCAACGCACGTGGGACTGTGGCATGCCCAAGCCTTGCGGCATTCGGACGTTGAAGCGACGTAAACGTCGCGGGCCTCGCGCCAGTGGCCCACGGACAAGCACAGACCCACTACTTGCTCTCCATCTTCCAGACACCCTTCCAGTCGGCGTGCGGGTAGGCGGTCAGCTCGTCGCAGCGGTGGACCATGAGCTTGCTGGGGCCGTCGTTGAACTGCTCGGCGAGGCGGG
>CAZOCL010000215.1:0-11237 GCA_964578245.1 uncultured Klebsiella sp. | reverse complement strand
GCCTGGACCAATGCCGCGAAGGCCTTCAACACCTACGGCTCGCTCTTCCGCGTCGAGTCCGGCGGCGAACTGGTCGCGGGCTTCCAGTGGGGCTTCTTCACACGCGTCCGCGATGGCCAGCCGGTCTGGGACAAGGGCGCGTTCGGGGACGCCGTGGCGACGCCGATTGTGGAAGGCGACACGATTTTCGCCCACGGTGGTTATCCCAAATACAACGACAAGACGAAGGGGCTGAAGGCGTTCAAAATCCCCGCGAGCACCGACAGCGGCAAACTCACCGCTGCCTACGAACTCAAGGAGCAATGGGCTGATGACGAACTCGTCGTGGAGAAGCAAAAGAATCCCTTCGACCGCGGCTATGTGGCCTCGCCGCTCTACGTGGACGGCCTCATCTACCAGCTCACGCAGGGCGGCGGACTGGTCGTCAATGACGCGGCGACCGGTGCCGTGGTGTATCGCAAGGTGCTCCCGCTCAAGCCGCGCACGCAGTATTGGAACTGGGCCGGCTGCTCCACCAGCCCGACATTCGCCGGGAAATACCTTTACCTGATGGACAACCAGGGCACGACGCTCGTCCTCCAGCCCGGTCGCGAATACAAGCTGGTGGCGCAGAACTTCCTCGCGGAAACCCGGGACGGCAAGGAGCAGGCACAACTGCTCGCCACGCCGGTCTTCGAGGGCGCGCGGATGTATTATCGAACACCGGAACACCTCTGCTGCATCGGGGAGAAATAAGCATGACCTTCATCACTTGTTCGCGGCGGACTGCCGCTTTGTTCTTAAGCCTTTGTGGCGCGGCTCTGTGGGCGGCGGAACCCAACGCGCCCATGGGCTCACCCCAGTTTATCCCTTCACCCGAACATCCCGTGGGCTGGCGCGGTGACTGGACCGGACGGTTCCCGGGCGCGACTCCGCCTATGACCTGGAGCCGGCGGGTCAAGGGCATTACCAGCGAGCTGCGTTACCAGGCGACGAAGCCCGTCGGCGAGCCGGGCGCGGACAGCCAACCGCTCGAGTATTTCACCATCAAGGACTGGCTCGTGGCCGGGCCGTTCAATCTCGAAGACCCGGTGAAGGATTTCGACCGCGACTTCCTCGGGGGCGAGGCGAAGGCCGAGCCAGCCAAGGATGCCAAGGCGGGCACGGCGGTTTGGAAACCCCTGCGCGTGGGCATTGAGACGCAGAGCCGCCATGATCACAACGAGGGCACCTGCGGCCAGAGCTACGTGGATTTCCTCTTCACCTTTGGCAAGATCACCGTCGAGGGCGTCTCGACCGTGAAGATCGAGGGCGATTTCAGCAACAAGGTCGCCTACGCCCACACCTATATCCACTCGCCCGCCGAGGCCCGCGTGCAGCTTCAACTCCCCTTCGAAGGTGCGACCGGTCGGTGCTGGCTGAACGGCCAGCCCACCGACCTGGACCCGAAGCGCCGGGGCAAGGCCTTTGACGTCACGCTGGCCAAGGGCTGGAACCGCCTGCTGGTAAAGATCAGCACGGCGGAGGGGATGGGTAAAAACTACGACGGCCGGTGGCTCAGCAAATGGCTGGTGGCGGCCTATTTCACGCCCGTCGCCCCGGTGAGCTACGAGACCAAGAACATCAACTGGATGACGCGCATGACCGGGCGGAGCACGTCCCAGCCCATTGTCGTGGGCGACAGGATTTTCGTCGGCTCGGGCATCTCGGACTTGATGTGCATCAGCAAGCGGGATGGCAAGGTGCTGTGGCTGCAGTCCAGCACGCCCTATGATGGCCTGACCGCCGCCGAGCGCGCCGACCTGCCCATCAAGGACAAGCTTGAGCCCATGCTCGCCAAACTCAGCGCGCTGAATGCCGAGGTGGTCGCGGCTTTCAATGCGGCCAGATTTTTGGCAGGCCTTCCGGCCAACGAAGCGGCGGAACTGGACAAGAAGCTCAAGGCCAAGCTCGACGCCGAGAAGGCCGTGCATCTGGCGTTCGCCGCGATGAGCCGGAAGCAGTATCCGGCCATGCACGACAACGAGGTCTCCGCCAGCAACGGCACCCCGTGCAGCGATGGCACCTACGTTTACTGGACCTGCGGCGGCGGCATGAAAGGTCCGGGTGGCTACGTCATCGCGTGCTTCGACCTCGACGGCAAACGAGTCTGGAGCCGTCACGATGCCTTCGGGTCGCAGGAGCACGGCAACCACACCTCCCCCACGCTGGTGGACGGCAAGCTGATCTTCGCCGCCAACAAATCGATCTACGCATTTGATGCCAAGACCGGTCGGGAGCTGTGGCGCAACACGCCCACCGACTGGCAAAACCAGTTTTGCGGCACCTCACCCGTTCACACCAAAATCGGCAACGAGAGCGTCATCATCGGCAAGAAATTCATCCACCGCGCCTCGGACGGAACCGAGCTTTGCCCGAACCTGCTCGACAGTTATTTCGCGGAGGCAACGCCGATTGTGGAAAACGGCGTGATCTTCAATCCGTTCCGTTTTCGCGGGCACAAGGAGACTGTCTCCTTCATCTCCGTCAAACTTCCCGCCAGCACGGCGCCGGGTGCGAAGGTGGAATCCCTGTGGGCACCGGACGGCAAGGAAGTCAGCATGACCATGCGCGGGCCGATCTTTGCCATCGCCTCACCGCTGTATGTGGACGGGATCGTCTATGCCGTTGAGATGAGCGGCGGCCTGACCGCCGTTGATCCGGCGGCCCGGAAGTCCCTCTACCGCCAGTGGCTGGACGGCTACAACCGCTACAACCGCTATCTCTACGGTGTGACCGCCAGCCCCGCGCTGGGCGGCAAGAACATCTACCTCATTGATGACGCGGGCTACACGCACATCCTCCAGCCCGGCCCCCAGTTCAAGGAACTCGGCAAGAACGTCCTCGAAAACCTGCACTTCACGGGCCAGGGCGGAAACCCCTGCCATCAGGAATCGTTTTATTCCTCGCCCTATTTCGCCGGGAAGACCCTGTTCCTGCGCGGGGAGGAATATTTGTATTCCATCGAGGAGAAGTAGCCTGAGGGAACCGACCTTTCTCCACCAATGCCTGTGTCTGGTAGCAAGGCTGCGAATGCCCGGTATTTCCAGAGTTGCCCAGTGCCCGCTTTCGGTGAATGTTCGGGCATGGCAACCATCACGATACAGGTGGAAGATGATCTCGCTCGCCGGATGGAAGAATCCGCGCGCCGCGCGCACCAGTCCGTTTCCGAGTGGGTCCAGGAACGCGTCAAGCCCGCAACGGATCGTGCCGCGAACAATGACGAACTCGTGGCGAGTGAAACCCATCTCGGGCTTGATGACTTTCCCCGTTTCACCGCGTGCATGCAGACGCAGAACAGCTTGAGCCGCGATGTGATCTATGACGAACGCGGACGCTGACACGCTGCTGGTGGACACCAATGTTTTGGTTTACGCCGCCAGTCCCAATTCCCCGCTTCATAGCGTCGCCCTCGCCACTCGGGTTCGCCATCGCACGGCCGGACGGCAGATGTGGATCAGCACGCAAGTCATCCGCGAGTTTCTGGTGGTGATGTGCAACCCCAGCCTTACCGCACCTGCCCTCAACCCAGAGCAGGCCGCCGTGTCCGTCCGCTACCTGCTGCGCCGTTTCGGTGTCGCCGAGGACACGGACTTGGTTTCGCGCACTTTGAGCCGGCTGCTCACGCTCCTGCCTACGGGCGCGCGGCGGATTCACGACGGCAACATCGTCGCTAGCTGCTAGGCACATGGGATTGCATCTATTCTCACGCACAATCCCGGCGACTTCGCACCGTTCAGCGGTGTCATCACCATCGAACAATTGACTGTGTCCAAGTAACGCCTGAACTCCGTTTACACCTCGACCTCGTTGCAACGCATGCTAAGCGCCTCTTCAAACTGGGACCGGGTGAGGATTATCCTTTCAGTTACCTGCGCGTTTGGACTGACAGTAATCGCACAGGAGCCTTCCGCTGCCATCCGCTTGGGGTCATCAGATTTCCGCCCCAGCCTGCAGCACCCAGTCGGCTGGCGCGGGGATGGCAGCGGCCGGTTTTCCGGAGCCACGCCCGTGACGGAGTGGTCCGCGACCAAAAACGTGCGGTGGGCGACGGTCGTGGGCAGAAGTTTTTCGTCACCCATCGTCACGGATAAATATGTCTTCGTCACCTCGGAGCCAGACTTGCTGACCTGTCTCGACCGGGCCGACGGCAAGGTGCGGTGGAAAGTCCAGGTGAAGCCCGCCGACCTCACCGACGAGACCGCCCGGACAGCGGCGGCCAAGTATGAAGTCCCCCCGGACGGATCTGGCCTGGCTGCGGCCACTCCGCTCACCGATGGCAAAAGTGTTTTCGCGGTCTTCGCGAACGGGATCATCTGCGCGGTCGATCTGGACGGCAAACGCCAGTGGACCGTGGGCATCGTGGCCGATCCCACCACCGGTTACGGGCGCAGTTCCTCGCCGATCCTCGTCGCCGGAAAGCTGATCGCGCACGTGAGCAACCTCTACGCGCTCGACCCCGCTACCGGCAAGCAGCTCTGGGTGAACACCGAGGCGAAATCATCCTATGGCACGCCGACGAGTCTGAAGGTCGGAGACGTGGACCTCCTCATCACCCCCAACGGCGACGTCGTGCGCCTGACCGACGGCAAAGGCGTGAACAGCGACATTGGCCGCGCCATTCACTCCAGCCCCATCCCCGTTGGTGGGGGCGTCGTGTGCTTCGGTGACGCCACGGTCACCGCGCTGCGGCTCAACGCGGCCTTCAAGGAAGCAGAAGTGTGGAACGCGATGATCACCGGCGAAGTCTTCGGCTCACCGCTGCTCCACGACCACACGCTGTTCCTGGTCACCGGTGCCGGCGAACTCTCCGCTTTTGACGCGCGGGGTAAGGAGGCTCAGGAATCGCTGCTCAAAGACCGCAAGCTCTTCGAGAGCGAGGCCAACGCCGGGCCGGTGGTCTATGGCAGCCTGACCCTGGCGGGCAAACATTTGTTCCTCAGCTCAAACAAGGGCGAGACCGTGGTGCTTGAAGCGACTCGCGAAGCGAGGCTGGTCAGCCGTAACCGCCTGCCTGCCGGCAGCGGTGCCAGCCCGGTGTTCTCCGGCAAGGACCTGTTCCTGCGTGGCGGCGACAAGCTGTATTGCATCGGAGAGTGAGGTCCGAGGCAAGCGGTGGAGCCGTATGCGGTGCTTGCATAGGCGTGCAACCTTGACCCGCTACTGTGTCAGATTTTCCCGGGGAAACTTCCTCATGCGGCCATGCCTCTGCGCAAGTCCCTAAAACTCAATAACCAAGGCTTGATTGAACGCCAGGCATGGTTTCTGCCACCTAATTAGGCAGACCTGCGGACTGGTCATAGTTCACAGCCGCAGGGAGAACCGATTCAACAAAACCTGACCTATGAAAACCTCCCGCAAATTCACCCTGACCTTTGGCCTCGCCCTGGGCCTCGCCCTCGGCGTGTTCTTCACCGACGTGCATGTGGTTTCGCAGCTCTTCGCCGCGACTCCGAAACTCAAAACCGACACCAGCCAGCTCTCCCTGGAGGCACGCCCGGCCTTCACCTTTGGTCCGGTGATTAAGAAGGTGGCCCCCAGCGTGGTGAACATTTACAGCACCAAGACCGTGCGCGAAAACGCGCGAATGTCCCCGCTCTTCGAAAACCCGGCCTTCCGTGAGTTTTTCGGCCAGCAGAATGCGCCACGGCAGCGCCGGGAGCAAAGCCTGGGCTCCGGCGTCATCGTCACCGAGGACGGTTACATCCTGACCAACAACCACGTCGTGGAAGGCGCGGATGAGATCAAGGTCGCGCTGGCCGATGAAAAGACCACCTACTCGGCGAAGATCATCGGCACCGATCCTCAGACCGACCTCGCGGTCATCAAGGTCGAGGCCAAAAACCTCCCGGCCATCACGGCCACCGACAGCGACAACCTCGGCGTGGGTGACGTGGTGCTGGCCATCGGGAACCCGTTCGGCGTCGGCCAGGCCGTCACGATGGGCATCGTGAGCGCCAAGGGCCGCGGCGGCATGGGCATCGTGGACTATGAGGACTTCATCCAGACGGACGCTTCCATCAATCCCGGCAACTCCGGCGGCGCGCTCGTGGATGCGGCCGGCCGGCTTGTGGGCATCAATACCGCCATCCTGAGCCGCAGCGGCGGCAACCAGGGCATCGGGTTTGCCGTGCCGGTGAACCTGGCGCGCTACGTCCTGGACCGGCTGGTCACCGATGGCAAGGTCACGCGCGGCTATCTCGGCGTCCTGATCCAGTCCGTCACGCCGGAACTGGCGAAGGAGTTCAAGCTGCCCGCGAACAGCGGTGCGCTCATCGGCGAGGTGACGAAGGGATCACCAGCCGAGGACGCCGGCTTGAAGGCCGGCGATGTGGTCACCGAGTTCAACGGCAAGAAGCTCAACGACAGCCGGCAGTTCCGCATGATGGTTTCCCAGACGCCGCCGGGCACCAAGGCGCCGCTGAAACTGATCCGGGACGGCAAGGAGCAAAGCATGTCGGTGAAGTTCGGTGAACTGCCGGTCAAAGCAGTTGCGAAGGCCAGCGGGCGGCCGGATGCGTCGCGGAGCGGCTCCAGCGCCAGCCTGTTCGGCGGCGTTTCTGTCGAGGATCTCGAAACCCGCGAGCGCCGGCAGTTGAATGTTCCCAGCCACATTCAGGGTGCGTTGGTCGCGGGCGTGGACCCGTTCTCTTCCGCCGCCGCGGCCGGCCTGCGCCCGGGCGATGTGATCCTGGAGATCAACCGCCAGCCCGTGAGCAGCGCTGAGGCCGCCGCGCGCGTGGCCGAACACGTGAAGAGCGACCAGGTGCTTTTGCGCGTGTGGAGCCAGGGCGGGACCCACTACCTCGTGTTGGAGGCCCGGCCGAGCAAAGGCTAACCGGTCCACTGCAAGCTGGTTTCACGAACCAGGCTGCTCACAACCGAATCAATGCCAGCCGTCGGTCGCTCACGCGACCGACGGCTGCGCTTTGAGTGAAAATTCTAACTCATGGACCGGGCCGGGACCGGCAAAAAGTTTTGACGACGGCGCGCAACTTCTTAGCATCGCCGCAAGTGAACCCGGCACCCCAGCCACCCGCGCTCCCGAAACTTCTGCGGGGCGCTTGCCGCTAGCCCGCACCACGCTCTCGATGCCTCCACCCTCCACCCCTGCGCCCGAGGCCCGCGTTGCGACGGTAATCGTCAGCGTTCCCACGCCCTTGCGGGATTGCTCCGGCGGCGCGGCCGAGTTGTCGGTCACGGCGGCGAACCCGCGCGACGTGCTCACAGAGCTGGAGCGGCTTTACCCCAAGCTGCATCGCAGCATCTGCGACGAGACCGGCGCGCTCCGCCGGCACATCAATCTGTTTGTGAACATCCACCACATGCGCGACTGTGGCGGGCTGGACACCCAGCTCGCCACAGGCGACATCGTCACCATCATGACCGCAGTCTCCGGAGGTTAAATTATGAGCGCCAAAGTCATCCTCTGCATCGGCACCAAAAAGGGCCTGTTCGTGGCCGAGTCGTCCAAGTCCCGCCGCGGCTTCAACCTGCGCGGCCCCTTCGGCCAGGGCGTGGGCGTGTATTCCGCGCTGGTGGACACCCGTGGCACGCCCCGGCTCTACGCCTCGAGCTGCAACCCCTTCTTCGGCATGAAGGTGCTGCGCTCGACCGATCTTGGGAAGAGCTTCAAGGAGACGAAGTCTGCCCCCGCCTTCCCGAAGGAAGACGGTCGTGCGCTCGCCAACATCTGGTCGCTGGAACCAGGCAAGGACAAGAAGGAGCTGCTCTGCGGCGTTGAGCCCGCCTCGCTGTTCAGGAGCCGGGACGGCGGCGACACCTGGGAACTCGTCCCCGGCATCAGCAACCACGAGCACGCGCGCAAGTGGCAGCCGGGCAACGGCGGCCTCTGCATGCACACCATCCTGCGCGATGGGAACCGCGTGCATCTGGGCATCTCCACCGGCGGCCACTACTTGAGCGAGGATGGCGGCGAGACCTTCGCGGCGGCGAACAAAGGCGTCGGCGCCGGATTCACGCCTGATCCCTTCCCCGAGTTCGGCCAGTGCGTGCATAAGATCGCGGGCCATAAGGACGCCCCCGGGCGCCTCTACATGCAGAACCATGGCGGCTGGGCTGAGTGGGATGGTCCGGGCGGCAAGCGGCCGGACATCGGTGTGCTCCGCAGTGATGACCATGGCCACTCCTGGCGCTCCATCGCCAAGGGCTTGCCCTCGGACTTCGGCTTCCCGCTCGTCGTGCATCCCAACAACCCCGATGTGCTCTATGTCGTCCCGCTCGAACCCATGACGCGCACCTGTCCCGGCGGCGTGCCCGCCGTCTGGCGCAGCGAGAACGGCGGCGGCTCGTGGAAGAAGCTCACGCAAGGGCTGCCCAAGAAAGACAGCTTCTTCACCGTCCTGCGCGACGGGATGGACGTGGATGAATTGAAGTCCCCCTCCCTGTATTTCGGCACCACCACCGGCCAGCTCTGGATGGGCCGCGATGGCGGCGAGAAGTGGGAATGCCTCTTCGACTCGCTGCCGCCCATTCACTGCGTGAAGGCGGCGGTGGTCTGAGTCCTTAATGAGCGCAGAGGCCCGCAGGCAAACGAACCGCCCCGGTGCGTTCACCGGGGCGGCTGGCGTCCCACCGACTGGCCACTTTAGCGAGTGAGGTGGAGCGTCGCCCAGAGGGTGACCACGGTGCCGTTGTCAAAGGCTTCGTTGAGGTTCGTCACCAGCGCGTTGAGGTTCGCAATGGTATAGTCTGCCGGCAGCGCGCCACCACCCAGTGCGCCCTCCGCCACCGCCAGGACTTGGTCAATCGTCTGCCCGTCGAGCGAGGTGCCCGTGCCCGTCAGCTTGAGGCTGCCCAGCGGGCCGCCCGCACCCTGCGTCACCCCGGCCGCACTGAAGCCCACATTCAAACGCAGCGTCACCACCTGCCCGCCAAATACGCCCGCGCTGCTGCTGGTGGGATTCACGAGGTCGGAAGTGAGCTTGCTCGGCGTGCCGCCTTGCGGGAGGAAGTTCTGGATGGCCGCCGCGCTGGTGAACTTGAGCGAGAAGCCTGCACCGCCCACACCGATCTCGACGCCGCTCGGATAGACCGTGGCGAAGTTGTTGGCGAGCACGGTGCCGGGATTGTTGCCATGGGGAGCCGCTCCCCAGCCGCCCTGGGTGAAGCCAGTAAAGTCACCGGGCTTGAGGTAGATGTCCGTGACCAGCGCGCCCACGTCCACGCAGCTCTCGGCCTTGAGATGCACGCCCACGCAGCAGGGGAAGGAACGATAGACCGGCACCTGCGCCAGCGTGCCATCCGGGTTGGTGACCGGGGTGTAGCCGATGAGAATGGACATCGCATCATCGCGACCATCGAGATAAGCCGTGTTGCAGACCTTGCCACCGCTCGCACCACCGTCGACATTCGCAGTCACCGTATAGCTGCCGCTGGCGCTGACCACCACCCCTGTGCCGATGGCGGAGGCGATGTTGCTGGCCGTGGCCGTGCCGGTTGCGTCAAGCGCCGGATCAGTCAACGTGACGGTCTTGTTGCACTCTTCCAGCGCCGGGATGGCCAGGGTGATGCGGCTGGGCACGCTGCGGACGTTTGCCTCATCGCGGTCAACAATTCCGTTGCCGCTGATGTCGATGTTCTTGGCGGTGGCCCCGCTGCCGCCACGCGCGCCGGCATTGCCGAAGCTCACGATGACTTCGAGCCGGGTCTGCTCGCCCTGCGGGATGCGCAACAAGGTGTTGTTGAAGTTTGCCAGATAGACGAGGTCCACATGGGCACCGGGCGTGATGACCTGCTGGGGGGAAAGGGAGAACAGGGTGTTGTTGTTAGCATCAGAGAACTCCAAGGAACCGGAAGCGGTGTTCTCGGAGAAGCTGCTCAGACCCTCGGCGCTGGCCCCGGAAACCACCTTCGCAGTGGTGGCCGCATCGCCACGCGTGGCATCGGCGATGTCGGAGGAAACTGTCTTCCAGTTCTTGCCGGACTTGCGCTGGAGGTTGACGACGATGTTGCCGATGGTGGCGTTGGCGGAGCCGCTGTTCCAGATGCGCAGGTAGCCGCCAAAGGTGAGCTGGTTTGCGGAGGTGGCCCCCTTGGTGACGGTGACGGTCCAGTTGACCGTGCCCGTGCCGCCGGGGAAGGCGGTCTGGTCAGCGGTCTTGGTGAGCGCCCATTCGGTGTTGTTCTTGTGGCAGATCACCATGTCCCCGCCTTCGAGGGTGAGGCTGGCCTGCTGCGCCCACGCGGAGGCGGTGAGCAGGCCGGCGGCGCCGAGGGCGAGGCCGGACCGGAGAAATTGAGTGAGGAGGCTGGCTTTCATGGCTGAGTTCGTTTTCAGGTTCAGTTCGTTGTGCGGAAGCACCGTTGCTTTCATGGCGACATTCTGGGCAGGTCGCAGAAAGTCGGTATCGGGCGGAGCGCCGGAACCGGGGCTAGGGGAATGCCTACGCCTGCTCCGCAAACAGCCCTATCGACCCAGAGCCGCCCAGCATCACTTCTGCTGCGCGCATGGCAGTTGACTTGGTCGGTTCTGAGCACTCCGCTTCGGCACCACCGGTCAGTTCGGGACGGGCTGCGAAACTCTGCGCCAAGAGTCGGAACGGTTGAACAAGCCTTCGCGCTGACGCAAAGACGCTGAAGCGCGACAACTACCGTTTCTCCACGCTCGTCACCGGCATCGTAGCGCCGGCCTCCGGCCGACCGTATCACAAGCGTCCCCGCTTGCCCGGAGGGTCGGGACCGTGGGGCCCAGCGCAAAGTGCTGGCCTGCGCAGCCGGTTGGAAACATGATCGTCCGGTCGAAAGACGATTTATGGCAACTATCGCTCAACAGCTCGGTGACAAGGCGGAGTATCTCCTTGGCTTCAACAACCCGAAGATCGCGCGGGAACGCCTGCACGTTCCGGGACCGGATTTCATTAACCGCATCTTCGCCCCGTCGGACCGCAACAACCGCGTGCTCGTAAACCTGCAGCGGATGTTCGGCGCCGGCCGACTCGCCAACACCGGCTATCTCAGCATCCTGCCGGTGGACCAGGGCATTGAGCACTCGGCCGGCGCGAGCTTTGCCAAGAACCCAGATTACTTTGACCCGGAAAACATTGTGAAGCTCGCGCTCGAAGGCGGCTGCAACGCGGTGGCCTCCACCTATGGTGTGCTCGGCATGACGGCGCGCAAATACGCGCACCAGATTCCGTTCCTGGTGAAGATCAATCACAACGAACTGCTCACCTACCCGAACAAGGCCGACCAGATTC
>CAZOCL010000214.1:0-11251 GCA_964578245.1 uncultured Klebsiella sp. | reverse complement strand
GAGACTCCGTCGAGCCCCATCTCGAGCGGAGCGAGGCGAGCGGAGCGAGCATCTCTCCCGGAGACCAAGATGCTCGCTCCGCTCGCGCCTCCTCCGTCGGCATACAGAGCTCGACAGAGCCTCGCCCTACCGGCAGAGCGTTCACCCGCCGCGCCTTGCTCCGTTCCAGCGCGCTCGGCTTTGGTGCCCTCGCGGTGGATTTCCTCCTGGATCGAGAGGTTGCGGCCGCTTCCTCCGCCTTCGCTTCGCGGCCCCCGTCCGCGTTGCCGCCTGCCAAAGCCGTCATCCTCCTGATGCAAAACGGTGGCCCAAGCCAGATGGACTTGTTCGATCCAAAGCCGGAGTTGGGCCGCTTAGATGGCAAGGTGCACAGCGAGCGCGTCGAGATGTTTCAGAAGGGCAGCGAAGCCAACCGCCTGCTCGGCAGCCCGTGGCGATTTGCTCCACGCGGCCAATGCGGAATGGAACTCAGCGACGCCATCCCGCATCTCGCGGGCATCGCCGACGACCTCACCCTGGTGCGCTCCATGTTTACGGAGCACAACAACCACACAGAGGGGCTGGTGATGTTCAACACGGGCAAGATCTTCACCGGCCGGCCGGCCTTTGGCTCGTGGGTCAGCTACGCGCTGGGCACGGAGAATCAGAACCTCCCCGCCTATGTGGTCCTGCGGGACCCGGAAGGCTACAACACGAACGGCACCATGCTCTGGCAAAATGCCTGGCTGCCGGCCATTCACCGCGGCACGGAGTTCAGCGCCACCGGAGCGCCGATGCTCCATTTGCACCCAGCGCAACCGGTCGCCGCCGAGTCCCGTCGCGAACAACTCGACCTGCTTGCCCGCCTCAACCGTGAGCATCAAAAGTTCCACCCCGGCGAACCCGATCTCGAAGCGCGCATCCAGAACTACGAACTCGCTGCGCGGATGCAACTGGCCGCCGCCGAATCCCTCGACCTCAATCGCGAGAGCGCCGCCACGAAGCAGCTTTACGGCTTGGACAGCAAGGTTACCCGTGGTTACGGGCTGCGCTGTCTCATGGCGCGGCGGCTCATCGAGTCTGGCGTGCGCTTTGTCCAGGTCTTCCCGCCCGTGAAGCCACAGTTCCAGCCCTGGGACACACACCGCAATGTGGACACCGAGGTGGCCGAGATCGCCGCCTACACTGACCTGCCTTCGGCCGCATTGATCCGCGACTTGAAAGCGCGAGGCCTATTGGAGGACACCATCGTGGTCTGGAGCGGCGAGTTTGGCCGGCTCCCGGTTTCGCAGAACGGCATGGGACGCGATCACAACCGCAATGCATTCTCCTTGCTGCTGGCGGGCGGCGGTTTCAAGCGCGGCCACGTCCACGGCGCGACCGACGAGTTTGGTTATCGAGCCGTCCACGATCGGATGAGCGTGCCGGACCTGCACGCGACGCTGCTGCATCAGCTAGGTCTCAAACACACGCAGGTCTCCTTCCCTCACTTGGGCCGAAACGAAACGCTGACCGACGCTGAAGTGACCGGCGCACGGGTGGTGAAGGAGCTGATCGCGTGAGCATGAACCGCGCATGGAGTCCCGGCTTTAGCCGGTGGAACGCGGCGAAGTTCCAGACGCTTCGCGCGCAGCGTCATGGCAGGTTGGATGTCACACCGGCTGAAGCCGGGACTCCGTGCGAGGACCGCCCGCAGCACCACACTTTTACTGAGTCAGCGTTTTAACCAACCCATGCAACTAACCCTCCGCGAAATTGACCTGCCGCTGCGGCACGCCTTCACCATCTCCGTCGGCTCCATCACCGTGCAGCAAAATCTGCTGGTGGAACTGCGCGATGGTGAATTCACCGGCTACGGCGAAGGGGCCTCCGGCTCGGCCTACAAGGCCTTCACCGCACCCGGTATGCACGCGGAACTCAAAGCCGCTCGCGCAATCATCGAAGCGGAACAGCTTGATGACCCTGCCGCGCTCTGGGACCGGCTGCTCCCGGTGCTCGGCCACAACCGCTTCGCCATGTGCGCGCTGGACGAGGCCGCGCACGACCTCTGGGGCAAGCGGCTCGGCCAGCCGGTGTGGAAACTCTGGGGGCTAACGCAGCAGGCCGGACCGCTAAGCAATTACACCATCGGTATTGACGACCTCGACACGATGGTGATGAAGCTGCGCGAATTCGAGGGCTGGCCCATCTACAAAATCAAGCTCGGCACGGCCGATGATCTCGCCATTGTCCGCGAACTGCGCAAACACACCGACGCCACGTTCCGCGTGGACGCGAACTGCGCATGGAGCGTTGAGCAAACGCTGGCCTTCGCCCCCGAGTTGAAGCGGCTCGGGGTCGAGTTCATTGAACAGCCGCTTGTCGCGGACAACTGGGCCGGGATGAAGCGCCTCCACGCCGAGTCCGCTCTGCCCATCCTGGCCGACGAAAGCTGCCTGGTGCCCGAGGACGTGGACCGTTGCGCGGGTCACTTCCATGGCATCAATGTGAAGCTGACCAAGGCTGGGGGGCTCACGCCCGGACGCCGGATGGTCTTGCGCGCCCGCGAACTCGGCCTGCAAACCATGGTCGGCTGCATGTGTGAGTCGAGCATCGGCATCTCGGCCATCGCCCAACTCCTGCCGCTCCTCGACTATGTGGACATGGATGGTGCCGTGCTCATCGCGCAGGACATTGCCACGGGCGTGCGGGTGGAAAAAGGCCGGGCCTGCTTCCCGGCGGAGAATGGAAACGGCGTCCAGCTTCTTCCTGATTTCAAGTGAACGAATATGGAGCAAGATTGCCAGACGAGTGGTCTGGCCGGTCGTGAGCCCCCAGCACCTCTGTGCACGATCCGCTTGCGGTGACTTGCCCGGCATTCTCCCGAATGACCAGACTTGTGACGCGATCGCACACGCGGCGGGCCTGGGCAAGATTGTGTGTCACCAGCACGATGGTTCGGTGGGACTTGAGGCGAAGGATGAGTTCCTCAATGGCTTCGCTGGACTTGGCGTCGAGCGCGCTCGTTGGTTCGTCCATCAGGATGATCTCGGGGTCCACAGCCAGGGTCCGTGCCAGGCAGAGCCGTTGCAGCTGGCCGACGGAGAGTTTGTTGGCCGGTTCCTGGAGACGGTCTTTGACCTCGTCCCAGAGCGCGGCTTCGCGCAGCGCCTTCTCGGCGGCAGTTGGCAATTCACCCCGTGGCACACGGCCGAGGTGGCGTGCGCCGAAGAGGACGTTCTTGAGGATGCTCGTCGGAAACACAACCGGCTGCTGGAAGATGATGCCAACACGAGCGCGCAATGCATCCACATCCACATTCGTGGCGTAAGTGGATCGGCCATGCAGGAGGATGTCGCCGGTTGACCTCAGACTGGAATCCAGTTCGATCAAGCGGTTCAGGCTGCGCAGCAATGTGCTTTTGCCCGCGCCGGACGGACCGAGGAGCCCGAAGACTTGATGAGCCGGAATGTCGAGGTTTACGTCGCGCAGCAACTGGCGCGACCCAGCAAAAACATTCAAGGCTCGCACCTGAAGAATCGCTTCGCCAGCAGCCATGATAGGTTGGGAATTGCCTGGCTCAGGCATGGCGTGCCTCCTCGTGAATTCGCAACCGGGCCGGCAGCGCTGCGAGACTCAAGCTCAGAACCATCCCCAGCAGCACAAGCGCCGAACCCCAGACCTTCGCCCCAACCGCCGGATCAAACGAATCCTGCGACAGGATGAAGATATGGTATGGCAGCGTGAGCACGGGGTTCTCAACCACGCCGTTGGGCAGTGTCGCTCCCGCGAAGATGGTGGCAGTGAACATGATCGGGGCCGTCTCCCCTGCCCCGCGCGCGAGGCCGAGCAGCACGCCAGTGATCAGGCCATTCGTGCACTGCGGGAGAACGACAGACCAGACGATTTGCGACTCGCGCAAGCCCAGCCCCGCAGCGGCCTCGAGGTATTTGCGCGGCAAGGCCTGGATGCGTTCGAGCAACGCCATCGCGACCGTCGGCACCATCATCACGCCTAGCAGCAGGCCGCCCGTGAGCCACGATTTTCCCCAGCCGAGGAATTTCACGAACACAATGAGCCCGAACAAACCGAAGAGAATCGACGGCACGCCGTTGAGCACGGAGAGCAACAGGCGCAGCCGCTCACGCGCCACTTCGCTGCGCAGATACACGCCATGCACGAGGGCGATGCCTACGGCCATCAGCACGCTCACCAGCAACGCGGTGGTCACCAGGATCAGCGTGCCAACAATGTTGTAAAAGATCCCGCCCGCCGCGCCGACCAAGCGGATTTGCTCGGTCAGGAACTGCCAGGACAGCGCCGAACCGCCGCGCCAGATCAGTCCGGCAACGATCAGCAGGATGACGCTGATCGCCAGGGCGGCGCAAGCGGTGGCTCCCACGGTGAACAGCCGGTCAAGCGTGCGGCGCATGAGCCTCCTTCCGGCGCATGAGCCCCGCGCCCAGCCAGGTGATGCCACCCGCCATCGTCAGCAGCACGAGGCCGAGGCTCACCATTGCCGCCCAGTGCAGCGGCTCGCCGTAGGCGATGTTGGTCTCCGAACTGACGAGTTTGCTGTTGAGCGTCTGCCCCGCCTCGATCAAAGGGCGCAGGGAGAAGAGATTCGCCGGCCATTGATTATCTTGTCGCCCCACGACCATGAAGACCGCGATGCCTTCACCGAGCGCGCGGCCCAGCGCGAGCAACAACGCCGCGACCATCCCGCGCCACGCCTGCGGCAGGCAGACGGTCAGCGCGGTTTCCGCCCGCGTCAGACCGAGCCCGCGCGCCGCCAGACGCTGCGCGGCTGGCACGCCATGCAACGCATCGTCACTGAGGGTCATCATCGTGGGCAGCACCATCGCGGCCAGGAGGATGCCCGCGGTGAGCAGCGTGTCTCCGCTCAAGGGATCGAACGGTCGCAGCGCGTCATATACCCACTCACGCAGGAAGAGGATGCCCATTAGGCCGTAGATCACGGACGGCACGCCCGCGAGCAATTCCACCGCCGCCTTGACGGGCAGACGCCAGCGACCCGGGAGAATCTCTGCCGTGAACAACGCCGCGCCCACGCCCACCGGGGCGGCCAGCAGCAGCGCAATGCCCGAGACCACCACCGTGCCGTAGATCATCGCCAGCGCGCCGAATTCATGCTGACGGAAGAACCAGCGCTTGCCGGTGAGATAGCCCAAACCTTCCTGCCGCCACACCGGCACGCTCTGCCAGACGAACAAGCCCACCATTCCGATAAGAAACAAGCCCGTCACCAGCGTGAACCCCCAACTAATGCTCCGGGTCCACGAATGAGCACCCCTGCCCCGTTCGGCGGGGCCGACGAGGGACAGGGGTGTTGTTGGAGCGGCCGCAGACACGTTGCGTCACAGTGTAGCGACTTGGCTGGCTGTCGGAAACAGATTCAGCGTTGCGGGTCTTGAGCAACTCCATAATCCCGCTCAACGCTTGTCCGCCCGTTTCACGCTGGGCGCGAACCGGGCGGATTCACAAGCGCCCTCTGTTGGGCATAGCCCGTTACTTGCCAGCGGCTTTGCCACCGGTCTCGGCGGGCAACGACTTGCCTTTGAGCCATACGTATTCCTTCCACGCCCCTTCGTAGAGGCGCACGTTGGGGTAGCCGGCCACATGCTTGAGGTAGAAGAGCAGCAGGCTGCCTTCGCGGGACGTGCCACAATAGGCGATGATGTTCTTGTCCTTGGTGATGCCGGCTTTTTCCAGCTCCGCCTGCACCTCGCTGAACGGCTTGAACTTGTGCGTGTTGTCCTTCTCCATCAGCCGCGCCCAGTGGAAGCTGATAGCGCCCGGGATGTGTCCCTTGCGCAGCCAGACATCGTCATCGCCTTGGAATTCGTTGAGCGGACGGGCGTCAATCAGCAGGTTGCCGGGTTTGCCGCCATGCTTCTGCACATCGTCCACGTTGGCAGACACGCCGGGGTTGGTCTTCGCCGGCAGTTTGCCCGGCGGGTTGCCGAAGTAATCCCGCGCCGGTTCGAACCCTTGCTTCTTCCACTCGGCGAAGCCGCCGTCCACGATCTTGACGTTGGCCACGCCAAACTTCTCGAGCACATACACAACCATGGTGGTGCTGAGGATCTCGTCGTTGGGCAGCTCGGCCCCGGTGGCATAGACCAGATGCAGGCGATCCTTGTCCACGCCGGCGCGGGTCAGCAGCGCCTTGGTGAGATCGTCGGGCAGATACTGCACGGGCACGGCCTTGTCGGTGCCACGGAGCGTGTCGAAGTTGATGTGATGCGCCGTCGGCAGATGGCCGCGGAAGTAGTCTTTGTAGCCGCCGCGCGTGTCCAGCACGATGGGGCGCTTGGTGGCATCTGGATTCTCAATGAGCTTCTTCGCGTCGGCTGCCGAGATGGTGCCGATTTCCGCCTGGGCGGCGCTGGTGAGCACCGCGAGCAAAGTGCAGGCGGCGAGGAGGGTGACAATGGGTTTCATGATCAAGACAGGATGATGTTCGAGGCTGGTCGGGTTATTTCTTCTTCCAGTCGAGGACGAAGTTCAGCTTGAGCGTGATGCTCGGCTTGCCGGTGTCCACCGGGAAGCTGGCCCAGGATTCCCAGACCAGCCAGGAGTTGATGGCATAGAGGAGGCCGACGCTCGCCAGCCACTGGCGCTGGTCCTGAATTTGCGTCGCGTCGCTGCGCAGCATCAGGTCGCGATCAAACACCTTGAAGGTCTTGTCCACACCCAGGAAGGCCGCGTTGCCCTGATGCTGCACTCCGTAGCCCGCGTGGGCGCGCAGGAACTTGAAGTCCTGCGACAGCACCGCGTAGGAGAACGGCTGCCCGGCACGCGCACGATCGGCACTGTCCACGGCGATATTGGCCGAACCAAGCCCGAGGGACGGGCCGGCTTCCCAGGGTTGCACGGCATACTTCAACGAGAACACCGCCGGCCCGGCGCTGCCCGGCGCGTAGTGGCCGTCCATGCCTGCTTCGAAACGCGAGCTGAACGCCGCCTTGTCCCACGGTCCGAAGCCGATCTTCATCCCGGCCGTGTGGTCGGGCTTCCGGTCTGCGCCGAACGTGGTGTAGGCCTGGATCACCGGCACCAGGTCCGGCGCGGTATCGGCGGTGGGGATGTTGTTCAAGCCGCTGGGCGAGGCGAGCGCGCTCAGAGGCAGTGCCAGCAGGCACAGGGTTGAGACGAGGGTGGAGCGACTGTTCATGGGCTGAGTTGAATGCAGCGAGGCGCGCTTTACTTGAGCTGGTCCAGCGAGAGATAGCCGTGTTTGCGCACCAGCTCCTGCCCGCGCGCACTGAGCAGGAAATCCACTAAAGTCTTGGCCGTGCCCGCCGGCTCGCCATTCGCGAGCAGGAAGAGCGGACGGCTCATCGGGTATACGCGAGCGGCGATGCTCGCCTGCGTCGGATTCACGATCTCCCCCGTGTCGCTTTTCAGCCCCAGTGCGAAGACACGCTTGCCATCGGCCCACGAGGCCGAGAGTTGGGACAGCGCGCCCCGGGTGGAGGCCACCTTGTTGCGCGTCTCCTCGTTGCCGCCTACCTCTGGGAAATTGACCAGGGGTGAGTTCTTCGAATCGCCATACAACCAGTGCGTGAACACCTCCCAGGTTCCCCTGCCCGGCTCCTTGTTGAAGAACACCAGCCGCTGGTCCGGCCCGCCGACTTGCTTCCAGTTCTTGATCTTCCCCTCGTAGATGTCGCGCAACTGTGCCTTCGACAGCGCACGCACTCCCCCGTCCCACACGTCCTTGGACACGATCATCGCCACCGCATCTTCCCCGATGTGGATGGCCTTGAAATTCACCTTGGGATACCTCGTCCGGTCGGCGTCGCTCAACGGCTTTGACGACATGCCCAGTTGGACCAGCCCGTCTCCTAGCATCGAGATACCGCCCGCACTGCCGCCTTGCGTGTCCACCTGGATGGTCAGCTTCTGCTCCAGGCGCAACAGCTCCGCCGCCTCCGCCACGGGGAGGTTCACGGTCGTGGAGCCGTTGATCTTCAGGACGTCAGACTGCGCGCTGATGCGCCCTCCAAGATCAGTGATACCGAGCAGGAAGACCAGGAGGAGCGCGCCAAAGCAGCGCCGGGAGATTCCCCAAATGCAGTGCGAAGCGGACTTCATGTATGCCTAGTAAGGCATACGTAATCACGCCGTCGCAAGAAAAATCCGCGTCCGTTACCGCCGGGCGGTGTTGAAATCAAACGTGCAGCAACCCAGATCCAGCCGGTTCTTGCTGCGGCTCAGTTCCGCGCGGAACGCGTCCGCGATCCCGCCACGCACCTCTTTGCCCACCCGCTCGGTCACGACAATGCCCGCCTCACGCAGGATGCGCAGATGCTTGGAGACGTTTGGCTGCGGCATGCCCAGCCGTTCTCCCAGTTGAGAAACGCTCAGTGACTCGGCCAGCAACGTCCGCACGATGTCCCAGCGATGCTCGTCGGCCAGCGCCTTGAGCATCGTCACGCAACGGTCTGCCACGACTTTCTTGGTTGCCATGGGGCTAGAGTGTGAAAACTGCGCGCCCTTGTCCATCCGGTAAGCCTCATGGCGCGGGCGAGGCGGAGGGTAAGCTCCCGGCCAGAGGCAGCCTCACCCGCCAGGCTGCGACGGCGAACAGCAACGCCACAAAGGCGAGGGCGAACAGCACCGGCGCATAGGACCCCTTCAGCGCATGGCACTGGGCGAAAACCAGCGGGCCGACGGCGGACGCGAGGACGGTCAGCATCTGCGCTGCGGCTTGAATGCGGCCCAGGTGCGCCGGCCCAAATAACTGCCCCCATACCGCGAAAAAGACCACGACCACCACCCCGCCCGCCGCGCCCATCAGGATCGCAAAGCACCACAATTCCATCCGGGTGACGACGAACGGCAGCCAGGCCAGCGCCAACGCATGGAGCAGGAGCGCGACACCCGTCAGGCGGCCGACGGCGACCCTCAGCGAGAGCCATCCGCAGGCCAGTTGTGCCGCGAGGCTCACCAGGCTCGATCCGACCAGCAGGTGATGGTAGGTCTGCTGGTCGAATCCGCGCTCCGCCAGCACTGCCTGCTGAAACAGGCCCAGGCCGGAAGACACCAGACCGTAAAGCGCGGTGCTGCCAGCGAAGACCCAGAAGGCCTGCGTTCGCAACGCGTCTCTCAAACTCAGACCGATGGCGGGACGAGCTGCAGTGACCACTGGCTTCGTCGTGGAGTTCTCAGGGAGGAACACCACCACGAGCGGAACCACTACGACCACCACCACTGCTGCGACTATGAACCAGGCCACCCGCCAGCCTTGCTCCCGGACCAGGTAGCCAACGACACCGAATGCCGACGCGAACAGGATGCCCATCAAGAACGCATACCATCCCATGGCGGGGCCCGAGCGGTGCGTGAACCATTTGCCCATGGCAGTGATGCTGCACACGGAGAGCGCGCTCTGGCCGAACCCGCGAGTCAGCGTGAGGATGAGCAGCAGCGGTGCCAGCGCGCTGCTGGTGAATCCCAGCGCCGCCGCACTCGCTCCCGTGGCCAGGAGCATCGCAACGGTCACCCTGCGCACACCAAACCGGTCGGTGGCCCAGCCTGCAGGAGAGCAAAAGGCCGCGCCCAGCAGTGTCGCCCAGAGGTTGATTTGGGCGAAGAGCAGGCGATCAATCTGCAGTTCGCTGAGCAGCGGTTCCGTGACGAGTCCCAGCCCGTGCGTGCGGCCCGGGAACGTGGCCACCATGACCAAGGCAGCCAGGAGGACAACGCGCACCCCTTGATGCGACATGCCACCTGGCGGCGGGCTGGGAGCAGAGGCATTCACGACGGCAAGCGCCATTCCTTTTCACCGGCCAGTGCACGCGTGCGTCACCACGCAGCAGAGAGTTTAGCGATGGGACCAGCCGAACCGGCCCGGCCGTTCGCCCTGGCTCAGGAAGGGCCAGTAAACAAAGGCGGATTTGCCGATGACGCTCTCCTGCGCAAAGTCACCCCAGGCGCGGGAATCGAGGCTGTTCATCGTGTTGTCGCCCATCACAATGTAGTGCTTGGGGCGGACGCGGAATTCCTGTTTGTCGTCCTCGAACAGCGGGGCCAGCGTGCGGTTGTTTTCCCGGGCCACCTTCTCGTTCACATGCCCGGAATACTCGCTGTCCTTCGGCGGTCCGGACAGATGATAGACGTTTTCAAACCGTGGCGTGTTGGCATCGAGCCGCTGCCCGTTGATGTGGAGATGCCGGTCGTTGTCGATGCTCACGCGCTCGCCCCCCATGCCGACCATGCGCTTGATGTAGAACTGGTCCTGCGGGAGCGTGGGGATGCCCTTGGTCTCAAAGACGATGATCTCACCACGCTCGGGCCGGCGGAAGTTGAACGAAAGACGATCCACAAACAGATGGTCACCGCTGATGACCTTGAGTTTGACGATGTCTTCCCCCTTGCGAAAACGCTGGCCTGCGTAGAGCCCGGATCGGTTCACGCTGCCATAGGACGTCGGCAGGAATTGATCGGGCGGAAACCAGACCGTGTAACTCCGGCTGCCGACTTGGAAGGACTGCTTCTTGACGAACGGCAGCACCGTGACCGGCGGCTCAGGCTTCACCAATTCACCATCCTCCTCACACACGACATGATAGTAGGTGACACCACGAAACCAAGAGTCAATGAACTCATCCACGCCGCCGGGGAACTTGACGTCCGACTGTCCACGAAAGCTCTGGTGCGTGATGCCGTAAAGCGTCGGCTGCATCGAGCCGGTGGGAATCTTGAAGGGCTGCAGGAAGAATGTGCGGATCGCCATGGCCACGGCGATGGCCACCAGCAGCACCTCCACGTTTTCGCGCCAGTTGGCGTGCGGGTAGGGCTTGAGCCACTTGTTGGCGACTTCCTCCACCTTCGTCATTTCGGCCATCAGCGCCGCCTTGTCCGCCTTGGCCACCACCGCTGCACGCAGCTTCGTGCAGGCTTCCTCGATGGCCGCAATCTTGTCCGGCTCCAGTATGTCGCGCTGCGCCGAGACAATCCCCAGCACATGCTTCCGCAAGTCCAGCGCATGGCGGACCGTGCCGGAGAGAAACCATTGGAGGAGGACGCTCATGGGTAAATTCCCTCCGTTGAACTGCTGCGTGGTGCGTGGTGCGTGCTTCTAACCGAGGGCGTTCTGCCGCCGCTCGGAGACACGCAACACGCAACACGCAACACGTTTAGGTTCAGCTTGGTCACACGTCTTCGCCCTTCCTCACGACTTCAGCACCTCAATAAACGCCTCCTGCGGGATGTTCACCGTGCCGAACATCTTCATGCGCTTTTTGCCTTCCTTCTGCTTCTC
>CAZOCL010000213.1:0-11294 GCA_964578245.1 uncultured Klebsiella sp. | reverse complement strand
CCCAACATGAGCGCAACGCCTGACCAGCTTTGGCAACGATTTCAGCAGCATTACACCGAGTTTTCCACCCTCGGCCTGGCCCTGGACCTGAGCCGGATGAACTTCGCCGATGGCTTCCTCCCCGCGATGCAGCCCCGCCTCGCCCAGGCCTTCGCCGCGATGGCCGAGCTGGAGAAAGGCGCCATTGCCAACCCCGACGAGAAGCGCATGGTCGGCCACTACTGGCTGCGCAACTCCGCCCTCGCGCCCACCCCGGACATCGCGAAGGAAATCGAAGACACCCTCGCCGCCGTCGAGAAGTTCACGGCGGACGTTCACGATGGCTCGGTGGTGCGCGGCGCAGGCGGGCCCTTCAAGCGCCTGCTCGTCGTCGGCATCGGCGGCTCGGCGCTCGGGCCGCAGTTCGTCGCCAACGCCCTCGGCCAGCCGGCGGATGACAAGCTCGCCGTCCACTTCTTCGACAACACCGACCCCGATGGCATGGACAAGGTCCTCGCCGCCATCGGTGGCGATCTCGACCGCACCCTCACCGTCGTCATCTCCAAGTCCGGCGGCACCAAAGAGACCCGCAACGGCCTGCTCGAGGCCAAGTCCGCCTACGCACGCGCCGGGCTGCGCTTCGAGGCGCACGCCGTCGCCGTCACCGGCGTGGGCAGCGAGCTGGACAAATACGCCGCCCAACAGGACTGGATTCACCGCTTCCCCATGTGGGACTGGGTCGGCGGCCGCACCAGCGAGCTTTCCACCGTCGGTCTCCTCCCCGCCGCGCTTCAGGGCTTCGCCATCCGTGAGATGCTCGCCGGCGCGAAAGCCTGCGACGACCAGACGCGCCTCCCCGACGTGGCCAAGAATCCCGCCGCCCAGCTCGCCCTCATGTGGTATTACGCCGGCAACGGCCGTGGCACCAAGGACATGGTGGTGCTCCCCTACAAGGACCGCCTCGAACTCTTCTCCAAGTATCTCCAGCAGCTCCTCATGGAGTCCCTCGGCAAGGAACTCGACCTCGACGGCAACGTCGTGAACCAGGGCCTCGCCGTCTATGGCAACAAGGGCTCGACGGACCAGCACGCCTACGTGCAGCAGCTCCGCGAGGGTGTGCTGAACTTCTTCGTCACCTTCATCGAAGTCCTGGCCGACCGCGCCGGCGACAGCATCGAAGTCGAGCCCCAGACCACCACCGGCGATTTCCTCACCGGCTTCCTGCTCGGCACCCGCGCCGCCCTCCACGAAAAAGGCCGCGAGTCCATCACCATCACGGTGAAGGAAGTCTCCCCCTTCACCATCGGCGTGCTCATCGCCCTCTTCGAGCGTGCCGTGGGCCTCTACGCCTCGCTCATTAACATCAACGCCTACCACCAGCCCGGTGTCGAAGCCGGCAAGAAAGCCGCCGGCACCGTGCTTGCCCTCCAGGCCCGGCTGACCGCCCACCTGCAAGGCAACCCCGGCAAATCCTTCACCGTCGCCGAGATCGCCGGGGCCATCGGCGCAGTGGGCCTGGAAGAAACCCTCTTCAAGATCGGCACCCACCTCGCCGCCAACGTCGGCCGCGGCGTGCACAAGACCGGCGGAATCACCCCGGCGGAAGCGAAGTTCACCGCCAGCTGACCAGCCCGAGCCCAAAGCTTCAGGGAAGACCAGCCTGGCAACCCGCCACCTGAGGCTCTCCTGAATTTGGGGGGCGTTCATGAGCCGAAGCCCCCAGCACCTCCCGATGGGTTCGTTCTGGCCCATCCGTGTCCCTTGGTGCCCATCCGTGGCCTCCGTCTTCCTGCTTCTGTCTTCAAATGGGTTCGTTTGGTAAAATTCCCTCCCCATCGACGTTCGGCCATTGCCCTTGGCGATTGGGCTCCCTCTGAAACCTGGAATCTCGAATTCGTGATCCAAATTGGCTTCGTTTTGCAAAATCCCCCGCCTCTGTTGGCAATCGGCCATTGTCCCTCGTCCATCCCACCGCTTTCGCCACTCCATTCGTGTCCATTCGTGGTTTCCCTTCTGAAATTTGAAATCTCCAATCTGAAATCCCGCTCCCCAATTGGCTTCGTTTCGCAGAAACTCCATCCGTGTCATCCGCGCTATCCGCGGGCCTTTCTCCGCCGTTCTCTGCGCCCGTCCCGCCTCTGCGGTGCCAATCCCTTCTTCGCCGCAAATGGCTTCGTTCCGCAATTTCCCTCTTCGTGCCCATTCGTGCCCATTCGTGCCCATTCGTGCCCATTCGTGTCCATTCGTGTCCATTCGTGGTTTCCCTTCTGAAATCTGAGATCTCCAATCTGAAATCCCGCCCCCATTGGCTTCGTTTCGCAGAAACTCCATCCGTGTCATCCGCGCTATCCGCAGTCCTTTCTCCGCCCCATCTGCGCCCGTCCCGCCTCTGCGGTGCCAATCCCTTCTTCGCCGCAAATGGCTTCGTTCCGCAATTTCTCTCCTTGTGTCCATTCGTGTTCATTCGTGGTTTCCCTTCTGAAATTTGAAATCTCCAATCTGAAATCCCGATCCCCCCAATTGGCTTCGTTTCGCAGAAACTCCATCCGTGTCATCCGCGCTATCCGCGGGCCTTTCTCCGCCCCCCTCTGCGGTGCCACCCTCTTCAGCCGTTCAAATGGCTTCGTTCCGCAATTTCCCTCTTCATGTTCACTCGTGGTTCCCCGCGCTTCACCCCGCACCCTACGCCCCCGCCCTCCCGACTCAATTGTGCCACGCCAATGGACTGCCGTAGTAACCGGACCCAGTCTGCCCCGCCGATGAGTGCCGGTTAGTGGTTTTTGAAAAGCTCAGCCCCGCGCAACTGCCAGACTAAAGCCCCCTCACGCCTTGATTCGTCAGTCCCCATTCGTCAGTCAAACCCCTCCGCCCTGGCACGAAACCGCCGCGGCCGAATCCCAAACCAAGTGCCCACCACCACCAGCCCAAAGACCGTGTAGCACACCACGAACACCCACGGCGGGGCCTGATAGAAAAGCAGCTTCTGCAGCCAGTGCGCGATGAACGTCCCGCCGTAAGCCTCGTCGCCCGCCTCCCAGCGCAGCCACATCTCCAGGGTGGTCAGCGGACAGATCAAGCCGAGCCACGCCTGCCCCACCACCAGGCCAATCGCCGCCAGGTGCAGCAGGCGGAACCATGGATTGCGAACCCAGCCCCACTTGAGCACGCCACCGCAGACAATCAGCAACAGGCCGACGATGACGAAGCCCACGAAAGCGACGTGCGTCACCAAAACGAGGTCGGCCAGCAGGCGAAGCAGTGCGCTACGATCCATGCGGTGGCCTCATATCACCGCTCCGTTCGGGGCGGTAAACCTCTGGTCCACCAGGTTGCCTGTGTTCCGTGTCTCCGCCGGCTCAAATACGAGGACCTCGGCCTCCTCATCCGCCATGGTGCGATGCTCGACGCCGCGCGGGACCACACACAACTCACCGGCCTGCAAGGTCACGCGGTGGTCGCGGAACTCAATCGTCATCTGCCCGCGCCAGACCAGGAACAGCTCGTCTTCCAGTTCGTGATGATGCCACGGAAATACGCCGCAGATTTTCACCAGCTTGAGTTCCTGGCCGTTCAACTGGGCCACGACCTTCGGTCGCCAGTGCTCACGTATCAGCGTGAACTTTTCGGTCAATGAGACTTGGTTCATTTGATAGTCAGGCTCTTTTGATCTTAACCGCCGTGCCATAAGCCAGCACCTCGGTCGAGCCCTGGATGAACTCGGTGGCATCATAACGGAAGCCGATGATCGCATCCGCACCCACCCCCGTGGCGTGTGCCAGCATGGTTCGATACGCATCCTCACGAGCCTCCTCACACACGGCAACATACTCGGGGATGTTCCCGCCGATGATCGACCGCAGCCCGCCCACGATTCCCCGGCCAATGCTCGTGGAGCGAACGACTATCCCCCGCACAATCCCCAAGTATTGGACGATCTCGTGCCCGGCCACATCGTTTCCAGTGGTGACTGTCATAGGGGCAATCATGCGCTTCCGCCTGTCCGCCTGGCTACGCCCAAATGGATCCTCCTCACGCCGTTGCCAGGAATGCTCGCACCGTGAACGAATCACCCGCGACAAATCCCCTCTCCCTCATCGGGGGAGAGGACAAGGGTGAGGGGGGCGCGCTGCGAAGTAGAGCAGGCCGCACGTCGGCAAGTATCCGTGCGTCTTCCCATGCGACTAGGCGCCGCCGCCGACCCTCTCACCCTTGCCGCACGCATCACGCACCACTGCTCCCTGCCTGGTTTCCTCCCCTCTACGGCCGCAGCACCGAGGCAAAGAACGCCACCACCTCGCTCGCAAACGCCTGATGGGCCGCGCCGGGCACGTCCGTCCGCGTCAGATTCTCGTAGCCGTTTTCGCGGGCCAGCTTGAGCGCGTCCGCCCATTGGGCGTCGAGGTGGACCTTGACGCCGTCCTTGTCCCCTTGGAACGCATGGATCGGCAGCTTGATCCGTTCCGGCGCCTTCGAAATGGCATCAATTCCACGAAAGCGGAAATTGGCCGCGGCCGGTGCCGCCCCGGCGAGCAGTTCGGGATGCTGAAACACCAGTTGCCACGTCAGATGCCCGCCCGCCGAGAAGCCCGTGATGAAGAACTTCGCCTGCCCGCTGGCCGACTTCTGCACCTCCTGCACGATGCCGAGCACGGCCTTCAGCTCAGCCGGATCGTTGCCGTTGGAACTGACGCACGGAGCGATGACGATGAAAGGATGCGCTCCTCGGGCGTTCACGAAGCCATTGAAGCAGCCCTGGAAATTGTGCCCGGACCCGTCAATCGCGACCAGAATCGGCCACTTCGTCCCCGGCGCCCACCCCTTGGGCAGCGACACGTAATACTGCACCCCGGAACCAGCCGCCGTCTTGAGTTCAGGCCTGGGCGCTTCCGCAGCGCCGCAAGTGAGCCAACCGCCCAACAGGAGAAGCGTGGCGACGCCGCGCAGGAACCGGGGTGCAAGGTGCATGATTTCCGACAAGTGAAGTCGGATCAGGGCCTGCGTCAAGCCAAGGGGCGGAGTCGTCGGGACCAAACCGCTGGTCATTCCGGAAGATTCAATGCCACTGCGAGGCTCGTCCATGCACGGCCCGGAGCGCGGCCCGCCGGGCCGCTTTGCGCGTGCGGAGTAAGCCACTGGTTCGCACGGGCTTTGTCACACAGCCAGCACCACGACCCCAATCGCCAGCAGGATGTGAGAGGCGGTCATGGCCCCGGCTATCGACGTTCTATGAATTGCTGCGCAATCACCGCATACACCACCAGCAGGAGGAAAACCCAAAGGCAGACCCCGGCGATGCGCGTGCCCCGCGTGTCGGTCAGGTAAAGGGTCTCGCACTGGGCGCATCGGACCTGCTGCTCGCGGCTCGCGCCCCAAAGTGAAGCAAACACCCAGCCGCACAAGTGAAAGAGCCACCGATTGTGCGACGTGCGCAAGACTCCCGCCGGCTGCCGCTCCTTGCCCCCGCACTGTGGACACGGCTTGCTGGGCGCGGTGACGGTCGCCCGCAACAGGACGAACGCGCCGCCCAGTGGAAGCAATCCCAGGACGACAAACATCACCCCCACCATCCACAACGGCATCTCTGGGTCAGGATCGAAAAAATGGGCCATCGAACCCAGCACGAAGATGACGCCGATCGTCGCCAGCAGGAGACCGGCAAGGTGGTTTACCGCTTTCATGCCATGAGTGTGCTGATATCCAACCAGACTCGCGCCCTATCCACGCGCCCGAGGCGAGTTCATGCCGACACCCTATTCTCGCTCCTCACCCTGTCCAGCCCCATCACCCGCGGCCATCCCAGCACGAAACGCCATTGCCGAGTCCGGCCCGTTCGCCTACACACTGGGGGAACACCGCCACACCGCGACCATGAAAACCGTCCTTCGTGCCGTCCTGCTTGCTGGGCTCTTGCTCGCGCTTCCCTCGCCCGCCGCGCCGCCGCTGGCCGAGCTGGAGGGCTACCACACGGTCACCACCGCCCTCACCACCAAGCTCGGCAAGGCCGGCAACGCCCCCACTGGCCAGTCCGGCTATCTCGGCCTCCACATCACGCCGGACCCGAAGGGGCGGCTGGTCATCGGGGAAGTGGCGGAGAACTCTCCGGCGGCCAAGGTGGGCGTGCGCGTCGGTGATGTGCTGCTCAAGCTGGACCGGCAGGCCGTCACCTCCGCTGATGCCTTGCGCGACCTCCTCCAGCGCAAGGCGCCGGGTGAATTCGCGCAGCTCACCGTCACCCGCGACCGCAAGACGCTGGACCTCCTCGCCACCGTGGCCGCCACCAGCCGTCCGCGCCGCACGGGCGAGCAGCGCGCCGTGATGGGCATCCGCACCGGCGAAGTCTCGGACGAAGGCGCGCCGGTGGCCTCCGTCACCACCGGGATGCCAGCGGACAAGGCCGGGCTCAAGGCCAGCGACGTGATCGTGAAGATCGCCGGAGCGGTGATCGCCGCCGGCCAGTCCGTCACCGAGCTGCTTGCGGAGAAGTCCCCCGGCGACACCGTGAGCGTGGTCGTCCGCCGCAAGGGCGAGGAGCAGGAGTTCCAGATCACGCTCGCGGCGGACAGCGCCTCCGCCTCGGGCGAGGAGCCGCGCACCATCTGGCGGAAATCGGGCTACAAGCTGGCGCTCATCGGCGTCGAGTTCAGCGACACCAAGCACAACTCCGCCGTGAAGATGAGCGACTGGGAGCAGGCCATGTTCAGCACCGGCACCTACACGAACACCACGGCCACGGGCCAGACGGCCTTCGGCAGCCTGCGCGACTATTATATCGAGCAATCTTGCGGCCAGTTGCGCGTGACCGGCCGGGGCTTCGACTGGCTGGACATGGGCAAGAAGCGCAGTGACTTCTCGCAGTCCGCCAGCATCGCGGCCAAGACGTCTTTCCTCACGGAGGCGCTGGACCTGCTGCTCAAGCGGGACGGGACGAATGCCTTGAAGGACTTTGACGGTGTCGCGTTCATCTACGCGGGCGACCGCTACCCGAACTCGAACCGCGGCAGCCTGTTCTGGCCGCATCGCGGCAGCGTGACCTACAAGGGCAAGCGCTGGCCCTACTTCATCTGCGCGGAGGGCGGCCGGCGCATGGGGAACATCAGCGTCTATTGCCACGAGTTCGGCCACATGCTCGGCATCCCGGACCTCTACGCGCGCCCGGAGAATCCCGGCTCCGAGGGCCTGGGCAACTGGTGCGCGATGTCCAACCAGACGCCCTACGGCCGGCCGCAGCACTTCGGCGCGTGGTGCAAGGAGCAGCTCGGCTGGCTCACCCCGGCGCTGCTCGACCCGACCATGAAGCAGAAGCTCGTGCTCGCGCCGGTGGAAGGCTCGACCAACCAGTGCTTCAAGGTGCTCCTCCGGCCCGACGGCAGCGAATACCTGCTGCTGGAGAACCGCCGCAAGACCGGCTTCGACGGCAGCCTGCCGGCGGAAGGCCTGCTCATCTGGCACATTGTGGGCAGCCGCGTAATCCTGGAGGAGAGCCACGGCGTCGAGGGGCCGGCCGGTCCGCGCATGTTCCTCACCGCGGTGCCGTATCCCAGCACCGCGAACGATTCCTACACGCCCTTCACCACCCCCAGCAGCCGCTCACTCCTCGGCGGCGGGCTGCCCGTCCACCTCACCAACATCCGCCAGCACCCCGACGGCCGCGTGAGCTTCCACCTGGGATACGAATACCAGTGAGGGGGACACTCCTGTCCCCCATGCAGAACAAATCCCAAAAGATTCAGGGAAGACAAAGATGGGATGTGCGAAATCTTTGTCTTCCCTGAATCTTTGGGTTCCTGCCCTGATTCGCGGCCCGAATTCCGAAAGGAGAACTGCGGGGTTCGGATTCACTGATCCATTGCGGGGCCTCGACGTCTGAGCTGTCCTCACCCCCTGCCCGACGCCCTCCCCTTTCGTGTCTTTGGCGTATTTCGCGGGCTCTATTCTTTGCGCCTTCGCGGCTTCGCGTCAAAACCCCTTGCCGGGAATCAGCCGCACAAACTCATTGACGACGGCCACAGCGAAAATTTAGCTGTTAAGCGCATGCTGTTAAAAGATGCGAACAACCGGTTTGCTCAAAAGCTTTATGCGTGGTCTCAACGCGATTTCTTACGCGAGTTGGAGGAAGACTGTCCGCTTCTCCGGCAGATTGGCTTCCATAAAATGAGAATTGGCGGCTTTGCTAAGTGGAATGAAACATTGCACTCACCCGAAAGAAAACAACTGGCACTGGCGCTTACCAAGCGTGCGCATATCAATGCAGTAAAGTTGAATGGAGAGATGATGACTACCGCTGAAAAGAGGCTATGCGATGACTGTGTGGATTATAGCACCATATACATGAGAACACTTCCGCCTCTTTCAACCGCCGGCGAATCTTCCCCCACTTACGTTCCAATCAGCAAGGAGGTCCTTTTCAAGGACCTGATCGCCGTAATTCCCCAGGAACTCGGCGTAGTTAAAAGCAGAATCAAGATCGTTTCTTGTAGAAAGCGAGTGAATGAAGACTGGTCGATTCTGACAGAATTTCGGTTCGATGTCCGCAGACGAGATCTGTCGTTTGAATACCAATTCATCCGCAAAGACGGAAAGCGAAACGATGAAATTGGAACCGGCCCATTTCCAAGGACCCTGTTGCTATTTTATGGACTATACAATCCCACGATAGTTTTCGTCCCTTCCAAATCTGACAGCAAGCCTATGGCGCAGGCGATGGTCAATCTCGCGGTCCATTTTGTGAGACAGGCAAATCCATTGTTTTCGGGACTGGGATGCAATGATTGATCCTGCCGAAGACTGCACGCACCGAGCCATTCCGAGCAGGTTTTCGAATGATATGAGCCTATAGAATGGGCGTGGTGTTCGTGCATGCGCTTCCCCCTCACCCCGGCCCTCTCCCTTGGGGAGAGGGAGATCCGCTGGCTGCATCAGGTGAATCCACACGCCTGCCTTGCTCCGCGGCTGGCTGACTGGTCCCCTCTCCTCAGGGGAGAGGGCCAGGGTGAGGGGAAAGGGAGCGTCCGATGGCCGAGCCGCGCGCTATCGGATTTCATTCTCACTTGGGATGAGCAGCCTTCCGTTCTGAGTCCAACGCGTCTCCGTGGTCAAAATCTGGTCGCAGCGTCAAAGGCCCTTGCCCGGAATCAGCCGCGCGAACTCCAGCCACTGGCGGGTGACTTCCGCTCCGGCCTTGAAGTCATAAGCCGGCTTCCAGCCGAGGGTCTGCTTGAGCAGGTCGTTGGAGAACTCGATCGGGAAAGCCTCCAGGCGGATGCGGCTGGGGTTGGGCATCGGCACGCCGGGGCCGGTGCTGGCGCGCGGACGTGGCGACAGCTTGGACTTGAACGCGAGCACCTTCTCCTCGCCCATCTGCGCCTTCACCGTTTCCTTGGCCCAGATGATTGCGGACTTGATCACCGGCACCTTCGCGAACTGCCGGTGCAAGTCCGGCGAGACGACCAGCTTCGCTGCGGCGGTGAGGTTGGATTTCACCGTGGGCTTTTGCTTTTCCCAGTAGGCGCGCAGCTCGGCGGTCTCAAAGTTCACCGTCTGCAACGGCTGGCCGAGCATGCCGCCGAAGGTCAGATTCCACTCGCGCCAGGTGACGGCCTTGTCCGAGTTCACGAAGAACGCCTGACCGACACCCTTGTCCGTGGTGATCGCGGCGTGGATGGCCGAGCAGACATCGTCCACCATCACGGCGTTGCAGACCCACTTGCCGTCGTCGAGCAGGCCGATGACGCCGCCCTTGGCCTGCTGCACGGCGGCGATGACGAAGCCGCCGTAGGGTCCGTAAACCACCGTGGGCCGCAGGATGATTGCGGGCAGACCGTCGCGTTCGATGGCCCGGCGCACGAGCAGTTCCTCCTTCGCCTTCGAGACGACGTAGGTGCTCTCGTCACTACGCACAATGGGCGCGGTGGCCTCGCGGCAGCTCTCGGGCCCGGGGTTCGAGCCGTGGACGGACATCGAGCTGATGTGGACGAAGCGCTTCACCTTCGCCTGCAACGCGGCGGCGATGACGTTCGCCGTTTCCTTCGGGGCCTTGTCGTCCTCGCCGTGCGCGAGGTGGACGAGCGTGTCGCACCCTTCGAGCGCCTTCACGATGGTGTCCACCTTCGTGAGGTCGCCGGGGATCATCTCGGAATCGAGCCGCGCGATGCGCGTGGCGTGGGTGTAATTGCGCACCAGCGCGCGATACGGCAGCCGCCAGTGCAGCTTGAGCCGCTCGCACAGCCGCGTGCCAATGAAGCCCGTCGCGCCGGTAAGGAGGATTTTAGTGGGGGTCATGCGCGAGGAAAATTCCAAATCCCAAGTTCCAAGTTCCAAACAAAATTCAAACTCCAAGTTTCGAACTCCGCCAGCCAACGAACGTAGCCGCGAACCAGGCTGCTTCCCGGACTGAACGATAATTGGAGCTTGAGCATTGGAACTTCTTTGGAGCTTGGGATTTGGTATTTGGAGTTATTGGTTCACTTCCACCCATGGCTGCTTCATCGGCGTGCGCACCGCATAGGCGCGCTCGATGATGGCCAGCGACATCGTGGCGGACTCGGCGGTCACCTTCGGCGTGCCGCGCGTGCGAACGGAGCGGGCGAAGTCCTCGATCTGCAGCAGATACGGATTCGGCGCAGCCCCCTGATAGCGCACGCCGAGTTCGAGCGGTTCACCGCCCACCGTGCGCGTCACGATGAGGGCGTCAGGATCAAGATACTTCACCTCGGCGGTGCCATGCGTGCCGATCACCTTCACGCCGTTCAACAGGCCGTGGGTCCAACTGAAGCTCATGCGGCACGGCACCGAGCGCCCTGCGATGGCGAGCTTGCCGGTCAGATTCGCATTGCACTCCACGCCGCCGAAGGAATCGTCCTCATAGGCGATGTCGCTCACGTCGCCGAAGAGGTCCACCACGCGGTCAATGAGATGCACGCCGGAATCGAAAAACGCGCCGCCGAGCGTGAGCTTCTTGTTGAAATAGGCGTCGCTGGTCATCACCCAGCCCATCACGGACCCGGCCTCGGCGATGACTTCCTGGATCTCGCCGATCACCGGATCGTTCACGATGCGCCGAAAGACCTCCGCATTCCGGTTGAAACGCGTGACAAAGCCGACCGAGAGGATGCGCCCGTGCTTCTTCGCCGCGTCGCTCATCTGCCGCGCCTCGGCGGTGCTGAGGGCGATGGGCTTCTCGCACAGCACATCAATGCCCATGGCGAGCAGTTCGCAGGTGACGGGCGCGTGGAACTTCGGCGGCACCGCCACGAGCGCGGCGTCCACATGTCCGGCGAAGTCCTTCACCTCGGCGGTGACGCGGGCGTCGGGCAGGC
>CAZOCL010000212.1:0-11327 GCA_964578245.1 uncultured Klebsiella sp. | reverse complement strand
CGGCGAGATCGGCATCATCGCGCCGGTCACGGAAGCCTTCTGCGGCCACTGCAACAGGCTGCGCGTCACCGCCGACGGCAAGATCCGCACCTGCCTCTTCAGCCTGCACGAGCACGACCTCAAGCCCCTCCTGCGCGGCGGGGCCAGCGACGCCGACCTCACCGACCGCCTCCGCGCCATCGTCTGGCAAAAGGAGGACCGCCACCACATCGGCGAGCCGGAGTTCCAGCAGCCGGAGCGGACGATGAGTTGTATTGGGGGGTGAACCCGCGTCAGCGGATTGCAGTCGCCGGTCCATATGCAGCCACACGGCGGTGGCGAGCCGCTGGCTTTTCCACTAGCTTCTCAAAGAGAGGCCGCGCAGGCGGCGCGGATTCACGGCGCAGGTGCCTGAAGCCGGTCCAGGAGCATCCAGCCTTCGAACAACGGCATCTGCACCCTCCGGCCGGTCCGCAAATCCATCAGCCCGCCGCTACGGATGCGCACCTGGGCGACTTCCAGCTTGGCCTCCGGTCGCGCGGGCGTGGCGGGATAAACCACTGTGTTGGTCAGGACCACCTCCACGCGGTCGTTCAGGTTCAGCACCAGCGGCGTCGCGCCGGTGACGGGCCGGCCCTTGGAGTGTTCCCACAAGCCGTTCATGGCCGGCGAGCCTTCGATTTTTGGGTAGGGGAACAACAAGCTGCCTGGGCGGCTGACCGTGTAGAAGACCATGGCTGGAACCGCGCCGGGCTCTTGCTTCACTGGTGGCTTGGCCGGTGGAGGCGTTCGAGCTGCGGTGGCCGAGATGGCTGCCGGTGCGGGCGGAGCGGCGGGTGCGGTCGCCGGTGGGGCCGCAGTGGTGGCCGGAGCCGGAGCTGGGGCCGGGGCCAGGGCTGTCTGGGCGGGCGCGGCGGGCGTAAGTGGTGCTGGTGTCGGTGGTGCGGGTGCGGCGGCTGGGGGTGTGGGCGCGGTCGGGACGGCGTTGGTGGGTGGACTGATTTTCCGCTCCGGAACGGGCACGGGCACAATGATGATTTCGGCAATGTCCGATCTGGACAGCCGTATTTCGGCAAAGGGTGCGATCTGGATGGAGACGCTGTCCTCCGCCTGCTGAATGACCTTCCCCTCCACTCGCCGCCCGCTGTTCATGACCAGCGTGTCCGCGCGGACACCCACAGCCGCGACCAGGATGGTGAGGATGGGAACCACCGACCGAAACACCTTCCGGACGAATGAGGCTTTCATAGCGGTGCCAAGGATGCCGGACCTGTCAGGCACTCTTCAATCGGAAAACCGCCATGGAAACCGAGGGGGCGCATCCGCGCACTGCCCGCGGTTCCGCGCCGCCGGGCAAGCGAGGACGCTTGCGGCACGGCCGGCCAGAGGCCGGCGCTACGAAACGCCGGCGTCCGCGCCCAACCAGCTCACCGCTCAATAACTTGATAATACCTGCGTCCGTGGTTCGCCGCATCCACGTCATCGAGCGTGAGCAGGCCGTTGAGGACGGTGAGCGGGAGGTTCAGGCGCACCCAGTTGAACAGGTTCGTGCTCACCCAGACTTCGAAGTTGGGCGTGTCACCCAAGCTCAAGGCCCCGCCGTCGTGGTCGTTGAAGCGGAGGCGAAGGCCGCCGCCGGGGAGCGGCTGCGGAGAGTGAAGGCGCGGGAAGTTCAGCACGCGGAGGGTGATGGGCTGGCTGGCGGTCGCGCCACCGGGGTTGCTCACTTGCAGGACGTAGGTGCCGGTGTTCGTGCGGGACACGTTCAGGAGGGTCAGCGTCGGGCTGGTTGCGCCGGGGAGGTTCTGGTGGTTGCGCTGCCACTGGCAGATCAATGGAGCCGAGCCGGTGACCGTGGCGCTGAGGGTCACATTGGTTCCGGCGATGACCACCTGGTTCGGCGTGAGCAGGGAAATGCTCGGAGGCGTCACCGGCACCAGCACGGTCAGCGTCGCTGCCGCACTGGTCGCGACTCCGGCGCTGTTGCTCACCGCCACGCGGTAACTGCCCATGTCCACTGGCTGCACGCTGTTCAACACCAGCGAAGCGCCAGTGGCCCCCGCGAGATTGGTTCCATCCTTCTTCCACTGATAAACAAGGGGCGCAGTGCCGGTGGCCGCGACGGTGAAGGTCACGGTTGCGCCCGCGTTCACCGTCTGGCTCTGGGGCGGAGTCGTGATTGCCGGAGCGACGGCCGGAGCGGCAGTGCTCCATTGAAACAAGTTCATCGAGAAGGGCGGCAGGCTGAAGTTCGCCGCCGGGTTGAAGCCGCTCAAGGTGTTCGTCGTGGTGGCGATGACCTGCGCGCTCTCGTTGTGGTCCGTGATGTTCGCCGAGTTGAGGCGCTTGAGCGTGACGGTGCCGGACGGTGCGTTGCCGCCGGTGAAGTTCACGTCCAGCGCACTGGTGCGGTGGAGGTTGAACACGATGAGCGAGCGGTTCGTGCCGCTGGCGGTGGCGTAGCTGCGCAGGTGATGAGCGCCGTTGAAGTTCACGCGGTTGAGGTTGCTGACGTTCCAGGTGGGGTCGTCGCCGGTGTGCGTGGTGGCGAGGAGGTCGCCGGCCAGCGCCTCGTTGGCGAGCTTCACGGCGAGATACTGCGGGCGCTTGCGGTTCGTGACGCCCATGTCGCGGACGACGCTCCACAGGAGGACGGTCTTCCCGTCATCCCGGTTGAAGCGCCAGCCGGGAAGGCTGAACATGCACTGGTCGAGGCATTGCAGTTCCCGGAGCATGAGCAGCATGTGGTCGGCCACGGCCAGGCCTGCGCCCAGGCTGGGGGCGAAATTGTCCAGCGCCGTCTGGTCGATCGCGCCGGTGGTGGTGTGCATGTTCACCTCGTAGATGTTCAGCGGCACGCGTTTGCCGGTGGTGGTCGCGATGCGGTGGTTCTCGCGCATGTATCCATTGGTCGCGGACAGGGAGCGCGAGACCATCTCGGTCTCCGCGAAGAGCGAGCCAAACAGCTCCTCGTGGCTGGCGAAATTGTTGATCTGGTAGCCCAGGTAGGGCGCCACCGTGAACGAATCGTGGTTCACGCTGTTCGTGTGAATCTGCTGGTTCCGGGTGGTGAAGGTCGCCTGTCCGCCCAGCGCAAAGTTGAACTTCCCCGCGTCATGCCAGGGCGAGGATTTGGCGACGCCGAACATCTCGCTGGCCCGGGCGGCGAACACTTGCGCGTCCTCGAAGGCCGCGCCACGAAACGCGGGATTGAACGACTCGCAGGTGAACTCGACGTGGATGCGGCGGAACGCGCTGGTCCATGGCTCGGCGCGGCCGTTGGCCGCTCGCCGCGCGCCGTAGGGGGTGTTGGTCGGCCCGCCGAGGTATTCCATGAAGTTGAGCATCTCCTGGGTGGAGAAGCAGGCGGAGGCGATATACCACGGCTCCGCGCCGATATGCTCGCAGAGCTGGAGGAACTCATCGAGGCTGAAGACAAGGATGTTCTTGTTCGTGGCATAGCTGCTGAAGCCGGATCGCAGCCGCGCGAACGGCGGTGCGATGGTGTTGTCGAGCGAATCGGAGAAGTTGAAGGTGGCGCAGCGCAGAATCCCCGGGTTCAGGTCGCGCAGCGTGCTGACCACCGCGTCACGCCAGGGCGTGGGGTTGGCCGGATCGGTGTTGGTCTGCCGCAGGCTGACGTCGTCGAGCAGCACGGCGGACTGGTTGACCGGCGAGAATTGAACGGAGAACGGCCCGGTCTGGCCGGCAGTTTCCGCGGCGGCAAAATTCAACGCGAACGTCTGCCACGCGGCGGTGAGGACGAGGTTGGTGGACAGATAGCTCGTGCCGCCACGGCTCACGACGGCCAGCAGCCGGTTCGCGCCGCCGGCTCCCTTGGCCTTGAAGCCGAGGCGGAAGCTCCCGTTGAGCAGGACGAAGTTTCCCAGCGTGTCCTGGTTGGCGGCGAGCTGCAGGGAGTCGCCCGCATTGGTGGCCACCAGGCGGATGCACTGGCGGCCCAGCGTGGCGGGCGGGAGGTCGGCGGTCTCGGTTTCCACGCGGGCCGCGCCATTCGCCGTGACCGCCCAGCCGGACTGGGCGCTGTCCGAGAAGTGTTTTCGCAGCAGCATCCAGTCGCCGCTCCGTGGGATCACCCCCGCGTCGGCGAACTGATAGGTCGTGCCCTGCGCGGAGCCGGCAGGGTCGTTCGGGGGATTGGGGCGGCTGGGTGCAAGCGAGCGGGCGACCGTGCCGGTGCGGCCCTTGGCCGCGCCATGGACGAACTCATAGCTCGCTCCGTCCCAGAATCCGCTGGGCCATTGCGTGAAGGGCGTGCTCTCAATGGCATTGGTCGCGGAGCCTCCTGCGCCGATGCCCACGGCGGCCTGATAGAGCAACCCTTCAAAGCCCGGGTTCTGAAAGACCAGTTCCTTGAGCATCTGCCCGGAGTCGAAGTAGTTGTTGTAGCCGAGGTTGATGCCGAAGCGCTTGACCTGCGGCACCAGGACGTTGGTGGAGAGGTTGATCGAGGTCGCGGCGTGCGCGGGTGAGGTGAGGCTGAGGAGGAGAAGGAAAATTCCAAATCCCAAGCTCCAAGTTCCAAAGAAACTCCAAATTCCAAACTCCAAATCGCGGGAGGCCTGTGATGCGTCACTGCACGCGACGCCGGTAAGCGCTTGGAATTTGGAGCTTGGAACTGCTTTGGAATTTGGGATTTGGAGCTTGGAACTTCCCGCCATCCGGTTCGTTTTCATGCCGCCACCTTCGCCTCAAGCGCATGAACCCAGCATGAAGCCCGGATGAAAAAGTGTTCATCTCGCAGCCAGCGCTCGCGGCGGTGCGGTGCGGCTGCTAGAACCGGCCCATGCGCATCCTGGTCGTCGAGGACGAGAAGAAGGTCGCGCGCTTCATCGAGCGCGGGCTGAAGGAGGAGCGCTTCGCCGTGGACGTGGCGCATGATGGCGAGGCCGGCCTGGAACTCGCGCTGCTCAATCCTTACGACCTCGTGGTGCTCGACGTGCTGATGCCCAAGAAGGACGGCTTTCAGGTGCTCGCCGAGCTCCGCGCCGCCAAGCGCCCCTGCCGCGTGCTCATGCTCACCGCCCGTGACGGCGTGGATGACCGGGTGCGCGGACTGGACACGGGCGCGGATGACTACCTCACCAAGCCGTTTGCGTTCGCGGAGTTCCTCGCGCGGGTGCGGGCGCTGCTGCGGCGCGGCGCGGTGGAGCCGACCAGCCTGCGCATCGCCGATCTGGTGCTGGACTTGAAGGCGCGCAAGGTCACGCGGGCGGGTCAGCCGATTTTTCTCTCCGCGAAGGAGTTTGCCGTGCTCGAACACTTCGTGCGCCACGCGGGCGAAGTGGTCACACGCACCGAACTGGCCGAACAGGTGTGGGACCTGCACTTCGATCCCATGACCAATGTGATTGATGTGACGGTCTATCACCTGCGCGAGAAGGTGGACCGCGACTTCAAGCCGCAGCTCATCCACACGGTGCGCGGGGCGGGGTATGTGTTGAAGGAGGAGAAATGAGGGTGCTGTCTCAAACGGATTGGGAGGCGGGGAAAATTCCAAATCCCAAGTTCCAAATCCCAAATAAACTCCAAGCTCCAAACTCCAAGAATTCGCGGCCAAGCTGTGCCTCGATGGAGCTAAGGCGCGCGCACGTTTGGAATTTGGAATTTGGAGCTTCTTTGGAGCTTGGAATTTGGGATTTGGAGTTTGCCCGCCAATGAACACCTTCCGCTTCCGCCTGCTCCTTGGTCTGACCGTGCTCACCACGGTGGCCGTCGCGGCGTTTGGCGTGTTTGTGCAGCTCACGGCGGCGGACGCGGTGCGGGCGGACATTGACCGGCTGGTGCAGGACCGCGCGTTCATGCTGGCCAAGGCCACCTTCGCTGGCAATCCGCAGCTCCAGCCGTGGATGGAGAGCTTCCTCGAAACGGACAAGCAACGGCTCTTCGTCCAGCTCTTCGACGCCGAGGGCAACCTGCTGGCGAAGTCCGCCAACCTCGCGGAGCCGCTGCCGCTCTCGCCAGCCGCGCGGCGCACCGTCGAAACCTCGCTGGCCGCGCACACCGAGACGGTCGCGCGCAAGGACGGTGAACTCGTGCGGCTGGCGACCGTGCCGGTCGCGTTCTTCCGTGATGGGCGCAACCAGGTCACGGGTTTTGCGCAGTGCGCCGTGCTGGTGCGCGACCGCGAGACGCGGCTGCGCGCGTTGCGGCTGTGGCTCTGCATCGGTGGCGCGGCGACGGTGGGGGCGGTGTGGCTCGTGGCTTTCCTGCTGCTCAATCACTGGCTCCGCACGGTGGACTCCGCGAGCGAGTCGGCGCATCTCATCGGATCGCAGGGCCGGCTGCGCGAGCGCCTCTTCGTGCCCCCCCAGGATGACGAACTGGCGCGGCTGGCCCGCACGTTCAACGAGCTGCTTGACCGTCTGGAAGCCGCGCACACCACGCAACAGCGTTTTCTCGCCGACGCTTCCCACGAACTGCGCACGCCGCTCACGGTTCTGCGGGGCGAGATCGAGGTCGCGCTGCGCCGCGAGCGCACGGGGGAGGATTACCGCGAGGTGCTCCAAAGCGCCCGCGAGGAAATCGAGCGGCTCTCCCGGCTCACGGAAAACTTGCTTGCCCTTGCCCGTGCCGATGCCGGCGAAGGCATCGCCGCTCGCGAGGAGGTGGACCTGGCCGCGCTGTGCCAGGAGGTCGCGCGCAAGCTGTCCTCGCTGAGCGGACTGACCGGCGTGGCCGTCAGCGTGGATGCGGCTTCACCGACCTTCGTGCACGGGGACAGCGTCGCGCTCGAGCGAGTGTTCGCGAACCTGGTGGAGAACGCCCTGCGCTACACGCCGCGCGGCGAGGGCGTGACGTTGTCCGTGGCCACGGAAGCGGGTGCCGCCCTGGTGCGTGTGCGGGACACCGGGCCGGGCATTCCAGCGGAGCATCTGCCGCATCTCTTCGAGCGCTTCTACCGCGTGGACAAGGCGCGCTCGCGCGAGTTTGGCGGGGCCGGCCTGGGCCTCTCCATTGTGCAGGCGCTCATCGAGGCGCACGGCGGCAGCGTGAGTGTGGCGAGCGAGGTGGGTCAGGGCACGGAGTTCTGCGTGCGCCTGCCGGTGGGCGGGCGCAGATGAACACTCTTTCATGCCCCGTTCATTTCGCCTTCATCTGCCGGATGGTATTGAGATGCCATGAAAACCAAACTCTTCATCGGTCTGCTCTTCGGCACGCTCACCCTCACCACCCCGGCGGCGGACAGCTCCGCTGATCTGAAGAAACTGCTCGGCACCTGGGAAGGCGCGGCGGTGGAGGGTGACGGCTCGCGACCTGGCAGCGCCCGCGCGCGCATCAGCGAACTGGTCATCACGCCGGAGAAGATCACGGCCAAGGACGGCCAGGGCAACCCGCTCGGCGAAGGCACCTTCACGCTGGGCAAGGAGGGGACGATGCTGACGATCGACGCGAATGGGACGGGTGGCCAGACGCGCGGGAAATTTTACAAAGGCATCCTGTTGCTGGAGGGCGACCAGCTCAAGTGGTGCTCCGGCAACCCCGGCAGGAACCGCCCCACGCAGTTCCGCAGCACGCCACCGGAAGCGTTCCTGATGGTGCTGACGCGGAAGAAGACGTGAGGGGCCGAACGAAGCGCGAACGGAGCGCGGCGTTTACGCCGCAGGGAGGCGCGAGCGCAGAAGAGTATTCCAAGCGCTCCTGGGGTGGCGCACGTTTCTGCGGCCTGAAGGCCGCGCTCCTCGCCGTCGCCCGCCGCCGACTTCTCGGGCCCGGCTCTGCATCACTCCACCAGCACAATGTCGTTGATGCCCAATGGCAGGGTGAACTCAATGCTCTGGCCCAGGCCTTTCGGCGCGACCTCGCGCTTTGTGCCGGTCGTGAACTTCAGTTCGCCGTGCGTCACTGATCGCACGGTCTTGGGCGGCTTCACGACTGGCAGCACCACGCGGAGTTCCTTGATCGGCTGATAGGTGAAGTTCGCCAGCACCAGCGCGGTGCCGGCCGGTGCGTCATAGACCCCGGCCTCCACCACTGCGTGGGAGACCTCCGCAATACGCGGCACGCTCGCTGCGCGGGCCAGACCGGTGATGAGCCGCCGCTGCGTCTCGGGCCAGACTTCCTTGAGTTCGAGCGGCACGAAACGCGCGTCCTTCACGCTCGCCACGCCCGGCGTCCCCGCGACATAGACCGTCCTCCCGCGACCGAACTGGTGCGTCAACACCGCCGGTGAGCCGTCCTGAAACTTGCCCGCGACCTTCGCGCTGGCCGCCGTGACCGCAACCTTGCACCCCACCGTGCCGAACTCCACCGCGTCCACCCCTGGCGCGGCTTCGCAGCGAATACGGTCAACGTGCGACAGGCCATTCAGCCGGCCACGCACACGGTATTCGGCGTCCTGGGTGGTAACGGCAACCTTCGGCGTGAGGCCGAACACGCGGCTCAAGCCCGGCACCTCCTCGTTGAACTCATTGCGGCTGCCGGCCGCGCACGAGCCGTAGAGCTGGCCGCCGGTCTCCACCCACTTCTCAATGCCGGCCATGGATTTCGCTGTGAGACACGGATCGGTCGCGTAGAGCACGTCGTAGTCCGCGAGCCGCCCGGACTCAATGTCCTCCTCGGTGACGAAGTCCACGCCGAACTGGAGGTGCGTGAGGTTCAGATACGTTGCGCGCCGCTCCAGCATCTGCACGTAGCCGAAGGGCTGCCATAGATCCGACGACACGCTGTAAAGCACCGCGAGCCGCGTTGGGCGGAGGCGGCCGGGTGCAAGAATGTGCTCGGCGGCGGCAAGCTGTCGCGTGACTGCCGCCACGCCGTCGTAGGCCCCGCGCAGGTCGGACCAGTAGTTCTCCGTGGCGGTCGCGGTCGGGCCGTAGGTCCAGTAGAAGAAGTGCTTCGCCCCCTGCGCGAGCGCGGAGGCGGACTTGAGTCGGAGGTTCGTCTCATCGCTCGGGGTGATCCACGAGATGATCGGCTGCGCGCCCCGGCTGCCGCTGCGGAACATCGCCGCCTGGAAGCCCATGAGCTGAAAGCCTTCCCAGGTGTAGTTCGGCCCATACATGAACTGCAGGCCCATCCAGTCCTCGATGCCCGCGAGGTCCACCGCCCGCTCACGCGCGAGGTCGAACCAGTCCAGCGCGAGCGGCGCGCCGCCCCAGGCCATGTTCGGCACCATGCCCATGCCGAGCCCGGTGCCGCTGAAATACGGGTGGTCTGCCACGAGCGTGGACGTGATGGCGCCGCCCGGGAAGTGCCGGTGGAACGCCTCCGTGTGCCACTTCACGCGCTGCGTGCCCGCCAGTTGCCGGAAGCGCGAGGTGTGGTAGAAAATTCTCCGTGCCGCCGGACCGTTCACCGGCTCACGGGCGCGTAACTCCGTCGGCGTCTCAATGGGCACGACGTCTTCCAGCCGCGCCACGCCGAGGTCTTTTGCCGCGATGCCACGGGCGGCGAGCCACTCGCGGAAATGTGCGAGCGCCTGCGCGTTGGTGCCGATGCCGGGTCGCGCACAGATCTCGTCCGCGAAGTTGAACGGCACGCCCGCGCCGAGCGGCTGCTTGTGCGCCGCGCCAGCCTTCTGCATGAGCGCCTCAATCTGCGGCTGTGTGGCCTCCGGGCCGAGGTGCACGTTGTGCGTGTGCCCGGGCTGCTTGAACACGAACTGCTCGCGCGTGTCCGCCGGCTGATTGCCGACGACGTTGAAGCCCAACAGCCACAGGACCTCGGCCTCCTTCGCGTTCAACTCCGCACGCTGCGGCGACCAGAAGCCGGTCTGCACGATGAGTTCCTTGGGCGAAACGCGCTGGCCCCCGGTGGCTGCCCGCGCCCAACTGAGGCGGCGATCGGACATCTGCGCGGCGGATTCGAGGCCATCCTTGTCCTTCACCAAATCCGGCGAGACGAGAAAGCTCGTGAGGGTGCCGGAGAAACTTTCCTCAAAGCGCTTCACCACGCGCTTGGGGTCCGGAGCGGTGGCCAGCTCGATGATGACCTTGCAACGCTCGGCCACCGGCTGGCAGACGAAGTTCGCCGTGACGTTGGGAAACTCGGCGATGCCGCCCGCGCGGTTGGCGCGCCCATGCAGCAGCTTGCCGTTGTGCGCCTTGAGATCGAACCACTCGGTGAACGCCCCGGCGGCCAGCGCTTTGGTGCGGTCCTTCGCCACGCCTTCGGGGAGCGTCGCTGCCTTGAGATACCAGGGCGGATGGTGGATGTAGCCGCCGAGCACGACATGCCACGTTGCTCCCGCAGGCTCGACGAGTTGAAACCGCACGAAGACGCCGTCGCCAAAGAGCGACTGCGCGCGCAGCGACGTGAAGTGTGCAAAGGCCAGCAGCAACAACAGCGTGGAGGCGAGTCGGCGCATAACAGGAGTGTGGCTCGCTACTTCACCTCGTCCACCAGCAGATACTTGGGCCACAACTTCACGGAGAAGTGAAACATTAGCCGTGGCAAGTGCGGCGCGCTGGAGTGATACACGGCCTGGGCGTTGTTGCCGTTCAGGGACGCGGCGAGCACCGGCAGACGAGCGCCGGCCAGCGCGTAGGAGCCATCGGGGCGGCGTTGCGCATCGGGTGCGCCAAGGCCGGCCCACGGCAGCCGGATTTCGCCCGTGTAGCCGGTGTCGCGGTCGGCGGGGTGGTTCACGGTCGAGGGCTTGCCGTCCTTGCGCGGCTTGAGCTGCACCGCGCGGGCGACGGTGAACGCGCCGTCGTCCGTGACGAAACGTTCGCGGTGGAAGGTCACGTCCTTGTAGGAGGGCTTGGGAATCTTCGCTAGCGCCTCGGCGCCGGGCAGTTCCACGGCGAGGTTGTTGAGATTGTTCGCGGCATCGTGGTGGATTTCCCAGAAGAGACGCTCACTGCCAAACGAGATGAAGAACTCCGCCAGATCAAGGTGCTTCTCCGGCAGATACTCCTCGGCCCCGGGCCGGCGGTTGCCCGGCGGCCCGCTCTCGCGGCCGCTCGCGAGGGCGATGAGGTTGGTGTCGTTCACCTCATAGCCGATGTAGAGATAGCGTTCGTCCCACGCGAACCGCGCGATCAACGGCGGCGGTTCGGTGCGCTGGCCGTCGCCCGCGTAGAGGAAGTTGGCCACCACGACGACGGCGCTCTGCCAGCAGGCATCGTCCAGCTTGCCATCAATGACCGGCGCGGTCTTCGCCCGGTAAACCGGCGTGGGCGGGACGGTGCTGGTGCCGGTGGCCGCTGCCTTGTCGCGCTGAAACTGGGGCGACTCGAAGTAGCCGGCGGGCGGCGTCCAGACCGTGCGGAAACCGACGTGGTAGTAGGTCTCGTCCGGCTTGAAGCCGAAACGCTTCGCCGCGTAAAAGCCCACCCAGCCGTGATACCACGAGCCGCCGCGCAGGCAGACATTCTTGCCGC
>CAZOCL010000211.1:0-11455 GCA_964578245.1 uncultured Klebsiella sp. | reverse complement strand
CACCCTTGCCCTCTCCCCCGGTGGGGGAGAGGGAGAAGAAGGTGGAGGGGACGTCGCGGCATCCTGGACGAAACATCGGCGTCATCGGCCTGGGGGCTGGCTCGATGGCGGCGTATGCCCAACCTGGTGAGCGCTGGTGGTTTTATGACATTGACCCATCGGTAATCCGCATCGCGCAAAACACCAACTTCTTCACCTTTCTGGCGCGTGCCCAGGCGGAGATCAATTTGATCGAGGGCGACGCGCGGCTGCGGCTGAACTTGGCGGGGCATGGATACTTCAACCTGCTCGTGCTCGATGCTTTCAGCTCCGATGCCATTCCCGTGCATCTCATCACGCGCGAGGCGGTGGAACTCTATCTGCGCAAGCTGGCCCCGGGCGGGCTGCTCGCCTTCCACATCTCCAACCGCTACCTCGACCTGGAACCCGTGCTCGCGAACCTCGCCGCCGACCTACACCTCGTCACGCTGGGCTGCGATGACATGTCACTCACCGAGGCGGAGTTTGCGACCGGCCGCGAGCAGGCGCACTGGGTGGTGATGGCGCGCGAAGCCGAGGATCTCGCCGGCTTCCAGCGCCGCATCCGCTGGTCGCCGCTCGAAGGCAAGCCCAGCGTGGGCGTGTGGACGGATGATTTCTCGAGTCCGTTGCGCGTCATCCAACGGTGAGGGGACGGGGAGCGTAGTGATGGAGTGGTGAACCCGGAATCCTCGCGGTGGTCAGGCACGGGTGCCGGGCCAGTGGTGATTTGAACCCGTCTCTCCAACCACAGCCTTCTGCGGCGTGAACGCCGCGCTCCTCGATGCCGACCTTACTGAATCACCAGATCGAAGGGCAGGCTGCGGTTGAGCAGCGGGCCAAGCGGGGCGGCCAGGTCCTGCCAGAGCAAATCCGAACCCGCGAGCACCAGGACACGCGGTGCGGCGATCTGGCCGTCGGCCAGCAACGCCTCAAGCGCGGCCGGTCCGGCCAGTTCGGTGAACTTGGTCTTCGGGATCTCGGCTTCGCTGAACACCACCTCGACTCCGGGACGTTGCGGGTCCGGCAGACGACGGGCGACGGCCAGCCGTGGTCCGTCGGTGGTTTTAGTGACCCGCACCACCCAGTTCGCCGGGATGACCGCGCGCTGAAAGCTGGCCGTGCTGAAGGCGGTCGAATCCGCGTTGAAGAGCGTGGCGGATGGCGCGCTGTCGAGGTTGGCGTGCAGTGGCGCGATGGCCGAGAACGCGGCAGCCACATGCCGCAAGGCGGTCGCCGGCTCAGGCTTCAAGCTGACCGCGACGTCCCAGCCCAGGTGACGGCGCAGCGAGATCACTTCGCCGAATTGTCCGGCAACGGACAAGTTGCGCCCCGCGAGAGCGTTGGTCAGCACGATGTCGCTGAAGAGGAACTTGCCGTCGGGGGCGATGCTCAGGCTCAGCTCGACCCGGCCGGGCTTGGGGGCGAGCTGCTTCAGTTCGCTGGCGGTGCGCAGGTCCGCCGTCAGTTTCGCGGCGGCGGCGGAGAGCGACGTGGGGTCCACGCTGCGCAGTGGCCCGGAGATTTCGGCCAGATAAGTGCGGAGCAATTTGAGCGGGGCATTGCGCGCACCGGTGAGCGGCTGGTCGGCCGCCTCGCGAACGAGCTGGACCACGCGCTCGCGGTCAAGCTGCCAGGTGACCTCCACTGGATTCGAGGGGATGCGCAAGGTGTTGCTCGTCTCGCGCAGGTCCACAAACAACTGATAGGAGCCGAACGGCTCGCCGACGAGGAGTTCGTGGCCGAACGGGATCTCGCGTTCAACCGAGCCGCCGGCCGGGATGACGAGGGATTCCGTTGCGCCGAGGGAAGGTTCTGAGAGAGGCACGACGCGCGTGCCATTGGTGGCCACGAGCCAGAGGTCCAGGCACGCCGGCCAGTCGAGTCGCTGTTCGGTCGTGCCGGAGTTGGTGAGCCTGAGCTTGAGCGGGGCTTCGTGAAAGGGAACGAGCCGCGCGGGGCCGGAGAGTTCCAGGCCCAGCTTTCGCGTGGCCGCGCGCGCGGGGCGCTCGGCGAGGTAGTCCGTCACGGAGAGGACACTGAGGTCCAGTTCCGTGCTGCTGGTGCGGCCGTTCCAGAGGGCGACGCCGCGGGGCATCTGCGGGCGTTGCTTGGGCTGCACGCCGAGGTAGTGCGCGCGGATCTTGTAGTCGCCGGTGAACTCGGCCTTCACCCAGTCGGCGAGGCGCGTGGAGAATTCCTGCGTCGCTCCCGGTGCGAGCCGCACCGCGCGCGCGAACTGGTGCGCCTGCGCCGGGCCGGCGACGGTGGACTCGACGGTAAGCTCGCCCAGCTTGCGGGTCTGCTTGCAGTGCTCGCACTTGGGGCTGTAGATGCCGGGGCCGGGACCGTTGTGCGCAAGCACGATGCCCCGGGCCGGTGGTGGCGGGCCCTGGCGCTTCATTTCCACCTTGCCGTTGTTGCGGCAGCAGCCTTCCCACATGAAGGCCAGCGCCTGCGTGGAGAGGTTCGTGAAGCGCCACACCAGCGGCGTGGGATCACCGATCACGAAGGTCTGCGCGGGCGGGATGGAGATCTCGACGCGGACGGACTGGTTGGTGGCGGCAGATGCGGGCGGCACCGGCTGGGCGAAAAGGCTCGTCCAGCTCACCAGCCAGAATGCGAGCGCCAGTCCGGGCGGAAGGCAGAGTGGCCCTCCAACCGGGGCCGGTCGCCAAGCGTAACGTGCATATTGCATCGCGCGCCATAAGTAGCACGAGAAGCGGCACGGGGCGAATGGAACCGCGCGGCCGGGCTTGGCAGGCGAGGATATTTCAGCGACGGTGGCAGGCAACACGCCTATGAACGCACGTCGCTTCCTCGCCACCACTTTCCTCGCCGCGCTCGCGCATCTGCTGCCCGTGCGGGCCGCTGAAGTTCCCCGGCCGAATTTCATTCTCATCAACATAGACGATCTCGGCTATGCGGACATCGAGCCCTTCGGTTCGAAGCTCAACCGCACGCCGAACCTGAACCGGCTCGCGGCCGAGGGGATGAAGCTGACCAGCTTCTACGGCGCGCCGGTGTGCTCGCCGTCGCGGGCGTCGCTGATGACGGGCTGCTATCCCAAGCGCGCGCTGCCGATCCCTCACGTGCTCTTCCCCGCCGGGGCGGTGGGGCTGCATCCGAACGAGCGCACGGTGGCGGAGGTGCTCAAGGACGCGGGCTACGCCACCGGCTGCGTGGGGAAGTGGCACCTCGGCGACCAGCCGGAGTTTTTGCCCACACGCCAGGGGTTTGATTACTATCTGGGCCTCCCCTACTCAAACGACATGGGGCCCGGGGAAGACGGCTCCAAGAGCAATCTCGGGGACCCGCTGCCTGAACCCAAGGCCGGGGCCGGCGGCGGGGCCAACGAGACCGGCCTGACCGGGGCGAGCCAGCCGCCGCTGCCGCTGCTGGAGAATGAGCGGGTCATCGCGCGCGTGCGGCAGGAGGAGCAGCAGGGCATCGTGGAGCGCTACACCACGGCGGCGGTGAAGTTCATCCGCGAGCGCAAGGACCAGCGGTTCTTCCTCTACCTGGCGCACAACGCGGTGCATTTCCCGCTCTATCCGGGCAAGGCGTTCCGGGGCAAATCGAAGAACGGCCTCTACGGTGACTGGGTGGAAGAGATGGACTGGAGCGTCGGGCAGGTGATGAACACGCTGCGGGAACTAAAGCTGGAGGCGAACACGCTCGTGCTGTTCACCTCGGACAATGGCGGGACACCGCGCGCGGTGAACGCACCGTTGCGCGGCTTCAAGGCCAGCACCTGGGAAGGCGGCATGCGCGAGCCGACCATCGTGTGGTGGCCGGGCCAGATCGCGCCAGGCACCAGCAGCGGGGCGATCAGCAGCATGATGGATGTGCTGCCGACCTTTGCGAAACTCGGCGGCGGCGCGGTGCCCAGCGACCGTAAGATTGACGGGGTGGATTTGTGGCCGGTGCTGTCGGGCAAAGCGCAGGAATCCAGCCGCGAGGCGCTCTACTATTTCCGCGGGCTGACGCTGGAAGCCGTCCGCTCCGGGCCATGGAAGCTGCACCTCGTCGCCCGTGGACCAGCCGGGCCGAAGGCGAAGCAGGCCAAGCAACCGGGCGAGCAGCCGCCGATCCTGCACAACCTCGACACGGACGTGGGCGAGGCCAAGAACGTGGCAGACGCAAATCCCGAGGTGGTCAAACGCCTGCAGGCGCTCGCGACAAAGATGGATGAGGACCTGGGCACTGAGAAGCTCGGGCCCGGCTGCCGCGCGCTCGGCAAGGCGAACAACCCACAGCCGTTGATCGCGCGTGACGGGAAGATTCGTGCCGGATTCGAGCCAAAGCCCTGAGCCCAACTCCGAAACAGACAACGCCGGAAACGCGCGGCTGCGAGTGGAGCGCGGCGTTTACGCCGCAGCAGGCTGCGACTGAAACAGTGCGCTTGAACTGTCCCTGGCGTGGTCCCGTTTCTGCGGACTGAAGGCCTCGCTCCGCTCCGTCGGCGTCAGCGCTTCCGTGTTCGCCTGCACAAAGCGAGCGAAGACGCACGCGCTCCACGCCCACGCCAAACGAAAACCCACCCCCGCGCCGAAGCGTGAGGTGGGTCAAAACTACCGTTGAGCGGCCTAAACAGCCACTCTGGAACGGGACAATTTTACTTGTCCTTCTTCTTCATGCCGAAGGGCAGGCCGGCGTCCTTGGCCTTCTTCTTGTCCTCTTCGCTGAACTTGGCGACCTCGTCGGGTTCGAGCTTGCCGTTCTTGTTCGCGTCGTAGGTCTCAACGAGCGCCTTCATGACCTTCTGCTGCTCTTCGGTGAGGGGCTTCTTTTCCTTCTTCTCAGCGGCGCTGACCGTGAGGGCCGAAGCCGTGAGGAGCCCGAGGGCGATAATGACGAATTTCTTCATAAACTGTGTTCTGCGATTTGTTGTTTGCACCGGTAAACCGGTAATGCAACAGACGAGCTACCGGTCGGGAAGGTTACAGAGCGGGGCTGGCGGACTTCATCAGCTTGAGTGATCATTCATAACCTCCTCATCCAGAAGCACAAAGGCCGCCGGAGTGCGGCGGCCCGTGCGAGGACTGAATAAGCCAGACGGCCTTATGGCTCTGCCAGGATCTTGGCGCGCTCCTGATGATACTGGCGCGGGGAGATCTTGTCGGTGAGATAGAGCTGCAGGAGCTCCTTGAGGCGCTGCTCCTTGGGCTTGACGGGGCCTTTCTTGACGGCCGGCGGAACCGTGGTGGGAGGCGTAGGGACCGTGGTCGTGCCAACGGCTGGAGGCGTGGTGCCCGGCGGCTTCTTGCCGTTGGCCTTCGCTTCTTCGGCCAGACGCTGGCGCTCCATCTCCTTCAAGCGGGCCTCGGTTTCAGCCTCCTTCCGGGCTTTTTCCTTCTTGGCTGCCTCGGCATCCGCCTTGGCCTTGGCTTCCGCCTTCTTGGCGGCTTCGGCGTCCGCCTTGATTTTGGCTTCCGCTTCGGCGGCAATGCGCTTCGCATCCGCGTCGGCCTTGGCCTTGGCGGCGGCTTCCGCCTTGATGAGGGCGGCTTTTTCCTCACGTTCTTTGCGGATGGCTTCCTCCTGCGCCTTGATGGAAGCTTTGAGCGCGTCCTCCGCGTCCTTCTTCATTTTCTGCTCCTGGGCGATCTTGGCCTGGGCTTCGGCCCTCGCGGCTGAGGCCGCGGCATCAGCGGCCTTCTTCAGAGCGGCTTCCTTCGCTTCGCGGTCCTTGCGTTCCGCTTCGAGTTTGGCCTTCTCAGCCGCTTCCGCCAGGCGCACCGCGTCCAGTTGCGCTTTCTTGGCGGCTTCGGCACGGGCATCGGCGGCGATCTTGGCCAACCGGGCGGAGTCAGCGGCCAGCTTGGCACGGGCTTCGGTTTCGGCTTCGAGCATCTTGCGCTTGGCTTCGGCGTCAGCCGCAGCCTTCTTCTCGGCTTCCTGACGGAGCTTCAGCTCGGCCTTGGCCTGAATCTCAGCGGCCTCACGGGCTTTCCGTTCATCCTCAGCCTTTTTGTCCGCCGCGATCTTGGCGAGCCGGTCAGCCTCGAGCTTGGCCTTACGTTCGAGCTCCTGCTTGGCCTTGGCATCGGCCTCGGCTTTGCGCAAGGCTTCCATCTGCGCCTTCGCTTCCAAGGCCTTGCGATCCGCTTCGGCCTTGGCCTTTTTGTCCGCCTCGATTTTGGCGAGCTTGTCCGCCTCGGCCTTGGCCTTGGCATCCGCTTCAAGTTTCAACTTCGCGGCGGCGGCGGCCTGCTTTTCGGCGTCGAGCTTGGCCTTGCGATCCGCTTCGGCCTTCCTCTCCAATTCCATCTTCGCCTTCACTTCGGCGGCCTTGCGGTCCGCCTCCGCCTTCTTGTCCGCCTCCAGCTTCAGCTTGGCGTCGGCAATGGCTTTCTTTTCCGCCTCCTGCTTGGCCTTGAGTTCGGCTTCGGCCTTCTTCTCCGCCTCCGCCTTCGCTTTGGCCTCAGCGGCCTTGCGGTCAGCCTCGGCCTTCTTGTCGGCTTCCAGCTTCAACTTCGCAGCCGCAGCGGCCTTCTTGTCGGCCTCCACTTTGGCCATGCGCTCGGCCTCGGCCTTCTTCTCGGCTTCAAGCTTCGCGGCCCTTTCAGCGGCGGCCTTGGCCTTCGCTTCGGCTTCAGCCTTCTTCTCCGCTTCCAAGCGGGCCAGGCGTTCGGCCTCCAGCTTTGCCTTGGCTTCGGCGGCGGCCTTGGCTTTGGCATCGGCTTCCGGATTGCCAGACGGCTTGACCGGGGGCGGCGTCACCACCTTCGGCGGGGTGGTGGTCTTGGCCATCTTGGCGGCGGCTTCGGCAGCCTTGCGGTCGGCTTCCAGCTTGGCTTTGGCTTCGGCGGCCTTCTTGTCCGCTTCAATCTTGGCGAGGCGCTCGGCCTCGATCATGGCCTTCTTCTCGGCTTCCATCTTTGCCCTGGCCTCGGCGGCAGCTTTCTTCTCGGCGTCGAGCTTGGCCAGGCGCTCGGCCTCGGCCTTTTTCTCGGCGGCCAGTTTGGCCTGCTTGTCGGCTTCGAGCTTGGCCTTGCGATCCAGTTCCGCTTTGCGGGCGGCGTCTTCGGCGGCCTTCACCTTGGCGGCGTCTTCCATGGCCTTTGCACGTTTGGCGGCTTCGGCATCCGCCTTGGCTTTCGCTTCCTGCGCAGCCTTGGCCTTGCGATCCGCTTCGGCCTTGGCCTCGGCTTCGGCCTTCATGCGGCGATCCGCTTCGAGCTTGGCCTTCTTGTCGGCCTCGGCCTTGGCTTCCGCCTCAGCCTTCATCTTCTTCTCGGCTTCGAGCTTGGCTTTCGCTTCGGCAGCGGCTTTGCGCTCGGCTTCAACTTTGGCGAAACGATCCGCTTCCGCCTTGGCCTTGGCTTCCTGTTCTGCCTTGGCCTTGGCGGCCTCGGCCTGGGCCTTGGCCAGCTTCTCTTGTTCGGCCTTGGCCTTGGCCTCCTGCTCGGCCTTCGCCTTTGCGGCAGCGGCAGCGGCGGCCTTCGCGTTATCCGCAGCGATCTGCGCGGCATGAACGGCATCGGCCTCGATGGAGGCTTTCTTGCTGGCCTCCTGCTTGGCGAGCTGGGCGACTTCGCCCTTGCTCTTCGCGGCTGACGCAGCGGTCACGGCGGCCTGCTCGGCAGCGGCGCGGTCGGCCTTGGCCTTTTGGAGGGCGGCCTCGGCGGATTTCAGGGAGGCGGAGGCCGCCTGTTCAGCGCGGGCCTTGGCCTGCTCGTCGGCCTGGGCACCGGCGAGTGCAGCAGCGGCGGTGGCCGAAGTGGAGGGGGCCGGCTTGGCGGACGCAGCCTTGGCTGCTTTCGCTGCTTCGGCATCGGCGGCGGCGCGGGCTTCGGTGGCGGACTTGGCGGCGTCCGCAGCGACGCGCTGGGCGGAAGCAGCCTTGCTGGTCGCGTCGCTCACGGCCTTGTTCGCAGCGTCGGCAGCGGCTTGCGTGGACTTGACCGCATCCGTCTTGGCCTTGGCCGCCGCCTTCGCGGCATCCAGGCGCTCCTGCGCGGTGCGGGCATTGCGCGAGGCGGTTTCGGCATAAACGGTTGCGGCCTGCAGCGCGGCCTGGGCTTCGCGCTCGGGCCGGTTCTTCACGGTGGCAGCGTAGCCTTCCTTGGCGCGAACAGCATCGGCAGCGGTCTTGTTGGCGACGGTCAGGGCGGCTTCGAGTTCGGCGATGGAGGCGGTGCCGGCCTTGGCATCCGCAGCCGCCTGCGCGGCGCGGGTGGCGGCGGATTGCGCATCGGTCTTGGCCCGGGCTTCGGCCTGGGCGAGGCGGTTGGCCTCGGCCTGCGCGGTGGCGGCGGCGTCTCCCGCAGCTTTGGCCTTCGCATCCGCAGCGGCCTTCGCCTTCGCGATGGCGTCGGCGGCCTGAAGTTGCTTCTTCGCTTCGGCTTCGGCATTCGCCTTGGCTTCGGCGTCCGCCTTCGCCTTGGAGCTCGTGGCCGACTGCGTGGCGGACTGCGCGGACTTCAATGCACTGGCGGCGCTGCTCGCGGCGGACTTGGCCTTGGAGTAATCGGAGTCAGCCTTCGACTCGGCGGCGCGAGCGGCCTGGACGGCGGCGGCGGCGTTCTTCTCGACCGTCTGCGCCTGCTGCGCATCGGCGGAGGCACGGGCGGCGTCGGCGGCGGCGGCCTGCGCGTCGGACTTGGCGCGGGCGGCCCAGCCGGCGGGATCGGCCTTGCGGGCGGCGATTTCGGCGGCGCGCTTTTGTTCTTCCGCGTCCTTCGCGGCCTTCAAGTCGGCGAGGCGCCTGGCCTCGGCATCCGCCTTGGCTTTCTTCTCCGCATCGGCCTTGGCTTTCGCCGCGGCCTCGGCCTGCTGCTTCGCCAGACGGTCAGCATCGGCCTGCGCCTGCTTGGCGGATTCAGCCTTGGCCTTGGCCTCCGCCTGCGCTTTTTTGTCAGCTTCAATCTTCGCGCGCTGCGTGGCCTCGGCGTCGGCCTTGGCCTTGCGTTCCTGCTCGGCTTTGGCGAGGGCTTCGGCCTTGGCTTTTGCCTTGGCCTCGGCCTGCGCCTCCTTGTCGGCGGCGTCGCTGGTCTTGGCCTTTGAGTCGGCGGCGCGGGTCAAAATCGGCGCGAAACACAGGCTGCCGGCAAGCAGAATGGCGAGCACGGTTAGTTTGAAAAGCTGCATAGGGCGAAGGTTTTAGCGAAGGGAGGGGGTTGAATCAACTTGAATTGCGGGTGTCCGGAACGGGGAAGAGGCGACGCCATGAGTCAGGCCACGGATAGCGCAGCACGGAACGCGCGATGATGCCGCGCACCTCGCTGCGGGAAGCCTTCACCGTGATGCGCGGGTCGAGAATGTTCACGGTCCGGAGTTTCTCGACGGTCTTGATGCCGATGAGCACCGGCCAAGCGCAGGCGAGCCGCACGCGGATGAAGCGGCGCGGGAGCGCGTTCGTGTATTCCCAGCCGGAGGCCAGGTGCGCGGCGGCCTTGTCGAGATACGAGTGATACAGCGCGCGGAACTCGGGCTCGTGCGCCGGCACGAGCAGGTCGGCGGGCGAGAGGCCAATCGCGCGCAGCCGCTCCTCCGGCAGATAACAACGCCCCTGGCGCAGGTCGCGCGGGAGGTCACGTAAAATGTTCACGAGCTGCAGGCCCTTGCCAAAACGCACACCGTCATGCAGGAACTTCGCATCATCCAGCGGCGCGACGGGGAAGAGATGCGCGCGCGTGATGCGCGTCCAGAACTCGCCGACGCAGCCGGCGACGCGATAGGTGTAATCGTCCAGCTCCGCCTCGGTGTGGAGCGTGGCGATGCCCTGCTCGGTGGCGCCATGGAAGCGTTTCAAGTCCAGCTCCTGGCCGCTGATGATGGTCGAGAGCACCTCACGAATGCGCTGCTGGTCGGAGTAAGTGAAGCGATTGAACACGCCGAGCGCCTCCTCGACGCGCTCGAGCAGCATGCGCTCGCCGGTCGAACTCTGCCGCTCGGCGAACGAGCCGAAGTTGACCGGGATCAGCCGCGTGCCGGCAATGCGCTCGCGCAGGGCCTGCAGCGCCTGCAACCGCTCGGCCATCGGGAGCAGCTCAGTGTCCGCAATGGTGTCCGTGGCGCGGGCGAGCAGATAAGCGAGGCCGATCTGCGGGCGGACCGGCCGCGGCAGCACGCGCAGGGTGAGGTAGAAGGAGCGCGAAACATCCCGCAGCAGCGCCGTGAGCAGCGGCGACTGGGGGTGTGGAATAGCGGTGGCGTCGTAACCCGACTCGCTCATGCGGCCAACATGGTGTTGTTGCGGACTCCGCCTTCTGCTGCCCACGTATCTGGCGGTGCGGAGAGAGTGACGGAGAAGGTTCAAAGTTCAAAGTTCAAAGTTCAAAGTTCAAAGTTCAAAGGGCGGCGGCGTGAGGAGATACGGTGCCGTCGGGGGTCTCCGCTATTTTCGGTTAGACAGAGAGGGGGCATAGAAATTCCAAGCTCCAAGTCCCAAGCTCCAAAGAAACCCCAAGCCCCAAATTCCAATCGGTCAGCGGGCCACGCGGCTGCCTCGGCCACCTGGTGCGGCCCGGCTTGCCCTTCCAGCACTCGGCAACGCTTCCCTTTGAAATTTGGAGTTTGGAGCTTCTTTGGAATTTGGAACTTGGGATTGGGAGCTTTTTCCACACCCCATTCCATGGGAAACAGCGAAGAGCCTTGCCGGGTCGCGCCCAAGTTCAACGTGCGGCCGGGAGAAGGATTGACTTCATCGGAAACGCGTTGTCGAATCTCGGCGCTCCATCGCCAACCGCGCGTGCTGGCGTGAGCACTTTTTCGTCCACCAACAACGCACATCACATATGGCCAAGAAACAACTCCGCATCGGTCTCATCGGCTACGGCTTCATGGGCCGCGCCCACTCCAACGCCTTCGCCCAGGTCGGCCACTTCTTCCCGAGCGAGCACGAACTCGTCCTCCAGGCCGTCTGCGGTCGCGATGCCGTCGCCGCGCAGGCCTTCGCGGACAAGTGGGGCTACAAGTCCATCGAGACCGATTGGAAGAAGCTCATCGCGCGCGAGGACATTGACATCATCGACATCGCCACGCCGAACAACCTGCACGCTGAGCAGGCCATCGCCGCGGCCAAGGCCGGCAAGATGATTCTCTGCGAGAAGCCGCTCGCGTTGAACGGCAAGGAAGCCGAGAAGATGGTCAAGGCCATCGAGAAGGCCGGCGTGGCGAACATGGTCTGGTATAACTACCGTCGCTGCCCCGCCGTCACGCTCGCGAAGGAGCTGATTGATTCCGGCAAGCTCGGCAAGGTCTTCCACTACCGCGCCAACTTCCTCCAGGACTGGACCATCAACCCCGAGCTGCCCCAGGGCGGCACCGGCCTGTGGCGCCTCGACGCCAAGGTCTCTGGCAGCGGCGTCACGGGCGACCTGCTCGCGCACTGCATCGACACCGCGATGTGGCTCAACGGCGGCATCAAGAACGTCAGCGCGATGACCGAGACGTTCATCAAGGAGCGCAAGCACAACCTCACGGGCAA
>CAZOCL010000210.1:0-11458 GCA_964578245.1 uncultured Klebsiella sp. | reverse complement strand
AGGCCCATCACGAGCGCGGCGCCCGCCGCGAGCTGGAACATCCCGGCGTTATCCTCCAGCTTCAGCGCGCTCACCGTGATGCCCGCCGCGATCCAGCCCACGCTGCCCATGAGCATCACCAGTGGGAACTCGCGTGCGGGATTTTTAGAGTGCGTGAGCGTGAGCGCGTTCGTCAGCCCGTGGCCCGCCATGTAGCTGATCGTGTAGGCGATGAGCACCGGGTAGAATTGGCCGAAGCTCTTGAGCGTGGAGACATACCACAGCAGTGCCGCGCCGATGAGGTGCAACGTCCCGAGCAGCCGTTGCGTGGCAAAGAACCGGTCCGCCACGATGCCCGCGAAGAACGGCGACACCATCGCGCCCACTGCCGTGCTCCCGTAGGCCAGCCCGATCTGCCCGCCCTCGAACTTGAGCGTCGAGTTCAGGTAAGTGCCCATCGTGACATACCACGTGCCCCATACGAAGTAGTGGAGGAACACCATGAACCAGAGGCGGGCGAAGAGGGTGAGTGACATGCGCGGTGCGGGAATGAAGTTCCATTACCGACTCCCGCTGCCCTGCGGTCATTCAGCCCGGCTTCAGCGGCCCCGCCAGCAGGCCGTTGAACCCGCAGTCCTGACAGACACGGCCTGCCCCATGCCGGAGCGGTTCATCCCTTCGCCTTGTCTGCGATTTTTGAAAGCGTGTCCGGAACGAGCCGTTCGGAGAAACCGGCGAGGAACGCCCACAGGAGCAGGAGCGCGACGTCCTTGCCGCTGCCGAAACACAACCACATCATGAAGAAGGGATACCGGCACTTCTCCCCGGTGGCCGAACTTCCACTCGCCCGCGTCGGGCCACCCACAACCGCATTGGTGGTCGGCGCAACCGGGGGCGGGCTGCTCGCTGCCGGAGGATTGGAACTGCCGGCCGGCAGATTGGTGGAGATCGACTGGCTGTTCGTGGGCACGCCGGCAATGGGATTGGTTCCGGCACCCGGCGAATTAGTGTCTGGCATCACGCTGACGACACGGCTGGTCAAATTGCTGCCGACAATCGCCGCAGGTGGGTTTGTCGCACAGGGGCAATTGGTGGTTCCCAGGGAGACATCGGGCACAACCGAACCGGGAGGCGTCAGACGCCCGACCAGCACCAAGGCAAGCAACACGGCGAAGATCGCGCCTTGCATGGGTGACATGATCACGCTTAACGCGAACCGGTCATGCCGGGTGGCGGTGATCGCCCGCGATGTCCCGATTTCGGCCGAACTTACCCGCTGGACACTGCTGATGAATCCGCCCAAGGCACCCATCATCACTACCAGCGCGCCAAACTGGACCTGTCCCTCGCCCAGCCCCAGAACGCTCCAGCCCCACGTCAGGACGCAAACAGACAAGATTCCTAGCACGACAAAAAACAGACCGAGGATCATCCCCTCCTTTTTGCGCTGCGCCTGGGGTTGAATGGCGGCCTGCCAGTGCAGTTCCTGCTGCAAGCGGCGGGCCTCGGACTGCAGGTCGGTGATCGTCGCCGCAGTAACCGCGCTGACCTGGGCCAGCAGCGTTGGCTGGATGCGCTGATACGCCTCTGAACCGAAGGCCTCCCGGTAATCCTCCCGCAGTGAGTTCACCCACTGCTTCAAGTCCTCCAAGGGGAGGAGCCCCATCATCCAGTCTTCCAGGTCAAAGACCTCCTGCTGGGTTAGCTGGTCGGCAGGCACGGCCAGAACACGATTGATTTCGACCACCGCCTTGGCCGGTGGCGAGCCAGCCGCCGGGGCCGCCGGCATGACAGCGAGCGCCTTGTTCTTGATCTCGTTGAACCAGACGAGACCAGCGGAATCCAAAGGCACGGGAGGCGTTGATTTGGTGCTCATGGTGGTAGGTGCGGGCAGCCAACTCCTGCTGGTGGCGTCATGTGAATCAACTCAGGTGGCAATGCACGGCATTCGTTTCGGATTGAGGAATTCACAGGCGAAGGCTGCTCACCCCAGCGTTTGCCCAGCCTTGGTGCTGGCTTTGGTCAGGTAGTTCGAGATGCGGTGATTCTCCAGGGGCGGCACCGTGCCCGCTAGCAAGGCGGCCAGCTCGAGTTTTCGGGCTTCGAGCAACCGGTCCAACGCCGCCATGTCCTTGTTCAGCTTCCCCGTGGCCTCGAACCACATCAGGTGGCCCACATGTGTGTAGCCCAAGGCCTCCGGAGCGAGATGCGGGACCAGGTCGTCCTCATTGACGTAGCGAAACGTGCGCGCACTGAAATCCGAATCGAACGCCTGCCGGAAATCCCAGTCTCCCACCCGGGGGCTGCCGAAGGTGTAGAGGCGCTGCACCGGCTTGGGCGGAGCTTCGGACCGCATCCGGGCAACCGCCAAGGTGGCCAGCGCGCCCCCGAGGCTGTGCCCGGTGAACCAGAGCGTCTGCCGACCGGTCTGCTGTCGATCGATTTCCGAGCGCAAGGATTCCCAGACCGACTCGAAGGCCCGATGGAATCCGCGATGCACCTGGCCGACGTTGAAGGGGACCCGGGCGCAGTGCGCATCCGTCATCCAGTCGGCGATCTTCTCCTCCGTCCCCCGGAAGGCGACGACCACGAACTGATCGTTGCTGGCCACAAACGACTGGGTTTCCGTGGCCCGGTCGTCCACGGGCGTGTAAGTCCTCAGCCCCAGTTCCCCGCTCAACGCGGCAGTGACCTTGGCCTGATCCTGTTCATAGGCCAGCGCGGCGAGCCGGGCGCAAGCCCGGGCATTGTCGGCGGACCAGCTGGCAGTGATCGGGTCAAACTTGAGGCTCATTATTTGCAGAACTACCGCCACCAAGATTATTCTTTGGATTCGAGATACGGGAAGCAAATGGAGGTATCAGGGAGCGACATTCACATGCCAGCTTTGTGAGGTAGCGCGCGAAGAATGGCCATGGTCCGCCCAAGGCGGTCGGCGGGACTATCCTGAATTCTGATTCGGGTTGAATCGAGCGGTGAAGCGTGCTGCGGGACCAAGGCGCTCGGGGGCCGGCCAAAGTGGCGTTTGAAGTCGCGGCTGAAGTTGGCCGGCCGGGAATACCCGAGTTGCAGCGCGACAACTTTTACCGCTTGCCCCTCGGTCAGGAGGCGGACGGCAGCGGCCATCCGTTCGCGGTCCAGCCATTCCGTGGGCGTGCAGCCGAGTTCGCGCTGGCAGAGGCGCTCCAACTGACGGACGGAGACGCCCACCAATTGCGCGACGGTCTGGAGATTGTAGTCCGCACGCTGGGCGAGCGAGCGCCAGTGTTCCTCGGCGGTCCGCTCAACGCTGTCAATACGACGGCTGGCCATGCGCGGTTGATCGCTCCCGGCCTGGCTCCTGGCAATCCTCACAGCCCGCTGTGGGGATCTTCACGGGAATTCAACCGTCCAGTATCGTAACGAAGGGAAGCGGCCACCCAAGGTGTAAAATGGATGACAGGCGTGTCATCCGGTTGGATGACACCGAAAGGGCCAGCATCCCAGCCACCGCCAGCCACTCAGTTCTGCCGGACCACCTGAAGGGAGCCGAGATCGAACCACGCACGGCCCTTTTCGGCGCGGAGTTCGCAGACGAGGGTGACTTCAGTGGAGGGGCCGGGCACGTCGAACTCGAAAATGATTTTCTTCCAGTCGCTGTCGCCGCTGACCTGGTTGGGACGCGCGGAGCCGGAGATGCGCAGGCCGGCGCCTTCGCCGGTCGGTTCCTTCAGCGGCACGACGCCCTTGGTGGCGATCTTGCCTTCGAAGCGATACTTGCCGGTGTCCAGCAGCACACGCGAGCGCCAGGAAGCCACCACGCGGCTGGATTTGTCGGGATTGATCTCGAGGGCCTTGACCCCGCCGAGTTCGGAGTTCTCCAGCATCATAGGCTCACCGGCGTCCATCTGGGCCTCCCATTTGGCGAGCTTGAAAACGCCGTTGGAATCGGGCTTCACCGGCTTCATGGGGAGGATGCCGAGCTGCTTCTGGATGCCGGCGACGCGGGCCAGCACGCGGTTCTGCATGTCGCGGGTGGTATTGTCGAAGTTCTTGGCGGCACCCTCGTTCATCTCCGCGAGCGCGGGCCGGACGTGCGCATAAACCTTCGCGATCTCGTTGGTGAGGAACTGAGGAGTGAAGACGTTGGTGAACAGGAAGCTGACCCGGTCTCGATACTGCTGCTTGGTCTGCGGAAGCTGCCAGACGCCGGCCGTGACGAGGCCACCCATGCTGTCGAAGACGGGGAAATTTGGATCACCGAAGAGCTGGTCCATGCCGGAGGGGAGGAAGTAAACCTTGCCCAGGGGGCTGGTGAAGAGCCGGTAATTGTTGCGGTTGCGGGCGTAACCATCCCAGTGGGCGATCATCATCTCCATGGCCACCACGGAGAGGAAATGATCCACCGCAAGGGTCTCGTCCAGCCGCTGGGCACGTTTGACGAGGTCAGGTTCGCGGGCGGCGGCCACAACCGCCTTGAGGTCGGCCTGATCGTTCGTGCCGGTGCCGATCTTCCGGTCCTTGCGCTGGTCAATGTCCGCACAGAAACCGCCATCGTAGAAGTTGCCCGCCTTGGTGCCGAAATGGTTCTTCAGAAAGGCGGAGTCAAAGCCCTCTTTGAGGACGTAGAAGCCGAGATCGCGCCCGTTGAGCCAGACGCGCGCGTGCGAGATCCGCGGCGCGGGCACGCCGGCAGCGTTGAAGAGCACGGAGCCGAGGTGCTCGCACAGATAGCTGCCATCCTGCACCGAGTTGTTCAGGTGGAGTTTGTCGAGACCATGGAATTTCTGCTTCTCGCGAAACCGGTCAAAATTGAGCGTGAGCGCCGGCCGGTCGTTCACCGGGCGGAAGCTGCCCGCCGCGCCCTTCAGGTGGATGCCGACCTCGCTGTAGATGAACTCATCGCCTTCCCGAATCGTGCAGCGGACAAAGGACCGGTTATCCTTGTTAAGCTTGGCCATCTCGACCGGCGAGATTTCGATGCGCAGCTTGGGGATCAGGCCTTCGCGGAAGAAGACCTGATCGGGATCGTCCGGTCGCCCGACACCCGCAACCGTCAACGCCTGGAGGACAAACAGAAGCGCCAGCAGGCGGTGCAACAAGCGTTGAAATTGAACGGACATCTGAGCTTCGACTGCGTGACGCACGCAGGCGTTCGATGGTTATGGAGAAAAATGGTTTGCGCAAGCGGGCAGGCCCCACTCCAGCGAAACGCACCAAAGCCACCGGCCACCCAACCGCAGCTAGGGCGCGGGGTCCAGAGCCCGGACGGTATAGCCGCCGGACTTTTCATCGGCCTGCAATTTCAGCATTCCGCGCTTCTGCGCTTCGATCAGCAAGTCGTTGAACGAACGGAACCCATGCGCGCGCTCGTTGAACCCGGGGTGCCGGCGCTTGATGGCCTGCTTGATCATCGAGCCCCAGATCGGTTCGTCGGCACCTCGTTCGACCGTGATCGCTTCGAGCGTTTCATTCACCAGGTCGAACGCCTGTTCGAGCGACGGTCCCCGGACCGCCTCCCCGGTCGCTTTCACCGGTGCGGAACCGGCCGCAGACCGCCGGCGACGCTGCGCGGGTTCCGCCCGCACCAGGTCGTCGTAGTAGATGAACTCGTCGCAATTGTTGATGAAGAGGTCGGAAGTCGAGTTCTTGACGCCGACACCGATCACCGTCTTGGCGTTCTCCCGCAGCTTGCTTACCAACGGGGAGAAGTCCGAGTCGCCGCTGAGGATGACGAAGGTGTCCACATGCCCCTTCGTGTAGCAAAGGTCGAGCGCGTCCACCACCATGCGGATGTCGGCGGAGTTCTTGCCGGACTGGCGGACGTGCGGGATCTCGATCAGTTCGAAGGCGGCCTCGTGCAGACCGCGTTTGAAGTCCTTGTAGCGATCGAAGTCGCAATAGGCCTTCTTGACCACGATGTGCCCTTTAAGCAGCAGGCGTTCGAGCACTTTTTGAATGTCGAAGCTCGGGTAGTTCGCGTCGCGCGCGCCCAGGGCGATGTTTTCGAGGTCGAGATACATCGCCATGGTGGCGGTGGATTCCTGCGATTTCACGGGATCAGGGGTCATACGTTCAGCTTTTCGCAGCCGTGGCCGGCCGGTGGTGGACGACATGCTTGTGCTGCCGCCGGAGGTTTCTCAGATGGCGGAAGCTGACCAGCTTCTTGAGCTTCTCGTCCCAGAGCCGGAGGTTGAAGGACTTCAAGCTGGAGGTCAACGTGATCGGCTTGACGCTCTGAAAGAGCGGCTCCGCCTCGTGGCAGCGCTGGAGGTTGTAATTGGGAATGCGCGGGCTGAGGTGGTGGATGTGGTGGAACCCGATGTTGCCGGAAAACCACTGGAGGATCTTCGGCAGCTGATAGAAGGAGCTGCCTTGCAGCGCCGCCGCCGTATAGTCCCAGTTGTCGCCGCGCTCCCAGTAAACGTCCTCGAACTGGTGCTGCACGTAGAACATCCACACCCCGGCCCCGCTGGCCACCATCAATGCCGTCAACTGGATTACCAGATACGGGATGAAGCCGAAGATCCAGCTCAGGCCGAGGGCCATGAGGAGGATGGCCAGGTTCATCCATTGCACGGATTCGCGTTCGCGCGCGTTCGCCTTGGCCGAAGGGAACCGCTGGAGCACCAGGAAGAGAAAGAGCGGCGCGAGGACGAACAACACAAAGGGATTCCGCGCCAGCCGGTAGGCGAACCGCTGCCAGCGCGAGGCTTCGAGGTATTCCTGCACGGTCATGGTCCAGATGTCGCCCACGCTGCGCCGGTCCAGGTCGCCTGCGGTCGCATGGTGGATTGCGTGCTCCCAGCGCCAGTGGTAGTGGGGCGTGAACGTGAGCAGCCCGCAGATGAACCCCACCACGTCATTGGCGGTCCGGGATTTGAAATACGAGCCGTGCCCGCAATCGTGGAAGATGATGAACACGCGAATGAGCACCGCCCCCGCGAGCATCGCCAAGGGGACAGTGAGCCACCACGACACGCCCAAACTGAGATACATCAAATACCAGAGGAGAGCGTAGGAGCCGAAGGTATTGGTCATCTGCCAGACGGCTCGCCAGAGCGAGGGCTCCTGATATTTGAGCACAATCTCCTTCCAGCGTTTGGTGTCCACCGGAGGATTTCCGGAGACTGCAACTGGTTCAGCATTCATGACTCACCTGCCACTTTCTGCGATTCATTCTGCGGTGTCGCGAGCCGCCCACTCCCGACCAGCGGGTGGTCTGTCCGCCCGCTGACCCCTTCACTTTCACACTACGATTAAAAGAATTTTACGCCAGTGGCTCACGCGTGATTGCCTTTCTTTCGCCGTTCCTTGGCACCGAGTGGCGGCTCCAAGACTCCGCCACACCGGCCGGCCAACCTGCTTCCGGCTTTCCGCCAAAATCGGTTGGTGCAGCCTGGCCGTGCGACCGAGGCTACAGATATGAAAACCACATCTCCAACCACTTCGCACAAACTTGGGGCGAACCGCAATGAACTGGCCGCCACTCCGCGTAAGCACGACCCGAACTTCCGCCAATCCCGCGACGTGCGGGAAGACCGTGGCCAGCGGCGCATGAAGTCAGGTTTTGCCCCGCGCTCGGGGCGCCCGTAGCAAGCTCGTCCTCGAGGTTGCTCAGCGCAAGCTCGGTCACGGAGGCAGCGTGCGCTATCTTCTGGGAGCGGACCCGGTGAGGCCACCGAGCTTTGCACGCGTGAGGCACGCGTGTCCGTGACGCCGCCCGCTTGAGTCCCTCTGACGAACTCGGATCGGTTTGCGCTCGCCGGGCGTGGTGGCGCGTTCTCGGTGGTCGTTGGGTATCGGGCACAGCGGACTGGCCGGAACACAAGTCCTTCAAGCGGCAGTTGCGGCGTGTTCCACAGCAACGCAGCACCGCAAAGAACGTCCCACTACACAATGGCACGGCAAGCAGGGCTAGGTGTTCTGCCTACCCGGCTAGGCGGAAGTGCTATTCGGATTCAGGGAGTCCACCAATGGTCAAGGTCGTGGCACCCCGCCTACTGTCACCGCCATGAATCCGATCTGGCATGATGCGACGAGGCCTGGATTCGGCGTGGACGCCAGCCAGCTCTTCAATGTGATCCTGGTCTATGGGGACCAGGCGAGCGCGCTGCACGGGCTCACCCTCTATCAGCGCCTCGTAAGTGAACTAGGCGCATTTAATCTAAGCCTCTGGAAGTTCGCCGTGCTCGGCGTGAGGCAGCTGGCCGAGATCAGCGCTGAGCAGGCGGCCGATGCGGATCTGCTCATCGTCTGCAAGCAGGACGAAGCAACCCAACAAGTCCCGGCGTGGTTGGAATGCTGGCTCGACGTGAAGAGCCGCCATGACTGCGCCCTGATGCTGCTCGGGGACGCAGCGCGCGAAGCGGCCGAGGCGGCCCGGGAAGACGGGTTCTTTCAAGAGCTCGCCCGACATGGTGGGCGGGCATTCTTTCCCCCCGCCGCGAACACGCCGACGGACGACCCGCACACCGCCGCCGCGTAACCGCATCTGCTGCTTCCCTTTCGCATATTATTCCAAAGCACCTCCTGCCCCCGACTCACCATGAACCAATCCGCGTCCACCTCCCGACTTGTTTCCGCCGCTCCCGCCGCGGCGCGCTGGGCACCTGAATTTCCAGCCGCATTCCGCGTGAGGCCGGCCAATCGCACCGAGCTACGCGGCGCACTCGAAGCGAACGAGGTGTTTCTCTCCCTGCTGGAAAATCTGCCCGACGCTTCGCACTGCGAAACCAGGGAGTAGCCCGCCGGACGAGGAGTGGGCAGTGACAGTCGCCAAGGTGGCGGCAACGGTTTTTGGGGCTGCAGGCGAGCGTGGCATCCCGGCGAGCCAACAAAACAGACTTGTCCGCCAAGGCCGGAGCCGCTAACCAAGCCGCGACATGAACCAACTCGACTTGCAAGGAAAGAACGGAATCGTCACCGGCGGCGCGCGCGGCATTGGCTTCGCCATCAGCACACGACTGCTACAATCCGGCGCGCGGGTGTGCCTCTGGGACCGCGATGCCGAGGCCTTGCAGGAGGCCCGGCAAAAGCTTTCCACCCTGGGCACCGTCACCATTCAGCAGGTGGATCTGACCAATGCCGACGCTGTGTCCGCGGCCGCTGCGGCCACGAAACTGGAGCTGGGCTCCATTGAACTGCTGGTCAACAACGCGGGCATCGCGGGCGTGAACGGAAAGCTTTGGGAATACACGCCCGAGCAATGGCTCGCGGTGATCAACACGAACCTCAACGCGGTCTTCTACGTCTGCCGTGCCGTGGTGCCCATCATGCTGGAGAAGCAATACGGGCGCATCGTGAACATCGCCTCCATCGCGGGCAAGGAGGGCAACCCGAACGCCTCACACTACAGCGCGGCCAAGGCGGGAGTCATCGGCCTGACCAAATCCCTGGGCAAGGAACTGGCACAGCATGGCATCCTCGTGAACTGCATCACGCCAGCAGTCATTCAGACGGACATCCTCAAGCAGGTGGCGCAATACCACATTGACTACATGCTCTCGAAGATCCCCATGGGGCGCTTCGGCAAAGTGGACGAGGCTGCGGCCATGGTCGCCTGGCTCTGCTCGAATGACTGCTCCTTCACCACGGGCGGGGTGTTTGACCTGTCGGGCGGGCGGGCGACTTACTAGCCCGAATTCCGAAGAGAGAACCGCGGATAACGCGGATGACGCGGATAAAGAACCGGTTGGCGCACGCACGCCACCGGTTCAATCGGTTCCTTAACGCAACGCTGGAAAGCCCTTCTCATCCGTGTTATCCGCGTTATCCGCGGTTTCATTATCGGAGTTTGGGCTAGGCGCAACGATACGGTGCAGTCGCATTCTCCGAACGCAAAACGCGGAGGTCGCTGCGTCGGTCTAGGTGCCGCAGAAAGTGCGGCAGACCGGGGTGCCCGGAGGCGGCGGGTTCAGCAGTTCAGCGGGCTGGCCAGCTTCGTCGTAAGGAGCGGCCAGCGCGGTGAGAAGGCGTTCCAAAGGCGCGAGATCGTCATGCGTGGCAGCGGCCAAGGCGGCCTCCACCACATGATTGCGGGGAATGACTGCGGGGTTTTGGGCCTGCATGAGCCGGGCAACTTCGCTCCAAGGCTGAGGCTGCCGGGCGAGGCGTTCAGTCCATCGCTGATGCCAGGCGGTGAACGTGGCGTCAGTCTGAGCCTTCGGTTCGGTGGCTGTATGCGGACGTAGATTCCGGAAGGTGTGGGTGTAATCGGCGCGGGTCCGCTGCATCCAGTGAAGCAGTTCCTCGGCAAGGGCGGGGTCTTCCTGCTCCATGGTGAACAGGCCGAGCTTTGCCCGCAGGGTGGAGTTCCATCGGCTCTCGAACCGCACCGAGAATGTTTCGAGGGCGGCATTGGCGAGGGACAGGGCGGTGTCCGGGTCTGGATGCAGGATGGGGAGGAGGGCTTCCGCAAGACGGGCGAGGTTCCACGCCGCAATCCGGGGTTGCTGCCCAAAGGCATAGCGACCGTGATAATCAATGGAACTGAATACCGCCGCCGAATCGTAGCCATCAATGAAGGCGCAGGGACCGTAGTCCAGCGTCTCGCCTGAGAGCGCCATGTTGTCGGTGTTCATGACCCCGTGCACGAAGCCGACGCGCAGCCAGTGCGCAATGATCGAAGCCTGTCGATCAATTGCTTCCTCCAGCAGGCCGAGCACCGGATTCTCCGAGCCCGCCCGCTCCGGAAAGTGGCGGCGGAGGGTGTAGTCCGCCAGGAGGCGTAGACTGTCGGTGTCACCAAGTGCGGCGAAGTATTCGAAAGTGCCAACCCGGATGTGGCTGGCGGCGACGCGGGTCAGAACCGCGCCTGGAAGCGGTTGATCACGGAAAACTGTTTCGCCGCTGCCGGCCACGGCCAGGCTGCGCGTGGTCAGGATGCCAAGGGCGTGCATGGCCTCGCTGATCAAGTATTCACGGAGCATGGGACCCAGGGCGGCGCGGCCATCGCCCCGGCGCGAATAGGGTGTGGGGCCGGAGCCCTTGAGCTGGATGTCGAAACGCTGGCCTGCCGGCGTGAGATGCTCACCCAACAAAATCGCCCGGCCATCGCCGAGCCGGGCCAGGTTGCCGAACTGGTGTCCTGCATAGGCCTGGGCAATGGGCTCGGAACCTTCAAAGAGCTGGTTGCCGGTAAAGTATGCGGCCGCGGCTGGTCCGGTGGAGGCATCGCGGGCAAGCCCGAGGGACTCTGCCAGTGGGTGGTTGAAGAGGATCAGGCGCGGCTCGGCGACCGGGGTGGGGTTCACCCGGGTAAGGAACGCGCTCGACAGGCGCGCATAGGAGTTGTCGAAGTGCCAGCCATGGCAGTCGTGTGCCGGTTCAGGGAGATTGGACATGACACTGTTCAAACTTTCGGCGCTACTTGGAACGAGGCAACAAGCACATTTGACTAGTCCTAAAAGCGCAAAAACCCTTGTTGTTACAAGGGTTTTAGAGTGGTAGCCCGTATGGGAATCGAACCCATCTTTCAGCCTTGAGAGGGCCGTGTCCT
>CAZOCL010000209.1:0-11476 GCA_964578245.1 uncultured Klebsiella sp. | reverse complement strand
CCCCTTCCATCACACCACCCTGACACCCCCTCCGCCCTCCCCCCAATTGCGTCACGCAAACAAACCCCTCATCCACCCTATCCGTCCCATCCTCGGCAGCCCTACACCCCCGCCTGAATCTCCCGCACCCGGATGCACGCCACCTCCCGCCCCGCTGCAAACTCCTCCAGCGGCGGCACTTTCCCCCGGCACGCCTCCACCGCATACTGGCACCGTGGATGAAACGCGCACCCGGCCGGCGGGTTCAGCGGCGACGGCGGGTCCCCCGCGAGCACGATCCTTTTCCGCACCTTCTCCCGCTCCGGGTCCGGCACCGGCACCGCGCTCACCAGTGCCTGCGTATACGGATGCAGCGGCCGGTCAAACACCTCCGTCGCCGGCCCCAGCTCGATGATCTTGCCCAGATACATCACCGCGATCCGGTCCGCGATGTGCCGCACCACCGAGAGATCGTGCGAGATGAAAACCAGCGTCAGCCCCATCTCCCGCGAAAGCTTCGCCAGCAGGTTGATGATCTGCGCCTGGATCGAGACATCCAGCGCCGACACCGGCTCATCCGCCACGATCAGCTTCGGCTCCACCGCCAGCGCCCGCGCGATGGCTATCCGCTGCCGCTGCCCGCCGCTGAACTCATGCGGATACTTCCGCTGATACCGCGGCGCGAGCCCCACCTTCTCCATCAGCGCCGCCACGCGAGCCGGCAGTTGCTCCACCGGCACCGCATGATGCGCCCGGATGGCCTCCGCCAGCGTGTCGAAGACCGTCATGCGCGGATTCAGCGACGCATACGGGTCCTGGAAAATCATCTGGAAGTCCGCCCGTGCCGACCGCAGCTCAGCCCCGCGCAACGCCGTCAAACTCCGCCCCCCCAGCACCACCGTCCCCTCGCTCGCCGGGATGAGCTGGAGAATCGTCCGCCCCAGCGTGGACTTCCCGCAGCCCGACTCCCCGACCAGCCCGAGAATCTCCCCCTGCCGCAGCGCCAGCGACACCCCGTCCACCGCCCGCACCGTCCCCACGTTCCGCCGGAAGAGCAGCCCATGCTCCACCGGAAAGTGGGTCTTCACATCGCGCAGTTCGAGGAAGGCGTTCAAAGTATGCCGGGAAGTAACCACGAATGGACACGAATGAACACGAATTTTGTCCGCGCAACGCAGGGGTTCGAGAGGGGACAGCCGATGCGTATCGCCTTGACCAGTGCGCATGCATTGCCTTGCTCAATTCGTGATAATTCGCGTAATTAGCGTCAAAGTTTTCCCCTCTGCCTTTCTCCCCGTTCCAGAATTCTGGTTCAAGACACGCTGCTTCCACGCGCCCACCTCACGAGAATACGGACGGAATCCAAATCCTCGCGCGTGAGCGGCGTGACCGGCCCCTCCAAGCCCTCCAGCACCTTCTGCTCGAACCACGCCTCTTCCTGCATCTGACGACGGGCTGCCGCCTCGACGAACTCGCTGGCAGAGGCGAACGCCCCGCTCCGCACGCTATCCTCGATGTAGCTCTCCAACTCGGTTGGCAGCGTGATGTTCATGACTACAGAGTATCGATAGCTAGGCGGGTGGACAAGGCTGGTTTCAGCCCATAAACTGGCCGATTACTTGCGCTCATCGTTAATCCCACCACAGCGTGAACTCGCCGCCTTTCTCCAAATGCTTGGCGAGGGCCTTCACGTCATCATCAAAATCGTCGCACACAAACGGGCAGAACTCGTGAAGCGATTTGGCAAGGGCCAGTCCTGACTTGGGCAGGGCTTGGAATCGCCCTGTCACCCCGGTCTTGTCGCAGGCCAGCAGTGTGAAGGGCGCGGTGCGGTCCAGGGTGCGCAGGAACGTGATGGCCCTGGCCGTCGTCACGCCGTAGTTGCCGGAGCCGAAGTTGAACTGTTTGACCACCGCGAATTTGTCCTTCGCCCGGAGCAGGCACAGACCGAAACCCGCTTCCGATTCGTGCGTGCGGACGACGATACAACCAGCTTTGGCAACTTGCGGGGCCACCGCGCGCCGTATCTGCTCCAACTGCTTGAGCAGCGCCATGCCGATGGGCGCTCGCTCACCTTCACCGGGCTTCAACTGGAAGAACTGCGCCCCGGCCACCTGGGGATGCGCTCGCGGCTTCACCCCGCAGAGACTGGCCAGCAAGGCTGATGCCTGCGTGAAGTTGGTGATGCCAGTTGCTGGCTTGGGGGACTTCGGAGTCGCTGAGATCACTTTGGCAGGCTGTAATTCCTTGGCCGACTTGGCTCCGGCGGCTAGGAGCAGCTTCTTGATTTCAGCGCGCTTGGCCGAAGCGTTGGCGCGGTCGAGTGCGGTCTTTCCGCCTTCGCCAATGGCATTCACGTCCGCTCCGGCGGCGATCAGCAACTTGATGGATTCAATGCGCCCCCTCTCTCCAGTCTTGTAGTCCCATCGTGTTGCTTTGATGAGCGCGGTATCGCCCGTGTCCGAACCGGAGACTTTGGCGACCAACGAACGGTCGCGCATTTCCAAGTTTGCTCCCCGCCTGATCAACTCCGAAACCACAGCCGTCATGCCTTCACGTGCGGCGACTATCAGCGGCGTCTCCTGAAAAAGGGTCACCGGCTCATCCAGTTCTGCGCCGTTTGCCATAAGAAACAAGACTCTCCGTTCGGAGCGCCGAGTGAGCGCCGATAACAGCGCATCTTGGAGGCTGCGAGAAGAGATGCGGTCTCGATGGTGGGTTACAAGGTTGCTCAGTAGCTCGTATTGGTCGCACTCGGCTGCTTTCAAGAACGCGAGCGATGCCACTTGCGCGTGCTGCGGAATCAGCTTCTCCACTGAAGTAATGTCTCCCATTTCGGCTGCTTGCCGGTAGGCACGCATCAGTTCAATAGACATCGCATTGCTCATGACTGAGAAAGCCCACTATTTCAAAGTCACTTCCCCCCGCTGCACCCGCACACACGCGCTCCCATGCCCTGGCATGATCTCCTTCAGCGTCACTTCACCCGTCTTGCAGCTCTCCAACGCAAACTCACACCGCGGCGCAAACGCGCACGCCGGCAGCGGCTTGGACACGTCCGGCGGCAGGCCGGGGATGGTGTAGAGTTCCGCGCCCTTGCCTTGCAGCGCCGGGATGCTGCGCTGGAGCGCGCGGTTGTAGGGATGCAGTGGGCGCGCGAAAATCGCCTCCACCGGGCCGGACTCTACCACGCGGCCCGCATACATCACCAGCACGCGCCGGCAGAAGCCCGCCACCACGCCGAGATCGTGCGAAATCCAGATCACCGCCATCCCACGCTCGCGCTGAAGCCGCGCGATGAGATCCAGGATCTGCGCCTGCACCGTCACGTCCAGCGCCGTAGTCGGCTCGTCGGCGATGAGCAAGTCCGGCTGCGTGATGAGCGCCATCGCGATCATCACCCGCTGCCGCATCCCGCCGCTGAACTCGTGCGGATGGCTGCGGATGCGCCGCGCCGCATCCGGCACACCGACCTCCTCCAGCGCCCGGATGGCCCGCTTCACCGCCTCGGGCCGCGGCATATTCTCATGGATGATCAGCGGCTCGATGAGTTGCTCCTCGATGCGCAGATACGGATTCAGCGACGTCATCGGGTCTTGAAAAATCATCGCGATGCGCTTGCCGCGAATCTGGTTCAGCTCCGCGTCCTTCATCGCCAGCAGGTCCGCCCCGTCAAACCGCGCCGTGCCGCTCTCAATCCGCCCCGGCGGCTTCGGAATCAGCCCCATCAGCGAGTAGCACGTCACCGACTTCCCCGACCCGCTCTCCCCCACAATCCCCAGCGTCTCCCCCTTCGCCACGCTGAACGACACCCCATCCACCGCGCGCACGATGCCGTTGCGCGTGTGAAAAAAGGTCCGCAGGTTTTGAACTTCTAGGAGAGACATGGGGAAACCACGAATGGACACGAATGAACACGAATGAGGAAGATCATAGGACGATGCGCTCCCATTCGAGCTTGGGGTTCTTGAAGTTTAGTATGACCCCAACTCGGAGCTTCGTGATGCGAAGGTAGTTTAGCATCTGGCCCCGCTCCACGTCCGTGATGCGTTCAATGACCTTGGCATCGACCACCACGGCATCGAACGCGATGAGATCAGGCACGAACAAGCCCACCTTGCAGCCCTTGTAGAGCACATCGAACTGCCGCTGCTGCTGCCACGGAATCTGCCGCAGCCCAAACTCCACAATGAGCGCATTCTCATAAGGCTTCTCGTGCAAGCCGTGCCCAAGCCCGTTCAAGACTTCCATCGCACTTCCCACGATAGCGAACACCTCCTCCTTCAGCAGCAATTTGGTATCTGAATTCGTGTTCATTAGTGTCCATTCGTGGTTGCTCAATCCTTGCTCGCCCGCACATCGAGCGCATCCCGCAGTCCATCTCCCAGGAAGTTCAGACAAAACAACGTCGCGCTGAACGCGCCGGCGGGGAAGACCAGCATCCACCAGAACTCCTCCATCTTGTCCGAGCCATCCTTGATCATTGAGCCCCACGAGCTGAGCGGCGGCTGCACGCCCAGGCCGAGGAAGCTCAGGAACGCCTCCAGCAGCATCACCGCCGGCACCGTCAGCGTGGTATAGACGATCACCGGCCCGAGCACGTTGGGGATCATGTGCCGCAGGATGATGCGGCGCTTGCGCAGCCCCAGTGCGTGCGCCGCCTCCACAAATTCCATCCGCTTCAGTGACGCCACCTGCCCGCGCACAATGCGCGCCATCGTGAGCCACTCCACCGCGCCGATGGCCGCGAAGAGCAGCCACAAATGATTCCCCAGCCACACCGTCAGCAGGATGACGAAGAGCGTGAAGGGCAGCGCGTAGAGGATGTCCACCACCCGCATCATCACCGCGTCCAGCTTGCCGCCGATGAAGCCCGAGATGGCCCCGTAGAGCACCCCGATGGTGAGCGACACGCCGGTCGCACACAGCCCCACCATGAGCGACACGCGCCCGCCATAGAGCAGCCGCGTGAACTGGTCTCGCCCGAGGTGATCCGTGCCCAGCCAGTGCTTTCCTGACGGCGGAGCCGCACCCAGCGCCAGGTCCTGCGCGTCATACGCAAACGGAGAAATCCAAGGTGCCGCCGCACACACCAAACCCAGCACCACCACGATGAACCCGCTGGCCAGCGCCAGCTTGTTCTTCCGCAGCCGCGCCCACGCATCCTGCCACAACGAGTGGCCGGCCTCGACCGGCTCGGCGAGCGTGACGATTGGGGCTTGAGAAGTCATTTCAATTGGCCGCGAAAGGGCGCAAAGAGCGCAAAGTCATTTTCCTTCTGAATGCTTCTCCTCCAGTGCTTTGTGAATTTCTGAAATTCGGGCCTCATACTTGTTAACGATGCTCCGAAAGTCTTCAGCGTATCGCGCACCTTCTGTCACCAAATAGTAAAGTCGGCCTAACAGGAGCGCATACGCCACGAAGGCATAGACCGGCTCTCCGCCTGAACCAGAGTAAAACTTCCACATCATAAAAAGCGACATGACGGCGAATGCCAGGTCGTAGCCGAGCAGCGGTCGCGCTTTCGAGAATTTTGGATCCCGGTAGTAGCTCACGATGAATTGCTCGCGGGGGCTAAACTGTGTGGAAGTGTTGTCAGGCATGATGAGCTTCAGTTGTGACGGGAGGCAGTTCATGCCACCAGCCATTTGAAGCGCTTTGCGCTTCTTTGTGCCTTTTTGTGGCAAAAAGCTCTTCGTGGTTTCATTCCAGCCTCACCTTCGGGTTGAGCCAGGCCTGGACGATGTCCACCAGCAGGTTGAAGATCAGGATTAGCGCGGCGAAGAAGAACACCGTGCCGCCCACCACCGGAATATCGCGGTCGAAGACCGAGCCCACGAAGTATTTGCCCAGCCCCGGGATGTTGAACACCGTCTCGATCACAAACGACCCCGTGATCAACCCCGCCGCCGCCGGCCCGAGATACGTCACCACCGGCAGCAGCCCGCCGCGCAGCGCATGTCGCGTCAGAATGCGCACACCGGACGCGCCCTTTGCCCGCGCCGTGCGGATGAAGTCCTGCCCCATGATCTCCAGCATCCCGCCCCGCGTGAGCCGCGCGATGTAGGCCGCGAGATGGCACCCCAGCGTGAGCGCCGGCAGCACGCGGTCACCCGGCGTGTTCCACCCGGACGTGTGGAACCAGCCGAACTTCAGCGCGAAGAGCAGCACCATCAGCGGCCCGAGCACGAACGTGGGCAGGCACACCCCGATCATCGCTGCGGACATCGGCACATAGTCCTGCACCGTGTTCGGCTTCTGCGCCGCCAGCATCCCCGCCGGCAGCCCGATGGCCAGCGCGATGAGCAGCGACCACGCACCCAGTTCCAGCGACACCGGGAACGACTCGCGGATGATCTCGCCCACCGTGCGGTTCGAGTGCCGGATGGACGGCTGCTCCCCGGTCACCAGCGTCTTGAGGAAGTGCAGGTATTGTTCGAAGGGCGGTTTGTCCAAACCGTAGTGCGCTTCCAGCCGCTTGAGGATTTCCGGCGGAATGCTCTTCTCCCCCGTGAACGGCCCGCCCGGCGCATGGCGCACCATGAAAAACGTAAGCGTGGCCACCGCCCAGAGCACCGGGATCGTCTGCAACAGGCGGATGAAAAGAAAGCGGGCCATCAGTCGGGAAGCAGGTGACAGGTGGCAAGTGACAGCCGCCCCAGCCCGGCAGTGCCCGGGCGGACCAAGTCATGCAACGGCGGAATCACGCCGCCAGAGTGGCGCAGAAGCGGTCACTGGGCAAGGCGGGCCTGAAAGCCACCGCACTCCAGACGCTGCCGCGCCTCTCCACGGCCCCCGACCTCGCGAAGCGTCTTGGAGTGCGGCGGCCCTCCGCCGCTTTTGGTTGGCCGCACGAATCGGCCACAAGGTTACACTCTCCCCGCCCGCACAGCATGCCCACTACCCCAACGCCGCGCGCATCGCCGCAAACATATCCTTCGCACTCGCCTGCGTCACCGGCTGCTTGCCCTTCTCCTCCGCATCCTCGATGAGATTCGCCGGGAGTTCCTTGAGGAAGGGCGATGGATGGCACGGCATCACCTGGCCATACTTCTTCCGCCCGCCGCAGTGCGAAATCATCAGCTCCCGCTTCGCCCGCGTGATGGCCACGTAGAACAGCCGCCGCTCCTCATCCATCGTGCCCTCGACCTTCGACCGCGAGTGCGGCAGCAGTCCATCCTCCAGGCCCACGACATACACATGCGGATACTCGAGCCCCTTGCACGAATGCATCGTGATGAGCGTCACCGCGTCGCCCGCCTCCTTCTCCTCCACGCGCTCCGTGTCCAGCGTGATGTTCTCCAGAAACGCATCGAGCCGTTCGGACAGCGGCTTGCCCTCGCCCTCGCGGTCCATCGTGGCGACCAGGTCGCGCAAACTGCGGATGCGATTCTCAGCCGCTTCCTGGTTCTTCTCGCTGCGCCGAAGCTCGTTGTAGTAGCCGACCTCGTTCAGAAACTTCTCCGACCACTGCTGGAGCGCCTCCGGGTGCTCCGCAAGCGCCGTGTCCCCCAGCATCGCGCGCGTGTCCTCGATCAGCTCGAGGAATTCCTGAATCGCCTCGCGCGGCCGCGTTTGAAAGCTGGCCTGCACATCCGTGTGCCGCATCGCCGTGAAGACCGAGCAATGCCGCTCCTGGCTCGCACCCAGCAGCCGCTCCATCGTCACATCGCTCAGGCCGCGAGCCGGGACGTTCGCGATGCGCAGCAGGCTCACGTCGTCGTGCGGGTTCAGGAACGTCTTCACGTAGGCGAGGAAATCCCGCACCTCGCGACGGTCAAAGAAGCTCTGCCCGCCAATCAGGTGGTAACGGATGCTCGCCTTGCGCAGTTCCATCTCGATGGGCCGCGCCTGCAGGTTCGTGCGGAAGAGAATCGCCTGGTCGCCCCATGGGGCGCGCTTGGTCATGCGCTTGAACTCAATGGCCTCGGCCACCGTGCGCGCCTCGATCTCCTCGTTCTCGAACGCCTGCAACTGGATTTTAGAACCCTCCCCGTTCTGCGACCACAGGTTCTTCCCGCGCCGCCGGGCGTTGTTCTTGATCACCGCGTTGGCGGCCTGGAGGATGGTGTTCGTCGAGCGATAATTCTGCTCCAGCTTCACCACCTTCACCTCGGGGAAATGCTTTTCGAGATCGAGCAGGTTGGCCACTTCCGCGCCACGCCAGCCGTAGATGGACTGGTCGTCGTCACCGACCACGCACAGGTTGCGGTGCTTCTGCGTGAGCGAGTGGACGAGCTGAAACTGCGCGGCGTTCGTGTCCTGATACTCGTCCACCATCACGTAGCGGAAGCGCGCCCGGCAGGCGTCGAGCGCCTCGGGATGCTCGTTGAAGAGGCGCAGCGTGAGTAGGATGAGATCATCGAAATCCACCGCGTTGCAGGCCTTGAGCGCGGACTCGTATTTCTTGCGCACATGCTCGGCGAGCGCGGAAACATTGGGGTCTTTGAACGCCGCCTCCGCCTGCGCGCCGCCGTTCTTGAACTTGCTGAGCAACCCCAGCACCACGCGCGCGTCGGTCTGCTCGCCCTTCGCGGAGATGTTCGCCAGGATCTTCTTGATCGTGCTGAGCTGCTCCGACTCGTCGTAGATGACGAAGTTCTTTTTGTAGCCCAGCAGCTCGATGTGCTGCCGCAGGATGCGGACGCAGAGCGAGTGGAAGGTGGAGATGGTCGGGCGCGACGGCTTGTCTTCCTTCCTCGTTCCGCGTTCCGCGTTCCGCGTTCTCGGCACGAGCTGGTTCACGCGTTCGAGCATCTCCCGCGCGGCCTTGTTCGTGAAGGTGACGGCCAGAATGTTCTCCGGCGCGATGCCGCGCTCGACCATGTGCGCGATGCGGAACGTGATCACGCGCGTCTTGCCCGTGCCGGCCCCGGCCAGGATGAGCACCGGCCCGCGAATCGTCTCGACGGCGTCGCGTTGTTCCGGGTTCAGCGTGTTCAGGTTCAGCATCGGCGCGCGGAGTGTAGGAGCGGACGGAGTGAAGGCAAGCGTCGGCGGGGTGAAATTCCAAAAACCAAATTCCATGCTCCAAAGAAGCTCCAAGTCCCAAATTCCAAGGCGTTCGGAACCCTGCAAGGCCGACGCATACCAATTACGGGAATACCCTGGTCGAATCCACACCGTGGATCCATGGCCGCGTTCTCCCTCACCCCGGCCCTCTCCCGCTGGGAGAGGGAGAATCTTCGGCCGCAACCTGGCCAACTACTGCACCCTTGCCAACCGCCCCGGACTACGTGGCTCCCTCTCCCAAGAGCACCGCAATTGAAGCTTGGAGCTTGGAATTTCTTTGGAATTTGAAGCTTGGGATTTGGATTTTCCCACCCCGCCTCCTACCTCCGATGCCAGCACGCCAGCTCATGCTTCACCCGCTCCACCGGCAGGCCCACCACGTTGCTGAACGAACCGTCAATGCGGTCCACGATCTGATCGCCGCGATCCTGGATCGCGTAGGCCCCGGCCTTGTCGAGCGGCTGGATGGCCGTGAGATAGGCTTTGATCTGCGCGGCGGTCAGCGCCTTGAACCGCACGCTCGTCGTCTCGGCGAAGAGCCGGCAACGGCGGCGGTCCAGATGCAGCAGGCAGACGGCGGTGACCACCTGGTGCGTGTGGCCCGCCAGCTCGCGCAGCATCCGCTGGGCATCGGCCAGGTTCGCCGGTTTCCCATAGAGCGTGGTGCCCAGATAGACGAGCGTGTCCGCGCCGAGCACGAGCGCCTGCGGGTGCTGCTTGGCTACCGCGCGGGCCTTGCGATAGGCATTCACCAGGCACAGCTCGCGCGCGGTGAAATCCTCCTGATGCGCCTCCTCGGCCGCGCTGACCAGCACCGAGAACTTCAGCCCCAGCCCGCGCAGGAGGTCCGCCCGGCGAGGCGAGGCGGAGGCGAGGATGAGGGGCGGGAGAGTCATGGGAAAAGTGATTAGTAATTAGTGTTTAGTTGGAAGCGGTGCGTGCGGCGACAGAAACTAATTACTAAACACTAATTACTTTTTCCCTTCATCCCCGCCTTCGGCGCTTCTCCCGCGTGTCAAAAAACTTCCCCAGCACCGCCGCATACGGCTGGTCCGTGCGGAGCTGGATGGCGTCAATGCCAATGGTGCGGAAGGCGCGCCGGAGCGAACCCTGGAAGAGCGCCTGCCGCTCGGCGAACTCCGCCCGTTGCCGCGCGCTGCCCGTGTGGATTTCCACCACCTCGCCCGTCTCCGCGTCCTTGAGCACCAGGCGGCCCAGCGCGGGCAGCTCCAGCTCGTAGCGGTCCGTGATCTGCACCGCCACGAGATCGTGGCGGCGGTGCGCCTGCCGGAGTGCGACCTGCGTGGCGGGCGCGAGCGGCTCGGCGGCAGGCAGCGGCGCGACCGTCATCCGGCCGCTGCCGAACCGCACTGGCGCGCGCGCTTCGAGGAAGTCCGACAGCACCACCACCACCGACTTGTGCGGCAGCATGCGGCTGACAAAGTGCAAGGCCCCCGGCAGATCGGTGCCGTGGCGCTTCGGCTCGAAGAAGAGAATCTCGCGGATGACCCGCAGCACATGCCGGCGACCCTTGCGCGGCGGGATGAACTTCTCCACCTCGTCGCTGAAGAGCACAAGACCCACCTTGTCATTATTCCGAATGGCGGAGAAGGCCAGCACCGAGGCGATCTCGGCCGCGAGTTCGCGCTTGGACTGCTCGCCCGAGCCGAAGAGGCCGGAGCCGCTGAGGTCCACCACCAGCATCACCGTCAGCTCACGCTCCTCGACGAACTTCTTGATGAACGGGTGGTTCATGCGCGCGGTGACGTTCCAGTCAATCGCCCGCACGTCATCGCCGGCCTGATACTCGCGCACCTCGTCGAAGTTCATGCCCTGGCCCTTGAACACGCTATGATACGCGCCGGACACGGACTCGGACACGAGCCGGTTCGTGCGGATCTCGATCTGGCGGATTTTCTTGAGCAGCTCGCGGGGAATCATCGGAGGCAGACGGCAAATTTCACGGGGGCAAGATGGCGCAAGGCCGGATTTTCGTCGAGCCGCAAGCGTGGTTGAACTCCCGCACGGGTGCCTTGCCAGCCGCGCGGCGTTCGCCAAGACTGGCGGTGACTTGATGCCGCCCGACTGACCACCGCACGCGCCGCGCATGGAATACTTCCTGAAACGAGCCGCCTTCATGGGGCCGCTGTTGCTGCTCATCAGCCTGCTGGCGTTCGCGCTGCTCAAGCTCGCGCCGGGCGGGCCATTCGACAAGGAGCGCGCGCCGGCCACGGCGGAGATCAAGCGCGCCATCGAGGCCAAGTATCACCTCGACGAGCCGTGGTGGCAGCAATACCTCCGCTACATCGGCGGCGTGCTGCACGGGGACTTCGGGCCGTCCTTCAAGTATCGCAACCACACGGTCACGGACATCATCTCGCAGGGGCTGCCGGTGTCGGTGGCGCTGGGCGGGATGGCGTTTGCGTTCTCGCTGGGGGTGGGGATTCCGCTGGGCTTCTGGTCGGCGGCGCGGCGCGGGCAGTGG
>CAZOCL010000208.1:0-11509 GCA_964578245.1 uncultured Klebsiella sp. | reverse complement strand
GTGCGCTGCGTGGCGGCGCACCTGCACACGGACCGGCGCACCCTGGCGCAGGCGGACTTGCGCGGCGACTGCTGCCTGGTCTTCGGTCACGAGGGCCACGGCGTCTCCCGGAAGGTGCTGGCGGCCTGTGATGAGGCGGTCTTGGTCCCGATGTCGAATGGCGTGGATTCGCTCAACGTCGGCGCGGCGGCGGCGGTGTTTCTCTACGAGGCGGCCCGCCAGCGGGGACGGGGGTGAACGGGCGGAGCACCGGCTGCCAAACCGGCTGATTCGGAACGATGCAGTTGTATTTGGCTTTCACTTTAACGCAGAGACGCAAAGCACGCGGAGAAACGCAGAGTGGGACCAAGTCGTTTGCGTTCACCTTTTGGTGGCCTTCGCAGGGCCTGATCTCCGCGCCACTTTGCGTCCTCTGCGTCTCTGCGTTGAAGGGGAGTGCTCCAAGCTCATAGGCTGGTAGAATTGGGCGTGGTGTTTGTGCGCGCGTTTCCCCCTCACCCCGGCCCTCTCCCTTGGGGAGAGGGAGCAACGCAGTCCGCGTCCGGTGAAGCCGCGCGCCGCCTTGCTCCGTGGCTGGCTGACTGGCCCCCCTCTCCTCGGGGGAGAGGGCCGGGGTGAGGGGAAAGGGTGCGTTCGACGACCGAACCGCACCCTATCGGATTTCATCCCCACTTGGTATGGCGCGTTGGTTCAAAGGGCGGCTGGAATAGTGCGCCGAACATTTCGGCCGGTTGCCTGTTTCCGGCTCAGCACCACTTGAGCCGGCTGGGCAGCCGACACTCCCCATGCTGCATGGCTGCGGGCAGTCGTTTACTTCCCACAGCCTCTTTTGGGATTTGCCACGGTCCATGCATTCCCGTAGAAATCACGTTCCCGCCACGGCGGGGATTTGATGAAACCAGCAGTCGAACTCTACGATACGACCCTCCGAGATGGCTCGCAGGGTGAAGGCGTCAACTTCTCGGTCGCGGACAAGCTCCGCATCGCCGAGCGCATTGATGCCTTCGGGATTCATTACATCGAGGGCGGCTGGCCGGGCAGCAACCCGAAGGACATCGAGTTCTTCGCGCAGGCCAAGCGGCGCAAGTTCAAGCATGCGAAGCTCGCGGCCTTCGGCTCCACTCGGAAGAAGGCCACGCCGGTTGAAAGTGACGGCCAGGTGCGCCTGCTCATCGAGGCGGAGACGCCCGTGGTGACCATCTACGGCAAGACCTCCATGCTGCATGTGAAGGAAGTCCTGCGCTGCACGCCCGACGAAAACCTCGGCATGATCGGCGACACCGTGCGCTACCTGAAGGACCACGGGAAGTTCGTCATCTACGACGCCGAGCATTGCTTCGACGGCTACAAGCTCGACCCCGAATACGCCCTCGCCACCTGGCAGGCCGCCGAGCAGGCGGGTGCGGACATGGTGGTGCTGTGCGACACGAACGGCGGCTGTCTGCCGAGCGAAGTTTCCGCCATCACCAAGGTCGCCATCGGCCGGCTCAACTGCCGCGTGGGCATCCACACGCACGATGACATCGGCCTCGGTGTGGCGAACGCGCTGGCGTCGGTGGAGGCGGGCGCGTGCCATGTGCAGGCCACGGTGAACGGCTACGGCGAGCGCACGGGCAACTGCAACATGACGAGCGTCATCCCCTGCCTGCAGCTCAAGCTGGGCAAGGCGTGTCTGCCCGCCGCGTCACTGCGCAAGCTCAAGGAGCTTTCGCAGTTCGTGGACGAGATCGCAAACCTCCGGCACAGCCCGCGTCAGCCGTGGGTTGGGTCGGCGGCGTTCGCGCACAAGGGCGGCACGCATGTCAACGCGGTGCAGAAGCTTGCGGCGAGCTATGAGCACATTGACCCCGCGCTGGTGGGCAACGAGCGGAACATCCTCGTGAGCGACCTCTCGGGCCGGAGCAACATCCTGCTCAAGGCGCGTGATCTCGGCTTCAAGCTGGCGGACGACGCACCGGAGTCGAAGCAGATTCTCGACCGGGTGAAGGAACTGGAGCACAGCGGCTTTGAGTTCGAAGCCGCCGAGGCTTCGCTCGCGCTGCTCATCCGCGGCATCCTCGACCACAACCACGAACTGCTCTTCACCGTGGACGATTACCACGTCTCGATGCGCGGCAACGGCAAGACCTCGACGAACGAGGCGACGGTGAAGGTGCGCGTGGGCAAAGATGTGCATCACGAAGTCGCCGAGGGCGACGGCCCGGTGAACGCGCTGGATGGCGCGCTGCGCCGGGCATTGGCGAAGTCCTTCCCGCAGCTCAAGCAGGTGACGCTCACCGACTACAAGGTGCGCATTCTCGACGGCGTGGCCGGCACCGGCGCGAAGACGCGCGTGCTCATCACCTCCACCGACGGCAAGCGCGAGTGGGGCACCGTGGGCGTGAGCGCGAACATCATTGAAGCCAGCCTCCAGGCCCTGGTGGACAGCATGGAGTATGCGCTGCTGAAGAAGTGATTTAACCACGAATGGACACGAATCAACACGAATGAAAAGGCGTGTCTTGCTTGTCTCCCATTAGTGTCTATTCGTGTTCATTAGTGATTTTCCCATGACTGAAATTCCTAAAGCCTACGAGCCGCAGTCCGTGGAGGACCGGTGGTATGAATTCTGGGTGAAGCAGGGGTGCTTCACCGCTGATCCCGCGCGCGTGTCCGAGACGCGCCCGGCTTACTCCATCGTCATTCCGCCGCCGAACGTCACGGGCATGCTGCACATGGGGCATGTGCTCAACAACACCATCCAGGACATCCTCTCGCGCAAGGCGCGCATGGATGGGAAGGAAGTGCTCTGGCTCCCCGGCACGGACCACGCGGGCATCGCGACCGAGGGCATGGTGGCCAAGCAGATCCGCAAGGACGAGAAGAAGTCCAAGCAGGAGATCGGGCGTGAGGAGTTCATCAAGCGCGTGTGGACGTGGAAGGAGAAGCACGGCGGCGTCATCATCCAGCAGCTTAAGAAACTCGGCTGCTCGTGCGACTGGACCCGCGAGCGCTTCACGATGGACCCGGACTACGTGCGCAACGTGCAGCGCGTGTTCGTGGACCTCTACAAGAAGGGGCTCATCTACCGCGGCAAGCGCATGGTGAACTGGTGCCCGGCCACGCAGACCGCCTTGTCGGACGAGGAAGTGGAGATGAAGCCGCAGAAGGGCTTCATGTATCACTTCAGGGTCGAGGTGGCCAAATCCGCTGGGAGCAGCCGAGGTAACGAGGCTCCATCTTCCTCGAATGAGGAATGCGGAGTGCGGAGTGCGGAATCTAATCAGAGCCTCCTCACGTCGGCTGCTACCGAAGCGAAGCGAGGTGGACCGGAAATTGATTCGCAGGGGCGCATCTGGCTCACCATCGCCACGACGCGGCCGGAGACCATCCCCGGCGACACCGCCGTGGCCGTGAACCCGAAGGACCCGCGCTACGCGCATCTCATCGGCAAACACATAGTGCGTCCGCTGCCGGCCGAATTGCCGCGTGAGCAGAAGCTCATCCCCATCATTGGCGATGAGCATGTGGACTTCGAGTTCGGCACCGGCGTGCTCAAGGTGACGCCCGCGCATGACAAGGCGGACTTCGAGATCGGCCAGCGCCACAAGCTGCCGCTTGTGGACATCATGCACGCGGACGGCACGATGAACGACCTGGCCGGCGCGGACCTGAAAGGCCTGGAGCGCTTCAAGGCGCGCAAGGTGGCGGTGGAGAAGTTGACCGAGTTGGGCGCGATGATTGAGGAGAAGCCCTACGAAAACAATGTGGGGTTCAGCCAGCGCGCGGATGTGCCCATCGAACCGCGTTTGAGTGAGCAGTGGTTCCTCAAGTATCCGAGCCTCGAGCAATCGAAAGCCTGCGTCCAGCACGAGTCAGACAGCGTGCGTCTGCCGATGGCCGATGCGAGAGTCTCCGCCGAATCGCTCGCCAGTTCGGGCGATGCGCCCTTTCCGAACAGCCCGATGGCGCCAAGCCGGGCGGCAGGCGCATCCGATAAAATGCAGTTTCATCCACAGCGCTGGGCGAAGGTGTATGACCACTGGCTGACGAACATTCAGGACTGGTGCATCAGCCGCCAGCTTTGGTGGGGGCATCGGGTGCCGGTGTGGTATTTCCCTTGGAACGGTCCGATTGCAACGGAGTCGAGCGATTCACAGAATGTCCGCTTTGACCTGCCGTATCTATCAAAGGAACAGAATCAATACATTGCTGCACAAGTCATCCGTCCGGGCAGTAAGAGCGGAGAAATCTCCATCGCAATCGCTGTTTATCCAGGGCATCCCGACATTGAGGAGTTGCTTACGAAGAACGGCGGTCAACAAGACCCCGACGTGCTCGATACCTGGTTCAGTTCCTGGCTCTGGCCGTTCGGCACGATGGGCTGGCCGGAGCAGACGCCCACGCTCAAGGCGTTTTATCCCACCACCGACCTCGTCACCGGGCCGGACATCATCTTCTTCTGGGTCGCGCGCATGATCATGGCGGGCTACGAATACATGGGCGACCTGCCGTTCAAGAATGTCTATTTCACCGGCATCATCCGGGACAAGCAGGGCCGCAAGATGTCGAAGACGCTCGGCAATTCGCCCGACCCGCTCGAACTCATCGCCAAATACGGTGCCGACGCCCTCCGCTTCGGCACCTTGCGCAGCGCACCGCTCGGCCAGGACGTGCTCTTCGACGAGAAAGACGTCGAACTGGGCCGCAACTTCTGCAACAAGCTCTGGAACGCCTGCCGTTTCCGGCAGATGGTCGGAAGTTATGAAGTAGGAGGTATGAGGGATGAAAAGCAGCCTCCCGACGCTGCCGCCGGGCATACCTCATCCCTCTTAACTCATACCTTCGAGATTCAGGGCGAGATCAACGCCGCGCTGCTCTCCAGCGACGACCGCTGGATTCTCCTCCGCCTCGACCTCGCCATCCGTGAGGTGAGCGACGCGCTCACGGGCTACAACTTCGCCACCGCCGTGCAGTCGCTCTACCGCTTCTTCTGGAGCGAGTATTGCGACTGGTATGTGGAGGCGAGCAAGGCCGCGTTCTTTGGCGAGGATACCGCGCTCAAGGCGAACAAGGTCGCGGTGATTGACTTCGTCCTCTCGCACCTGCTGCGCATGTTTCACCCGCTGTTGCCCTTCATCACCGAGGAGCTGTGGCATGGGATGGGTTACTCGGCGGACATGCCGGAGGATCAGGGCGGCAGGACGATCATGTTCGCCCGCTGGCCCAAGCCGCTCTCCGATGAGGAGAGGGAAGCCTGGGGCCTCGACGACACGGTGGAGACGTTTGCGAACGCGAAGTTCGAACTCGTCACGCAGGGCCGCAACCTCAAGACGCAGTTCAACATCGGCGCGGGCAAGAAAGGCAAGTTCACGCTGAAGCCGGCGGGCAATCTTGCACCGGGCGAGGCCGAGGTGCTGCGCCTGCTGCTGAGCGCCGAGTCGCTCGACCTCGATCCCGGCTACGCGCCGAAGAAAGGCACGCCCACCGCGCTGACTAAGCTCGGCGAGCTGTATCTGCCGCTGGATGGATTGATCGACGTGGAAGCCGAGCGCATGCGCCTGACGAAGGACCTCGCAAAGGTCCAGTCCGAGATCGAGAAGGTGGAGCAGAAGCTGGGCAATCCGAGCTTCGCGCAGAAGGTGCCGCCCGCCGTGCTGGAAGAGCACAAGCAGCGCCTCGCCGACTGGCAGACGAAGCTAGCGCAGACAAAGGCGGCGATCGAGGCGTTGGGGTAGGCACGTTCAGAAGAGAGGTCAGAAAGATGGGGTCAGAAAGATTTATCTGACTGGCTACATCGGAGTCTCAGCCGTGACTGTGCGTTCGAGAGCGGACGGGCGTCCGTGGCGCGCGGCATTCATGCCGCTTCGCCGTCCGAACACGACACGGCCCGATTCATGCCAAAGTGTGGCGCACGCTGAAGCGGCATAAATGCCGCGCGCCGGGAGACCGGTCTTCGCCCAGACAAAGGGGACAGGAGTGTCCCCTTCACGGATTGCGCCGCTGGTCTTCCCCGCTACAATGGCGGGCATGAAACGCCTTTTGTCCCTGGCCGCGCTGGCTCTTTTCGTGGTGACGGTGGCTGCCGCTCCGGCCAAGCCGAACATCATCTATGTCCTCTGCGATGACCTTGGCTATGGCGATGTGAAATGCCTGAATCCGAAGGGCAAAATTGCGACGCCGCACCTGGACAAGCTCGCGGCGGGCGGGATGATCTTCACGGACGTTCACTCCAGTTCCTCCGTCTGCTCGCCCACGCGCTACGGCATCATGACGGGGCGCTACAACTGGCGCACCAAGCTCCAGTCCGGCGTGCTCGGCGGGCTCAGCCCGCGCCTGATCGAGCCGGGCCGGCTCACGGTGGCGCAGTTGCTGAAGGACAACGGCTACCACACCGCCGCCATCGGCAAGTGGCATCTCGGCATGGACTGGGTGAAGAAAGACGGCAAGGACGTCGCCGAGCTGAACATCGAGTCCCCGACCCAGGTGAACAATGTGGACTACGCGCAGCCGATCAAAAACGGGCCGAATGCGGTGGGCTTCGATTACTACTTCGGCATCAGCGCGTCGCTCGACATGGTGCCCTACACGTTCATCGAGAATGACCGTGTCACGAAGCTGCCGACGGTGGAGAAGAAATTCCCGATGATGAGCGGCAAGGCCGGGACCACGCGCACCGGTCCCGCCGCGCCGGACTTCGAGGCCGAGGATGTGCTGCCCACGCTCACGGCGAAAGCCGTCGCGCATGTGAAGTCCCGCGCGGCCGACGCGAAGGCGGGCAAGCCCTTCTTCCTCTACCTGCCGCTGCCGTCACCGCACACGCCGATCGCGCCCACGAAGGAATGGCAGGGCAAGAGCGGGTTGAACCCCTATGCGGACTTCGTCATGCAGACCGACCACGCGATTGGACAGGTTCTCGCCGAACTGGAGCAACAGGGGCTGGTCGAGACCACGCTGGTCATTGTCACCAGCGACAATGGGTGCTCGCCGCAGGCGGATTTCCCCGCGCTGCTATCGAAGGGACACAACCCAAGCTATGAGTTTCGCGGTCACAAGGCGGACATCTTTGACGGTGGCCACCACATTCCGTTCCTCGTCCGCTGGCCCGCGCGTTTGAAGGCCGGCACGTTGTCGCAGCAGCTCCTCTGCTTGACGGACTTCATGGCGACGGTGGCGGAGATCATCGGCGTGAAGCTACCGGCCACCGCGGGCGAGGACAGCGTGAGCTTCCTGCCCGCGTTGCTGGGCCAGGAGCAGCACTTTCCGTTGCGGGAAGCCGTGGTGCATCACTCGATCAACGGTTCCTTCGCCATTCGTTCGGCCAACTGGAAGCTCGAACTCTGTCGCGACTCCGGCGGCTGGAGCGATCCCAAGCCTGGTGCGCCCAAGTCTGCCGAGCTTCCGGCCGTCCAGCTTTACGACCTCAACGCCGACCTCGGCGAGAAGACCAACGTGCAGGACCAGCATCCGGACATCGTGGCCCGGCTGACCAAGCTGCTGGAGAAATATGTGGCGGACGGGCGCAGCACGCCGGGGGAGCCGCAGAAGAACACGGTGCCGGTGCAGATTGTGAAGGCGGGCAAAGCGGCGGCCAAAGGAAAGAAACAGTGAGGAGGCGTGCAGGCAGGTTGGACCCAAAGATTTGAGAACGACAAAGATAATAGCCAACGAGGACTGCGACGCCTACCGGCTTACATTGGGAATTGGTATTACTCCGCAGCGCGCCCCCTCACCCTTGCCCCTCTCCCCCGATGGGGGAGAGGGGATTCGTCACGGGCAATTCGTTCGTTGTTTGACCAGTCGCGTCTCTCGCGGGCGTGCGTATTCGGAGACCGCCCCGTATCCGCGCGGGCCGGAGCGCGGGCGTCCTCGCCCGCTTTGCGCGTGCGACCGCCGAGACGGTGCGAACCTGCTCCTGACGTCCGCACGCGCAAAGCGGCCCGGCGGGCCGCGCTCCGGTGCGGTTCCGAATACGCCGCAGTGTCGGGGCCCGGTTTCAGCATTTGACCCGATTCCCGCCGCGTGGTGGAGTGCTCAGGCTGTGGCTATGCCGTCACATAATCGGTTGTTCATCTTCTGGCTGTGCCTGCTCATGCTGGCAGGTCTGGGTTGGCTGGACTACGTCACCGGCTACGAGCTGAACCTGTTCATCTTCTACTCACTGCCCGTGGGGATCGCGGCGTGGTATCTGGGGCGGTGGCCTGGCGTGGCGATGTCCGTGGCCTCGGCGGTGACCTGGTGGATGGCCGACCGGAGCGCGGGCCAGAAATACTCCTCGAACTTCGTGCTCTACTGGAACTCGACGATCCATGTGGGCTGCTTCGTCATCAACGCGGTCAGCATTGCCAAGACGCGGGAAACGGTGGACCGGATGCGTGGGCTGGAAGCCGATTTAAAGCGGAAGGACGAGGAACTGGCCCGGCTACGGCGGGCTGCTGCGTCGGCGGCCACCGAACCGCCGGTCCCCAGCATGGTCCCGGCGGGCGGCGCGAGCGGGGGCGAGGGCGGACCGGTAGGCTGAAAAGGTCCGGGCTCCGGCGAACATTGTATTTACGGACCGCGCGCCGGGTGGCAATAGTTAGGGAGCATGTTACGCCGCCAGCAGCAGATCCGGGCGCAAGTCCAGCAGTGGGTGGACGCCGGTTTGTTCGCCTTGGCCTTCTGGCTGGCGCACACAGTCCGCAGACTGGCGGTGAGCTTCTGGCCCGGCCTGCAGGAGATCCAGCCCTTTGACCAGTATCTCTGGCTTTATCTGCTGATCCTCCCCGGCTCCTTGTTTCTCCTCAAGGCGCTGGGTTTTTACAACCGGCCGCTGCTCTTCTCCCGGCGGGAAACGGCTTGGGCGCTGTCCCATGCGGCGGTCATCGCGGTCCTGGGGGTGGTCACGGCGTTGTTCCTCCGCAAGCAGGAGCTGGCGCGCTGGGTCATTTTCCTCTTTGGGGCCTTCAGTTTCCTGCTGGTGATGGCCAAGGAGGAACTGCTGCGGCGGTGGCTGATGTCCAAGCTGGGGCAGGAACAGTTCAAGCGACGGCTGGTCTTGATCGGCACGCCCGAGGACACGGCGCAGATTGAGCGGGACCTCGACGCCAAGGCGCGGGGGACGGTGGAGATCCTGGCGCGGCTGGACCTGCACAAAACCCCGGCGGAACGGCTGGTGGAGCTGCTGCATGAGCGCTCGGCCAACGGGGTGATCCTGAGCGCACGGCATACCTATTTCGAGCAGGTGGAGAAGGTGATCGAGCTGTGCGAACTGGAGGGCGTGGAGGTTTGGCTGCTGGCGGATTTCTTCAAGACGCGCATCTCGCAGACGAGCGTGGATGATTTTCTGGGGCGGCCCACAGTGGTGTTCCGCTCCGCGCCCGAGGCGAGCTGGCAGGGGCTGGCGAAGCAGTTGCTGGATTTCACTGGGGCGTTGCTTCTATTGCTCGCGTTCTCTCCGGTGCTGTTGCTGGCGGCGGTGGCGGTGAAGCTGACTTCGCGTGGGCCGGTGCTGTTCCGGCAGCAGCGCAGCGGTCTGAATGGGCGGCCTTTCACGATGCTGAAGTTTCGGACGATGGCGTCCAACGCGGAGCAGCGGAAAGCGGAACTAGCCTCCTTCAACGAGATGGACGGCCCGGTATTCAAGGTCACGAACGATCCGCGGGTGACGCCGTTGGGCCGCATCCTGCGCAAGTGGAGCATTGATGAGCTGCCGCAGCTTTGGAACGTGCTGCGCTTCGAGATGAGCCTGGTGGGACCTCGCCCATTGCCCGTGGACGAGATCCGCCGCATCAACGATCATGCGCACCGTCGCCGCCTGAGCGTGAAGCCGGGGCTGACGTGCCTGTGGCAGATCAGCGGGCGCAACGATGTGAAGAGTTTCAAGGAATGGGTGCGGCTGGACCTCGAATACATCGACAACTGGTCGTTCTGGCTGGATTTGAAGATTTTGCTGAAGACGGTTCCGGTGGTGCTGACGGGGGCGGGGGCGAAGTAGGGGATGGGGGGGCTTCGTCTCGTAGTCCTACTCTTGCTCCTAATCTTAATCCTCCGCCTTCGCCCGAAGATTAAGATTAGGAGCAAGAGTTGGATTAGGAGCGGGCGGGGATGGTGCGGGCTTGCGGGCGGGCGGGGAGGGTGTCCTACTTCCGGGAGATGAATCTTGCTGCGGGTTCCCAGGTTACCATTAGTCAACTGCTCAATGGAGCGGTGGGCCTGATCCTTTTGGGGGCGTTCCTTGCGTTTCTGCTGTCGGCGGCTGTCCATGCAGTGCTGCACGCTTCCGGGGCATTGCAAATGCAGAAGGGGGCGGAACGGAAGTTTTCTCGTTGGCTGGCGGTTCTCAGTGTGGGTTTGTGCGTGGCAGGAGGAGGCGTGGCCGGGCTCGCGGTCGGGGCTGGCCGGACGGTGCTGGCGCTGGCCATGGACAAGGACATCGGCCCAAAGACGTTTCAGGGAGAGCTGGAAAAGGCGGCCCGTAACGCGGGGATGACGAACATGGCCAGCCTGGATGTGAAGGAACTCCGCAAACTGGTGGCGGAGGCGGAGAAGGGAACCGGCCCGCTCCCGGAGAATCTGGAGCCGTTCCGTCCGCAGATTGAGGAAGCCCGCACCAAACTCCTGCCGGCCGTCAAGAGCCTGCTCGCCGCGCACGAAGCGGAGGGGAAGCTTGCCATGGATGAGGTCGTCGCCTCACTCTGGCCAAAGGTGTTCGACGAACTGGCTGCCGCGGAACGTCGCTGTCGGCGCGTGGTAATCGGCGCAGGCGTCCTGTGGGTGCTGGGCATTGAGGCGGTGGTGGCACTCGGGTGCCTCATGCTGCGGCTCACGCGCGAACCCCAGGTTGCAACGCCCAAACCACCCAAACTTTAGCCATGGCCACGAAAACAAAACGCCCCGCCTCGAAGCAACCGATCTCCGTGGTGACGGGTGCGGCGGGCTTTCTCGGTTCCCATCTGACTGACCTGCTGTTGTCCAAAGGGCACCGGGTCGTGGGCATTGACAACCTCGTCACGGGTTCGGTGTCGAACATCGAGCACCTGGCCGGAAATCAGAATTTCCGTTTCATCCAGCAGGATGTGACCGAGTTCTTGTTCCTCGATGGGCCGGTGAACTACGTCTGGCATTTTGCTTCGCCGGCGAGCCCGGTGGACTACGCGCTGCTGCCGATCCAGACCCTGAAGGTGGGTTCGCTCGGCACCCACAAAGCCTTGGGACTGGCGAAGGAGAAGGGCGCGCGGTTCCTGCTCACCAGCACGAGCGAGGTCTATGGCGATCCGCTGGTGCATCCGCAGACGGAAGATTACTGGGGCAACGTGAATACCATCGGGCCGCGCGGGTGCTACGATGAGTCGAAGCGCTTTGCCGAGGCGATCACGATGGCCTACCATCGCCAGCATCAGTTGGAGACGCGGATTGTGCGCATTTTTAACACCTACGGGCCACGGATGCGGTTGAAGGACGGGCGCGTGGTGCCAGCGTTCGTGAGCCAGGCGTTGCGGAACGAGCCGATCACGGTGTTCGGCGAGGGCAAGCAGACGCGGAGCTTTTG
>CAZOCL010000207.1:0-11547 GCA_964578245.1 uncultured Klebsiella sp. | reverse complement strand
TCAGCGACTGCACCACCGCCCCGCGCAACGGCCTCATCTCCGGCTGCTACCCGCTCGACAAGTATTACACCGCCAAGCCCGAGGCCGCGCAGTTGAAGGAGATCAAAAAGAAGGTAGGAGGATAACATCGGGTTGCGATGTCTGTCGGGCTTGCCCAGCGGTCGTATCTCGTGCAAAGTCGTCTTGCAGTGAGTGCTACCGCCAACGGTTATCTTGATGCAGGAATCTATTCGGTTCCTGAGGCATCCCGGTTGACTGGGATAACCGCCTCCCGAATCCGGCGCTGGCTCAAAGGGTATGCATTCAAGTCCAAGAAACAGCACCTTCACTCCAAACCTGTCTGGACTGGCCAGCTTGCGCCCATCGCCGACAAGCTGGCGGTCGGTTTCAAGGATTTGATGGAGATCCGCTTTGTGGGGGCGTTCATCGAAGCTGGGGTGAGCTGGAAAACCATGCGACAGGCGCACCTGGTGGCCAAGGAAAAGCTCCGCACTGAGCATCCTTTTTGCACCGCCCGGTTTGCGACGGACGGACGTGACATTCTACAGGAAGAGGCCCAATCCTCAGGGGACAAACTGTTGTTCAACATCACGAATAATCAGGGCGAGTTTGAGCGAATCGTCGCCCCGTTTCTGAAGGAATTGGAGTTTGACCATGGCGTCACGCGTTGGTGGCCACTGGGCAAGCAACGGCTGGTGGTGGTGGACCCGGTCCGCAACATGGGACAGCCTTCAGTCACGCAGTCTGGTGTGCCGACGCGGGTGCTTGCTCGCAGCGTCAAGACTAACGGGTCAATTGAATCGGTCGCGCGGTGGTATGAAGTCACCGCTGACGAAGTCCGGGATGCGGTGGAGTTCGAGCAACAGATCGCCGCGTGAGGTTCTTCATCGACAACAATATCGCCCCCAAGCTCGCCCGAGGGTTCAACCAGTTCGTCGCAGGTGAACACGAAGTCATGCATCTGCGTGACCGTTTTCCCGGAAACACTCCGGATGTAGAATGGATGCGCGAACTGGCGGCGGAATCCACTTGGATTATCTTGTCGGGTGATGTCGCGATCAGCCGGAACCCCCACGAAATCGCTGCTTGGCAACAGGCAGGGCATACGATTTTCTTTCTTAAGGCTGGTTGGACTAACATTGAATTTTGGCAACAGGTTCAAAAGCTGGCCAAGTGCTTTCCCGAGATCATCAGCCGCGCCCAGCGAGCGAAGCCCGGCGACAGCTATGTCGTTACGGTAAACGGCAGAATCGAGCATGACTGAAACCGTCTCACTTCTTGAAACGTGAGGTGGAAACGACGGGAGCCTTTCGGAGTTTTCGGTTGGACGCGAGTCCACTCTTTAGCAGGTGAACGTTTAGCTCCGCGCCTTGTCCAGATCCCGACTGGTCAACTCCAAGCTTGTCTCCACTGACTTCAGGCGACAGGGGGGCGATTGAACCTCGAACCTTGCGGCCTCCAAACGGCCTAACCTCTGGCCTTCGCCGCCGGCTGCCCCAGCACCAGTTCCCGGAACTTCGAGGCGAACGGAGTTTCAAATCCGCCGCTGCGCCGGATGTAATAGACCGGCTCGTTGCCAAACAGATCGGCCGCATTGCGCAGCACCACGTCCGGTCCCTTCAGCGTCGCGGGAGAGGTCAATCCGCGCCAGAGCCGCGGGCTCAACGGCGTGAGCGCCACGCCCAGGCCGCTGCTCACATACTCGAACAATGCGACCGGGAAGCTGCATTCCAGCGCGATGTTCAACTGCTGAAACAACCCCGCCCGGCTGAACCGCTCCTCGATGCGTGGCCGGCAATTCGCGGCCTTCCCCGGCAGGATGAGCGGGTGCGCCGCGATGTCCGCCAGCGTGAGCGCGCGTTTGCGGGTGAGCGGGTGGCCCAGCGGACAGATGAGCGTGAAGTCGTAGGTGGTGAAGGGAAAGTATTCGAGCGAGGGCTTCTTGGAATGTTCTTCCAGCCGCGCGGCGATGGCGACATCTGCCTCGCCTTGCTCCAGCAGTTCTATCGCGGCGGGTGAATTGCGATCCAGGAAGGTGAGCCGCGCCTTGGGGAACAGCTCGCGCACCTGGCTGATCGCATCCCGCAGTTCGTAAGCGAGGCAGGTCGGCGTGGTGGCGACCACCAGCGAGGGCGTGAGCTCGCCCCGGCTGGCGTCGAACGCGAGCTGCACGGAGTCAAAGCCCTCGACGAGCGGGCTGGCCAGTTCCACCAGCCGGTGGCCCTCGCTGGTGAGTTCGCCGCGATGGCCACGCGTGCGGACCAGCGCGCAGTTGAACTCCTTTTCCAAGGCGCGGATCTGCTGCCACACGGAGGTGCGGCTGAGGCGCAGCGCCGTGGCGGCCGCGGCGAAGGTGGAGAAGCGCGAGAGCGCGACCAGCGCGCGGAATTGCTGGAGGCGCAATTCCTTGAAGTAGTGCCGCTGGTCTTTGCTCATGGCGCGCGTTGTTTGGTTCCGCCTAACAGGCTGTAGGAAAGCTGCACGTATCCTCAAGGCGAATTGCGCGTCCTATCCCGCGTAACTCGATTGCCCGAAGCATGAAACTACAAATCCTCCTGTGCGCCGCGCTGGCGGCCAGCCTGCCGGCTCTGCCTGCCGCCGCGGCGGCGAAGTCCACGAAAGCGGACATCGCCAAGCTGGAAATCACCATCGTCCCCGGCGCGCTGCGCTACGCCATCACCCGGTTCGACGCCGCGGCCGGCACCCCGCTCGCACTCACCCTCAAGAACACCTGCATCATGCCGCACAACCTGGTGCTCGTCGCCCCGGGCAAGGGGGACGCTGTCTTCGAGCAGGCCATGGCCCTTACGGACGGCCTGGCGAAGAACTACGTGCCCGATGCGGCGACGGTGCTGGCCGCCACCAAGCTGGTGAATCCCGGGCAGTCCGAGGCGGTGCGGTTCACCGTGCCCGCGCAGCCTGGCGAGTATCCTTACCTCTGCACGTTCCCCGGCCACGGTGCGGTGATGCGTGGCGTCATGCGCGTGCGCCCGGCCGGTGAAAAGCTGGAACCGCCGGTGGTCGAGACGTTCGCGACGCCCAAGCTCGCCGATGCCTTGCGCGACAGCGGCGCAACCTCGACGCCGATGGGCACGCGGCAACGTCCGTTCGTTCTGCGCTCGTTCGTGCCGAATCCGGGCCTGGACGAGGCCATCTTCGCCCACCACGACCGCGGCCTGACGGCGATCGTTTACGATCCGTCGAAGGGCGTGGACGTGGCGGGACAGACCGTGCCGCCTTCGCCGGGCGTGCCCGCCGGCATCGCGGTCAGCTTCGGAAAGGATTTCGCCTACGTCTGGGACTCCACCGAATGCCGGCTGCTCTACGCGTGGACCAACGGCTTTCTCAACATGACTCCGTATTGGGGCGTGGGGGCCGGCGGTGCGCGGACCAAGATGGCTTACGTGCCGCTCATCGAGGGCACGCTGGTGTTCAAGACGGCCGGTTCGCTGCCCCTCCAACTGGGCGACCAGCCGGTGACGCCGCGATTTCGTGGCTTTCGCCTGCTCAGCGGGAATCCCGAATTCAGCTACGATCTCGGGACCACGCAGGTGCGCGAACATGTGATGCCGGCGAATCCCGGCACCTTCATGCTCTGTTATCACCTTCAGAATCCACCGGAGAAAGTGCGGCTCGCGTTCGCGCCGTCGGTGCGGCCGCAAGTCTCTTGCGATGCGGGCAAGTGGAACGGCAACACCCTGGAGATCGCTCCCGAACACCGCACGCACTTCATGTTGCTGGTCAACTTTCAACCCGGTGAGACATTCAAGCCGGTGGATCCGGCGACGTTCAGCAAACGCAAGACCTCGGAGGCCCCATGATCACTCGTTACCTTTATCTGACCCTGCTCGGCGCGCTGGCGCTGTCGAACGGGGCGCAGCTGCGCGCCGCGTCACCCGCCCAGCCTGCTCCGGTTCCGCTCGCGGCAGCGGACGACGCCTATGTGGTTGAGGAAGTCAAAATGCCCAAGGGCGTCGCGCCTGAGATCGGCGGCCTCGCGTTCAACTCGAAGGGCGAACTGATCGTCGTCACCCGCCGCTCGGGCATTCTCATCGGCACGCCCAGCGCGGACCCTTCCGCTTTCAAATGGCGCGTGTTTTCCGACGTGTCCCTGCACGAGCCGCTCGGTGTGCTCGTCGAGAAGGACAATCAGTTGCTCGTGCCGCAGTTTCCCGAACTCACGCGCATTACGGATACCGATGGTGACGGCGTGGCCGATCTTTACGAGGCCGTCGGCACCTCCTGGGGCGTCAGCGGTAACTACCACGAGTCCGTCGTCGGCCCGGTGCCGGATGGTGCGGGCGGGTGGTTTCTCGCGATCGGCACCGCCTCGCATAGCGGCCCCACCTTCGACCACACGCGCGGGAAGTTTTCCCCCATTGGCCGCCGGGGCCGTAACTACTCCGGGGCCGAATGGCGCGGCTGGGTGATGAAGCTCAAGCCCGACGGCACGCTGATCCCGTGGGCCAGCGGTTTCCGCGCGAACAACGGCATCTGCGCCGGTCCCGACGGAAGTCTGTGGGTCACGGACAACCAGGGCGACTACATCCCCACCAGCCCGCTGCACCACGTTGAGCAGGGGAAATTCTACGGCCACCCGTCGTCGCTCGTGTGGGACAAGGAATTCATGCGCGACAACCCTCAGCGCGATCCGTTGAAGGAGGGCAACGCCAAACTCGACGCGATGCGCACCATGCCGGCGGTGCAGTTCCCCTACGGCGTCATGGCGAATTCGCCCGCGCAGCCGGTTTTCGACACTACCGGCGGCAAGTTCGGCCCGTTCGCCGGACAGATGTTCGTGCCGGATGAAAGCGGCCAGCGCGTCCTCCGCGTGATGCTGGAGAAAGTCGGCGGCGAATATCAGGGCGCATGCGCCTTCCTCCTTCGCGACCATGGCTTGCGCTCGGGCAACAACCGCCTGTGCTTCTCGCCCGACGGCACCTCCCTATACACCGGCCAGACGATGCGCGGCTGGGGCGGCCCGGTCGAAGGCCTGCAGCGCATCCGCTACACCGGCAAGCCGCCCTTCGAGGTCCGCGAGATCCACCTCACGCCGGATGGTTTTGAACTCACCTTCACCGAGCCGCCCGAGTCCGTCGCCGCTGCCGAGGCCGCGCGTTACCGCGTGCAGCACTACCGCTACGCCTACTCCCAACAATACGGCGCGCCGCAAAGCGAAATCACGCCGGTGCCCGTGAAGCGCGCCACTGTGAGCAGCGACGGCCTGAAAGTGCGCCTCACTCTGGGCGAGATGAAGGCCGGAGTGATCTATCAGCTCGACATGGTCGGCCTGGCGACCGAGGCCGGCCGCTGGCTGGGGAACCCCATGCTCGCCTACACGGTGAACCGTCTCGCGAAGGGCGCACCTTGACACACGCACTGTCGGAGACGAACCCCCTCTCCCTGCGACGTAGGAGCGGGGAGAGGGTCGGGGAGAGGGGTGATTCAATAGTCTCCCGACATCCTTCGAACTGACGCACCTCCTCTCCCCATCCCTCTCCTCCATTCCATGGAGGAGAGGGAGTAGCGCGCCGCAGTCGGATGATGCGCGTGTCGAGATGCGCCCCCTCGCGAAGTGAAGGCAGGAGCTGGCTTGGCAAAGCGAGCTGCATGAGGCAGACTTGCCTCAACAAATGAACATGCACCAGCGCACCTTTCTTCGTTCCCTGCTCGCCACCGCCCTGCTTGCTCCGGCCCTGCACGCGGCGGATTCCCGGCCCATCCGCGTCGCCTGCGTGGGCGACAGCATCACGTTCGGCGCGGGCGTGGAGATGCGCGAGAAGAACAACTATCCCAAGGTGCTCGGCGAGCTGCTGGGCGCGGGCTACGAGACGCGCAACTTCGGCAAGAGCGGCGCAACGCTCCTGAAGCAGGGCGACCTGCCATATTGGAAGACCAAGGAGTTCGAGGGTGCGACGGAATACAACCCGGAGATCGTGGTCATCAAGCTCGGCACCAACGACTCGAAGCCGCAGAACTGGGACAAGCACAAGGCCGAGTTCGAAGCGGACGCCCGGGCGCTGATCGCGCACTTCCAGGCACTGCCGTCCAAGCCCAAGGTTTACGTCTGCCTGCCCGTGCCGGTGTATGAAACCAAGTGGGGCATCAACGAGCCCGTGGTGAAGGGCGAAGTCATTCCGATCCTCCAGAAGGTGGCGAAGGAACTGAAGCTGCCGACCGTGGACCTCTACCGGGCATTGAGTGGCAAGCCCGAGATGTTCCCCGACAAGATTCACCCGAACGCCGCCGGAGCCCGGGTGATCGCCAGCATGGTGGCGCAGACGCTCGCGACGAAGTGAACGCGGGCGGCGCGCGACGTTCACGTCGCTTCAACGCGCTGCGCTCCGTGGTTATCTTACGCCGATTCCCAGTGACCATCGGTGGCCTAGCTGATGAGGGCCGCGACGCCCCTCTCCTCCCTCTCCCTTCCTCGGAGGAGGGGAGAGGGTTGGGGTGAGGGGTGCCGTCTGGCCGCACTCCAACGAGTGTCATTGAGAAATTGGCATTACGCCCTGCTGCGTTCGCACGCAGAAGCGGCATAAATGCCGCGCGCCAAGTCGGAGACGAAGGCTTCCCAAACCAGGGCGTCGCGCTATGCTTGCCCGCCAGTCACCCTGGCCATGGCTCACGCAACCTTCAAAGTCGGCGACCTCACCGCCGTGATCGGCGACAACGCGGCGCATGAGCAGCACCGCGCCGGTTACAACGGCGTCTGGAGCCTCAGCCACAGCACCGGAAGCACCCGCAGCCTCTTCGTGCCTGAGATCGCCGGGCTGAACCTGGAGCACGTCTTCAGCGGCGAGGAGCCGCCGGATGCGAAGACCTTCTTCGAGCCGCGTAACGCGCCGATGACGTTCAAGCAACTTTCCGAGAGCGAGGCGGAACTGCATCAGCCGGCCACCCCCACGTATCATGTGGAGAGCTGGACGCGTTTCAAACTGGTCGCACCGCACTATCTGGACATGAGCTTCCGCTGCCTGGCGCACCAGCACGTCTTCCCGCGCGGCTATCTGGGGGTGTTCTGGGCCAGCTACATCCATGCGCCGCTCGACAAGTCCATGTATTTCCTCGGTGGACTGGAGGGCCCCGCGCAGCCGCAGCCGCTCTGGACCCAGCTTTGCACGCAGTTCCACAACCGGGACAGCACGGTGCGTCATCGCGAGGACAAGCTGGAACTCACCTTCGCGCCCGGACGCGACGCCCTGTTCAAGAGCCTGTCCAGCTTCCGATTCGACCTGCCGCTCTTTTACGGCCACCACGATGACCTGATGTGGCTCGTGATGTTTGACCGCACGGCCGGCATCCGGTTCACGCACTCGCCCAGCGGCGGCGGCGCCAGCGCCAAATTGAAGACCACAAATCCTGCATGGGATTTTCAGTTCGTCGTGCCCAAACCGGAAGTGATGCAGGACTACGGCTTCCGCGTCCGCACCGTCCTGCGGCCCCGCTGCTCGCGCGAGGATGTGGTGGCGGAATATGAGCGCTGGAAGCGAGGCGCGTAGAGCGGGGCATTTCTGCCCCTGTCATAACAATTACGCGAATAGTTTGGTTAAGCGAACGCGCAGGTGATTTCATGGCCGCGCTCTTTCACCCCAGCCCTCTCCCGCTGGGAGAGGGGGCGACGCAGTCTGCGCTGGTTAGCAAGAGGACGCGTCGATCACGCAGGACGGCGGCGAAGATTCTTCCTCTCCCAGCGGGAGAGGGCAGGGGTGAGGGAGAGCGGCCACTCACTGCTACAACGATTCAACCCCCAAGCAGCTTGCAGGCAGCGACACCGCCGGGCCTTTGACTTGCCGCCCGCCCGCAGGCAACCTTGCGGCGCGATGTCCTTCAAGCTCGTCTTCCTCGGCACCGGCACTTCCAATGGCGTGCCGGTCATTGGCAAGGAGTATGCCCCGGAGTTCCTTGCCAATCCGAAGAACCACCGCACCCGCCCCTCCATCTACGTCGAGACGCCGGCTGCGCGGCTCGTGGTGGACACCACGCCGGAGTTCCGCATGCAATGCCTGCGCGAGCGCGTGATGCGGCTGGATGCCGTGCTCATCACGCACGCGCACGCGGACCACATCATGGGGCTGGACGACTGCCGCCGCTTCTGCTCGCTCGCGGGCGAGCAGCCGCTGCCCATTCACGCCGGACCGGCGACGATGGAGCAGCTCAGCCGCATCTTTGCGTATGCCTTCCGTGAAGGCCTGCGCCCCGAGGGTTACTTCTACCCGGCCCCGCGGGTGTTCGACGGACCCTTTGAAATCGGGGACCTGCGCATCACGCCACTGCCCCTGCCACACGGCAAAACCCCGTGCCATGGGTTCCTCTTCGAGCAGGGCGGGCGCAAGCGGCTCGCGTATTGCAGTGACTGCAAGGAGGTGCCGGACGAGATCATCGCACAGATCAAGGGCGTCGAGATCGTGGTGCTCGACGCCTTGCGCAAGGCCCCGCACTGGACGCACATGAGCCTCGACGAGGCGCTCACCGCCGCCCGTCGCATCAACGCCGGCCAGGCGTATCTCACGCACCTGACGGACGGCTACGACCACGATCTCGACCAGGCGGAGATGCCGCCGGGCGTGGCGCTGGCGTGGGATGGATTGAGGGTGGAGGTATGAGACGTGCTGCGTGTTGCGTGTTGCGTATTAAGAGGTGCGTCCGCTCGCAATTGTCTTCACACGCAACACGCAACACGCAACACGTCGTCCGCCTATCGGCGTTCTTGCTGCTCGCCGTTTCATCCTTTGCCTCCGCCGCCCCCGGCGACTCCGCCCTCGTCCTCTACAATTCCTCGATGGATGATTCCAAGTCCGTCGCGGTGCACTATTCCGCCTTGCGAGGGGTGCCCGCGAATCAGGTTCTCGGTCTGCCGCTCCCCAAGGGCGAGAGCATGACCCGCACGGAGTTCCGTGAGCAGTTGCAGGAGCCGCTGCTCAAGGCGTTGCGGGAGCGCGGGCTGTGGAAGCTGCGGGCAGATGCCACGAGCCGGGAGTTCAATCTCACCAACCCGCCGGCGGTCACTGAGTCGCAGATCCGGTTCGCCGTGTTGTGTTATGGCGTCCCAGTGAAGATCTTGCGCGACGCCGCGCTGGTCGAGCCCGGCACGGACAAGCTGCCGGCGGAACTGCGCCGCAACGAGGCCGCCGTGGACAGCGAACTGGCCGCGTTGCCGATGGCGGCCGGCAGGCACCAGCTCACCAGTGCGTTCTCGAACCGCAACTACGCCGCCACGAACACGGCGGCGTTGCATCCCACCAACGGCATCCTTCTCGTCGCGCGGCTGGACGGGCCGACTGTCGCCATCGCGCGTGGGCTGGTGGACAAAGCGCTGGAGGCGGAGCGCGACGGGCTGTGGGGACGTGCCTATTTCGACGCCCGCGGGCTGCATGAGGGAGGCTACCTGACGGGGGACGAGTGGCTGCGCAAGGCCGCCGGGACCGTGCAACGCTTCGGCTTCGAGACCATGCTGGAGGACACCGCGCCGACCTTCTCGGCCGGGTTTCCACTCAGCCAGGTGGGGCTCTACGCGGGCTGGTATGATGCTGCTGTCTCGGGGCCCTTCACGCGTCCGCAGGTTGAGTTTCTGCCCGGTGCGGTGGCGTATCATCTGCACTCCTTCAGCGCCTACACGCTTCGTTCCGCAGATAAATACTGGTGCGGTCCGTTGCTGGCGAAGGGCGCGACCGCCACGCTGGGCTGTGTGGAGGAGCCGTTTCTCGCGGGCACGCCGGACCTGGGCGTCCTTTTCCACCGGCTGACGGCGGCGGGCTGGACGTTTGGTGAGGCGGCGTATGCGGCGCAAGGCGCGCTCTCCTGGCAGACCACCGTTATCGGCGATCCGCTTTACCGGCCCTTTGGACGGCACCCGGCGGAGCTGCACGCGGACCTGCTCAAGCGCCGGAGTCCGCTGGTCGCGTGGTCGCACCTGCGGGTGGTGAACCTGAATCTCGCCCAAGGCAGCTCCGCCGCGGAGATGGTGGGCTTTCTCAACGACCAGGCCGAAACCAAGACCAGTGCCGTGCTCCTGGAAAAGCTCGGCGACCTGCAACTAGCCCTGCAAAAATCCGATCTCGCCGTCGAGGCGTGGGACAAAGCGCTGGCCGCCCAGCCCACCCCCCAGCAGCGCATCCGGTTGCTCTTCGCGCGCGCGGAGCAGCTCACGAAGCTGGGCCGTGATATTACTGCGCTCGTTGCGTGGCAGGAACTGGCGGAGCTGCTGCCGAGTTCGCCGGAGTTGAACCGTGTGAAACAGCAGGTGGAGGAATTGAAGGCGAAGTTGAAGCCGAAGAAGTAGCGGAGCGCCGCAGGTTCGGAGTCCCGGCTTCAGCCGGTGGAACGTTGCCAAGTCCAGGACGCTTCGCGCGAAGCGTCGCTGACCGACGGACGCCTCGCCGCCTGAAGGCGGGACGCCGAACCTATTTCACTGCGTCGCGAATTTCCTGCGGATCGCGGAAGATGTGCCACCGTCCACGTGGCAACTCCTTGAATGCTTTCTGGTAGCGGCTCGCCTCCGCATCTTCATCCGTCACATCGCGGATGAAGATGCGCTGGATTTGCTGAGGGAACTTCCGCGCCATTTCGCCGTAGATTTCCGGGTCACGCTCGCCCGAGTCGCCCACGAGGATGAAACGCCGATTCGGAAACTGTCGCAGCATCGGCTCGATGACGCCCGGCTTGTAGCGCTCCGGTGAATCGAACAGAGCCTGAAACGAGCTGTCCTTCACACGGAACTGCTTCATGTGCCACGAGCCGGCCGGAAAGCCGTTCGCGGTGGTGAAGTCAGCGATGGGCTCGTAGAGCTGCCACGGGCTGGCGCTCACGTAGTGAAACGTGGCACCGAGATTTGTCGCCCAGTGTTGATACGCCGCGGCCATTCCTTCCACCGGCTGGAAAGGCTCATAGAAGGTCTTGCGTAGCAGCGCCTGCGGGTCGCGCACGTTGCTGACCTTGATGGTGTCATCCACGTCGGAGATGACGGAGACGCCGGTGTCCCGGAGCAAGAGCGCGCTGCCTGAGAATACACGCGCGTCGTTGGTGCGGGTGACTACGCGGAAGGGCAGGGTCTTCGCGTCGGCACCTACGAGCGTTTTCAGTTCCGCGTCGGAGAGTTGTATTTCCCCATGCACATGACCGTTGGCGGGGGAGATGCCGATGGGGAATGTCTGCCCGTCCACGCGCACGCTGATGGTCTTGCCGCGCTCGTCATCCACGAGGAAGGGACGGAGGCGGGCGTCGAGCAGATTGCGCTCGCCGATGGTCTTCGGCTCGGAAGCGAGGCCGAATGCCACCCGCAGCGCGGCGGTGGTGAGGAAGCGGCGCTCCGGCTCGAAGACCAGCGCGTGCACCGGGATGTGCCACACGCCGGCCTCCGCATCGCGCCACCCGAGGGTCGGATAGAACAAGACCCGCTCGTCGGACCGCAAGTCGCTGGCGACCACAAGAGGCATGGCCACAAAGAGGCTCAGAAGGCACAAAAAGGAGAGCCGGCAGGCCTTTACTAGCAGCCCATTTGGCTGCGAAGTTTGAAGACGAATCCCCTCTCCCCCATCGGGGGAGAGG
>CAZOCL010000206.1:8485-11584 GCA_964578245.1 uncultured Klebsiella sp. | reverse complement strand
TTCAGTGGTTAAACACAAACTCCGCCGAGTTCAGCAGCGCCCAGAGGATGTCTTCCACGGCGGACTGACGGGTGGCGTCCTTCGCGGTGAAAGCCTTCTTCGCCAAGGACATTTCCTCGTCGGTCGGCTTGCGGTTGTAGGTGCTGAGGTAAAGCCCGGTCACGATCTGCTCCTCGGTCGCCTTGCTGTCGGCGAGCTGGTGCGCGCGGCCATCACTGGCGGTGACTTTCGTGTTCAGCTTGGTCGAGTTCATCATGTGCAGGGCCTGCACCATGCTGGGCTTCGCATCGCGTTCGCACGGGCATTCCGCGCTGCTGTTCGGACGGCCAAAGGCATCCATGAACTCGCTGCTGATCATGTGGTTCCAAGTCTGCAGCGCCCGGGAGCCTTCCGGCAGGCCGGTGAACGTCTCGCGCGTGCCAGTCACCTGCGCCACCGCGTCGAGCAGCACTTCCGCCGGCAGGCGGCGGCGGTAGCTGCGGGAGAAGCTCTTCGTGTCGCTCAGGTTGGTCTCGTTCGCGGCGGAGCTGAGCTGGTAGGTATGCGAACGCAGGATCGTCCGCATCAGGTGCTTCAGGTCAAACCGGTGGACGACGAAGTCCTTCGCCAGCCAGTCGAGGAGCGGCTCGTTGGTCGGCGGATTCGAGGCGCGGAAGTCATCCACCGGGTCCACAATGCCGCGCCCGAAGAAGGCGTTCCAGACACGGTTCACAGCGGCGCGCGCGAAGAGCGGGTTCTCCGGCTGCACCATCCAGTCCACGAGCACGGCGCGCGGGTCGCGGTCGGTCGGGATGACGGCCTCCGGCGCGTCGGGTGCGCGGGGCTTGAGGTCCTCGCCGGTGACCGGGTGCTTCATCGCAACCGAGGAGGTGGCCCAGATGTATTCCGGCTCGCCGCTGATGGGAGCGGAGATGCCCTGGCCCTTGCGGCGTGTGCCGCTGAAGAACGCGGCGAACTGGTAGTAGTCCTTCTGGTCCCACTTCTCACTCGGGTGGTGGTGGCACTTGGCGCACTCCAGCCGGACGCCTAGGAAGACCTGGCTCACGAACCCGCTGGCATCCTCCGGCGTGCGCTTGTCGCGGAAGAGCGCGGGCGGGCCGAGTTTGTGTGTGCTGCCCTGCGCCGTGAGCAGCTCGCGCACGAACTGGTCGTAAGGCTTGTTCTGCCGGAACGAATCGCGCAGCCACTGGTCCATGAGAAAGACCGGCTTCACGCCGACGCGGAACGGGTTGCCACGCACGAGATCGCCCCACTTCACCGCCCAGTAGTCGGCCCACGCAGGCTGGTCAAGCAGCCGGTCAATAAGCTGCTCGCGCTTGTCCGGAGCCTTGTCCTCGAGGAACGCCTTGGTCTCCTGCTCCGTCGGCAGCGTGCCGATGGTGTCCAGCGAAGCGCGCCGGAGGAACTCCGCGTCGGTGCAGCCCTCGGAAGGCAGGTGGCCAAGCTTCTGGAGCCGCTGATAAACGAGCCGGTCAATCTCGTTCTGCACGGGCAGTGCGGCGAACTTATCCGCCGGCAGCACGCGGTCACTCGGCACCATCACCGTGCTCACGGCCACGCGGCCGAGGAAGCGCGCGACGATCGCGCCTTCGCCACTGAACTTGCCGATGCTCACCAGGCCATCGTCATCCACGGTGGCGAGGGACTTCTCGTTGGACAGGTATTCCGCCAGCTCCGTCACGTCGCGCACCGCGCCGTCCGAGTAGCGCGCCTGCACGAGCAGCGGCTGCCTGGCTTCGAGACGGTAACGGCGCTCCTTCGGAAACACCTCGATGCCGGTGAGCGAAGGCTCGTTGGTGCGGGCATAGGGCATGCCCTGGGCGATCCAGCTCGCCAGCGTGCGGAACTCCTCCGAGTCGCGCTCGATGCGCAGGCCGCCATCGTGCGGCACCGTGAGCGCGGCCTTCTTGAGCAGCAAGCTCTCCTCCGGGAAGGCCGGGAATACGCGCCGACCACGCGCACCTTTGATGATGCTGAGGTAATCCGCGCGCGGGTCGTAGGCGAAGATGGTGAGCTTGAAGCCGTTCTGTCCGTCGGACTTTGCATGGCAACTGCCCGCGTTGCAGCCGGCCTTGCTGAGGATGGGCAGCACGTCGTTGACAAAGCTGACCTGCTCGCCCTCCGGAGCAGGCAGCACCGTGACCTTCACGGTGGCGGACTTGCCACCGAAAGAGGCGGTGAGCGTCGCGGACCCGGCAGCGAGCGGACGCACCCGGCCATCCGGTCCGACGGTGGCGACCGCAGGAGTGTCTGAGGAGAACTTCACGGGCGCAGGCAGTTCGAAGCCGTCCTTGTCCTTGCCCGTCGCCACGAGCCGATGCGGGGCCGAACCGGCGAGCAGGGGAAGTTCAGTCGGGAAGACGGAGAGCGAGGTGATCGCGCGCTGTGCCGGTGGTGCGGAGGGGGAGGCAGACTTCTGTGGCGGTGTGCAGGCGGTGAGCAGGGACAGAAGAATGACCAGGGCCCAAGATCCAAAGCCCAATGAATAACCAACGACCAACGACCACGGCACGCGAATCCCCTCGCCCCCATCGGGGGAGAGGGTGAGGGTGAGGGGGCGGGCAACGGAGTTAAGGGGGCTTTCGGATTTGTTGCGGCTCGGAAGCGACGCGCTGACTTTGACATCGGCCCGGTCTGCTGGACGCCCTACCCCCTCACCCCGGCCCTCTCCCCCGATGGGGGCGAGGGAGCAGAGGCGCTCGGTGTCCTCAGCTTTTTGCACCGTTTTGTGGCTCCAGTTCATTTCGTCTCCAACTTGGACGCCGTTTTGCCAGCCTCCCACACATACACACTGCCATCGTGGCAGCCTGCGAAGACCGTCTTGGCGTCGGAGGTGGCAGTCACGGAATAGAGCACGTCGCCGATCCCTCCGAGCTTGCGCTCATCGCCGGCGGTGGCCTGCTCGCCACCCGTGTGCGGTTTGAAATCCGTGAAGCGCGTTGCGCCGCCATCCTCGGTCACAGCGACCAGCGTCTTGCCCTCCGGAGTCCAGTGCAGCGCGGTAATCGAGGCTGCGCGGTTCGAGAAGGAACCTTTCCGCCCGGCGCTGGCGATGTCCCAGAGCTTGATCTCCTTGTCCGCGCCGCCGGTGGCCAGCTC
>CAZOCL010000206.1:0-8385 GCA_964578245.1 uncultured Klebsiella sp. | reverse complement strand
GCGCCGCCGGGGCTGTCGGCCACCGCGAGCGTCTCGCCATCCGGCGTGAAGGCGAGGGCCGTGGCGCGCCCCGCGAGCGGTTTGTCGAGGAAACCAAAGGGCTTGAGGGTCTTCGCATCGAAGAGCAGCACCCGACGGAACTCCCCGGCTGCCAGCCAGCGGCCGTCGGCACTCCAGGCGACCGACTGAATGGCGTCCCGTGCGCCGGTGAGCGTGGCGGTCAGGCTGCGGTTGGTGGCTCCGAGTGTATGGATGAGAAGCTGGTTGCCGCGCGCGCTGGCGAGACGTTTGCCGTCTGCCGCCAGGGCCACGGCCAGCACCGGGGTGTAGCTGGCAGGAAGCGCTTTTAGTTCGTCCGATTTCGTCTCGCGGGTCAGGAGCTTGAGCACGCCTGCGTCCCAAACGGCCCCGGCATCCACCCAGCCGCGCAGCGTGGTGATGAGCTTGTCCGGAAGCTGCTTCTTCGGCGGCATGTGCGGGTCCGCACCGGGGACGAGCAGCTTGACCAGCGGGCTGTCGGAAGCCTTGCCGGGCTTGAGCGCCGGGCCATTTTCGCCGCCTTTGAGCGCCGCCTCGCGAGAAGTCAGGTCAAGCTGGCCACGCTTCTTCTCGACGTTGTGGCAGCCAAAGCAATGCGCGCGGAGAATGGTCATCGCGGCAGCCGCATGCGTGTCCGCTTCCGCCCCGCGCAACGCGGTCGAAGCGGCGAGCCCAAGCGCGAACGCGCCGATGAACAGCCGTGTGAACATGCGGAATAAATGACGCGGGGTGGCGGGGTGAATTCACCGGCGGTAGGGTGAGACTCCGTCGAACCCCATTGGCCGACGAAGGAGGCGCGAGCGCAGCGAGCATCTTGGGTGCGCTGGTTTACCGAGAAACTCGCTCTGCTCGCCTCGCTACGCTCGAAATGGTGGCTCGACGGAGTCTCGCCCTACCGGCTTGCCGCCGCCGCCAGCGCATTGATCTGGCTGGCCGCGTAACCTGCCCCAAAGCCGTTGTCGATGTTCACGACCGTCACCCCGCTGCCGCAGCTCGTGAGCATGCCCAGCAGCGCCGCCACGCCGCCGAAGGCTGCGCCGTAGCCGATGCTCGTGGGCACGGCGATGACGGGCTTCGAGACCAGACCGGCCACCACGCTGGGCAGTGCGCCTTCCATCCCGGCGCAGACCACAAGCACGTTCGCGCGCTGGAGGATTTCCAGCTTCGCGAGCAACCGATGCAGGCCGGCCACACCCACGTCGCAGATGCGTTCGACGCGGTTGCCCATCACCTCGGCGGTGATGGCGGCCTCGTCGGCCACGGGCAGATCGCTCGTGCCGGCGCAGAGCACGGCGATGAAGCCGGGGCGCTTGGGCAACGGCTGCTTCTCGATGGTCACGGCGCGCGCGGCCTCGTGCCAGACGGCGCGCTTGAACTTGCGCTTGAGCAGCCGCGCGGCCTCCGGTGCGAGCCGCGTGACGAGGACGTTCTGCTCGCGCTCAACCAGCTTCCCCGCAATGGCCACGATCTGGGCCGGGGTCTTGCCCGCGCCGAAGATGACTTCCGGGAAGCCCTTGCGCAGCGCGCGGTGCGTGTCCACCTGGGCGAAGCCGAGATCGGCGACGGGCGCGGCCTGAAAGGCACGCAGCACCTCGTCGCGCGTACCGCGACCAGCGTGGAAGGCATCAAGGAGGGCAGCAGCTTGTTCGGCGGTCACGGGAGGAGAATGCGAGAGCCGCGCGGGAGAATGAAGTCTGAACTGTTTAGTGACGGGCTTGTTTGCCCAATCCTACCTGCTACACTCTGGGCATGAAATGGCTTCAATTCCCCCGTCCCATCTCTCAGGTCCCCGACCCATTGGTGCCCTTGTCCAGGACGAACGTGGACCCATTCGTTAAGAACTGGGAGACATGGCTGCCGAAGTGAAACACCGCTGAACGAACTTACCGCATGGAAGGCCAGGTCTATTTGTGTGGCTGGAAGAAATCGCGTGGGAAGGTCGGGATGTGGCTGATTGACCGCCCCGAGCTGCGGGTGGAGGGCGACAACTTTGAAGCGACGCAGGAAGCGCTCTGGGAGCTGGCCCTCGACCAGTTCGGCGACGGTGAAGGAGTGTTTGAGTTCAAACCGCCGCTGCCGCCTAAGCAGGCCGCAAAGCGATTTCTCTCGCCGCATTTGGTGCGGGTTTTTGGGGATAGCGGCGATGTTGTGCGAGTTTTGGGGGATGGTGGCAATAGCGTCACGGGTGAGCGGAACGACTTGTTCGTCGGCGAGCCTTGTAAGGTTTGCCACCGAAGCAGTCCAAAGCGTTCGGAAAGGCAACTGGTCATTGAATCAGTCGAGTCTGGAATTCACGGAGGCTCCACCATTTCTTTGCTAGGCCGGTTGTGTTATTATTCCGAGGATTTCGTGAGTCTCTTGACCGACAGCGAGCGTGCGCCATTTGAATGGCGGCCGGTCCAGCTCAAGTCCAGGTCACGAAGGCGATTCTTGGAGCCAATTCCAAAATGCTACGTGCCGGACGTGCCGCTCAGAGGTTTGCGGTTTGACAATGAGGCGTGTCCTGAGTGTGGACGCCTGCTCCTTGCGTGGTCGCGTTTCGTCTCTCACTGTGCCATCTGGCGCTACGTCTGCCGTGATGCACTGGCGTTGCCTAATCCAGGCCTTTTTGCTGTCGGTTCCCCTGACCGGATGGGCGGGATTGGCATGACCATCGAGCGTTGGATGGAGCTCGCGGGCACGCCCGGAACCAAAGGCATCATGTCTGATGACTTGGGCGTGGTGGACCGCAGCGAGGTGGACGACAATCCCCCAGTCTTTTTCCCGGAGCACCGGGAAAAGCTCCAAAGCCGCGAGCGCGAACTGAGTGGCAAGGCTTGGACGGAATATCAGGCCGGCCCGGTCGCCGCCGAGATGAAGGCGAAGCGAACCAAGGATGGTGCCCTGAGCAAGCGGTTCTCTGCGGAAACTGAGCGGCAATTCACACTGCGGGAAATCAACAAGGAGTTCAACTTCCCGGAACTGCGGCGCGTGCCTCCGTCCAGCGCGTCTGATTGGGAGAAGTGGCTGCCGAAGTGAACGGAATCACTGCTGCCTCGTAACTCAACAGTGGGGAGGAACAGCCAGAAGATCAGGAGCGACTGTCCGGCTTGCGAGCCGCAAGCGCACTCTCAAACTCCGCCGTCAGCTTTGCAACGGTATGTTCCACGAGGAACTTGGCACGGATGTTCGCCTGGCAGCGCGGGAGGCCGAAGTCGGTGGCCGGCCAGTTCTGGAGCAGGTTTTTGAGCGCGGCGGCGAGCGCTGCGGGCTGATGAGGTGCGACCAATAATTCCGGGCGCTCCTGCACTTGCTCGATGATGCCGGTGCGCGTGGAGAGCAGCGGCACGCCAGCCGCCATCACCTCGACCGCTGCCATGCCGAAGGTTTCCATGCGCGAGGGATTGATGACGAGGTCGTAGCCGAGCACCAGGTCACGAAACTTCTCCACGCGGCCGAGGAAGATGCAGCGGGCGCGTTTCAGCCGGGCGAGCTGCAGGTCGTTCTTCGCGGGGTCGGGCTGGGCACCGGTGAAGTCGAACTGAAGTTCCGGGAGCGCGCCGGCCCGCTCCAATTGGCACAGGGCTTCGGTCAAGTCCGCCCAGCCTTTCCAATCCAAGGGCGAGCCGATGACGAGCACTTTGGGAGGGAATGCCGAGGCCTTTGGTTTTGGCTCGCAGAACTCCGTGGGTTCAATGCCATCGGGAACAAGGCGGATGTCGCGGCTGGCGTCCCAGCCCTGGGCGCGCGCTTGAATCTCGTCACCTACGGCCACGATGCCGTCGTAGTCGCCGCACCGGTATTTCCAATAGTCGGCCTCGCGCATGCCCGGCGAGCGAAGGTGCATCACGCTGCGCGCCTGGAGCGCGCGGGCGACGGCGAGGCCGAGCAAGCCTTCCCAATGGTCGTTCGCGTGGACGATGACGGGGGCGCCGGGAAGTTTGGCGAGACGTGCGGCAACCCGACGGGCGAAAGCCGCATTGCCCCATAGCCGCGCAGTCAGCGCCCGTGAGCTGGGGAACGGCTCGATCACCGTGATGATGCCGTGGCGTTCGCACTCCGTCGTAAGCCAGCCGGACTCCGAGCAGACCAGCACCGGCTGCCACGGGCGCATGCCCTCGTGCCGCAGCATCCGCGCGAGGCAGGTCTGCGCCCCCGCCCGGTGGGCGCGTTTCTGGAGGAAGACGACGCGGTTCATGGCGGGGCGAGGAGCTTGTCCGCCCCGGCCAGCACGGCCTCGAGGGTGATGCGCTCCATGCAGGGATAGGGTTTGGACTTGTCGCACTCGAAAACGCGGCGGGCCTTGCAAGGGCAGTCGCCGAGGACGAGTTCGTGGCGGCATTGCCACGGGTGCCAGCTCCATTCGGAGGACGGGCCGAAGAGCGCCAGCGTGGGTGCCTGCATCGCGGCGGCAAGGTGCATGGCCACGGTGTCCACGCCGAGGAAGAGGCGCGTGCGACCAAGGAGCCAGCCCAACTCGTGGAGGCTGAGCTGGCCGTCCGTGGAGAAGTGCTTTTCGCGTGCGGTGGCGAGGATGCCATTGACCAGCTCGGTTTCACGCGCCGCCGGGCCGCAGGAGAAAACGACCGTCAAGCCGCGCTTCGCCAAGGCATCCGCCACCGCCGCCCAGCGCTCAGGCAGCCATTGTTTGAACGCCCAGCGGCTCGTCGGGTGGATCACGGCGAAGCCCCCGGGGGCGCTCACCCAAGGCAGCCTCGCCCGCAGGCTGGCCTCATCCACCTGAGGAACAAAAAGCATCGGCCCTGGCTGCGCCGACGGCTCAATGATGTCCGCCACCGTGCGGAAGTCGCGATGCACCTGATGGTCGCGCGCCCACTCGAAGCTGGTGAAGCGGGTGAAGACCTTGCGCCGCCAGCCAATGAGCGGAGGGAAGTCGTTGAAACCCCGGACCCGCGCGCGGGAGGCGGCGACCCAGAACTTCGCGCGGTCGGAGTCCGAGAGGTCGAAGGCGTAATCGTAGCGTCCGCCGCAGGCGATCACGCGGAAGGCGGCGGTGGATTCGCGCAGCTCCTTGCTGAGGGAACGGTTCGCCTTCTCCGGGCTGCCCACGGGGAGGAGGTTCGTCACGTCGGGATTGCCGCGCAGCACCACATCGCAGCCGCTGCGCACCATCACGTCGAGCCGGGCGGCGGGGAACTTCTGCCGGAGGAAGCGCAGCGTGGGCGTGAGCAGCAGCGTGTCGCCCAGGTGGCCGAGCTTGACCAGCAGGATCTTCACGCCGGCGCGCTACTCCTTTCGCCGTGCCACGACGAACACGTCGTCGCCGCACCAGTAACGGCCGAGCAGCGCGTTGCGGAAGGCGTAGAGGATCGCGCGGCCCACCGAGGGCTTGCGGTCGGTGTATTCGCCGGAGTCCGCGACCTCCCAGCCCGCGCGGCGGAGCAGCTTGCCCAGCGCGGAGATGGGATAAGGGCGCACATGCGTCGGGTCGCGCCAGAAGTCACCGACCGCGCGCCGCATGTTGGCGATGTTGGGCGTGAGGATGACCATCGGGGAGCCGGGCTTGACCGCGTGATGCAACAGTTTGAACAGCTCCTCGACCTGCACGGGGGTGAAGTGCTCGACGATGTGCGAGACATTCGCGCCGTCGTAGGTGCCGGCGGGCACGGACTTAAGGTAGTCGAAGAAGCTCTCGTTGACGACCTTGAGGCCCTTGGCGCGGGTGCGCTCAGACAGCTCCTGGTCGAGCTCCACGCCGGTGCCGTTGAGGCCGGCTTCCTTGAGGAGTTCGAGGAAATGCCCCTGGCCGGACGCCACGTCCACGATGGACTGGCAGCCGCGAAACCGCTCGATGAAGGGCTGGAAATACCGCCGCGCCACTTCGCGTTCGCGCGGATCGGGGACGTGCATGTTGCTCATGAACTGGCGGCCATGAAACCACACGCCCGGGGCAGCGGACAGGAAAAATCCCGCGCTTTTGACTTTCGCCACCCCGCCCCGTAGCCTCGCGGCCCATGAACGTCCTGAAATTCTCGGACCAGGATTTCGCCGCCCGGCTGACACAGCTCGCGGCGGCCTCCAGTCTGTTTGACCCCGTGGTCGAGGAGCGCGCGCGCGGCATCATCGCCGCCGTGCGCGAACGCGGCGATGCGGCGTTGCTGGAGCTGACCGAACGATTCGATGGCGCGCAACTGACCGCCGAGCAGATCGCCGTCTCGCAGGCGGAAATCTTCAGTGCGTCGCTGGCGGCGGATGATTCGCTCCGAGCGGCGGTGACCGAGGCGGAGAAGAACATCGCCACGTTCGCGAAGAAGTCCCTGCGCAAGAACTGGTGGGCGCGCAACTCGCATGGCGCGGCGGTGGGCGAGAAGTTCGACGGCTTCGAGCGCGTGGGCATCTACATCCCGGGCGGCACCGCGCCGCTCGTCTCCACCGCGCTGATGACCATCACGCTGGCGCGCGTGGCGGGCTGCCGCGAGATCGCCGTCTGCACGCCACCCGGCCGCGATGGCTCGGTGAACCCGGCGCTGCTCTTCGCCGCGCGGGTGGCGGGCGCGACCGAGATTTACAAGGCGGGCGGGGCGCAGGCCATCGCCGCGCTGTCGCTGGGCACGGCGGCGATTCGGCCGGTGCAGAAGGTGTTTGGGCCGGGCAACGCTTATGTGGTCGCGGCGAAGCGGCTGCTGGTTGGCTCCGTGGCCATTGATCTCCTGCCCGGGCCGAGCGAAGTGCTTGTGCTCGCCGATGACACGGCCAACCCGAAGTTCATCGCCGCCGACCTGCTCGCGCAGGCGGAACACGGCTCCGGCCACGAACGCGTCTGGCTGGTGACGACCTCGGCCAAGATTCTCAAGGCGACGGAGAAGGAAATCGCGCGCCAGCTTCCGCAGTTGTCCCGGCGCGAGTTCATTGCCAAGGCGCTGGCGAACAACGGCTGGCTCATCCAGGTGAAGTCCCTCGCGGACGGCATTGCGCTCGTGAACCGCCTCGCGCCGGAGCACTGCGAAGTGATGATCCGCCAGCAGCAGCAGGCCGTGGAGCAGATCACCACGGCGGGCGCGCTCTTCCTCGGCGGCTGGTCGCCCACAGTGCTGGGCGATTACGTCGCCGGCCCGAGCCACACCCTGCCCACCGGCGGTGCGGGCCGTTCCTTCGCCGGCCTGACGGTGGACCAGTTCCAGCGCCGCACCAGCGTGGTGGACTACAACAAGCCCGCGCTGAGGAAGGCCCTGAGCGCAGTGAAGAAGTTCGCCGAGTTGGAGGGGCTGGATGCGCATGGGAAGTCGGCGTCCATCCGGCTGGAAGGCAATTGAGCCGGCCGGGCTAAATCTCAATCACCGTGATCTCCGGCCGGCAGCGGAAGCGGACGTTGAGGTAAAACCATCCGATGCCCGCGTTCACGTAGAGCGGGCCGGCCTTTGTCTCGAACAGGCCCCAGTCGTATTCGTCCACGCCCCAGGGGACGACGAGCGGGCCGTAGAAGGGCAGGCGCACTTGCCCGCCGTGCGAGTGCCCCGCGAGCGTGAGGTCAAAGCGCAGGCCATCGAAGCGCTTCATCCAGGCCGGGTAGTGCGTGAGGAGCACGTTGCGCGTGTTGGCCGCCGCGGCGGGGCGGTGGCCGCTCTGGCAGGTCAGACCGGTTATGGTGACTTTTCCATCTGCCGTTCGAGCGGTGGCATCCATGAGCCAGGCTCCGCCGGTGGCCGTGAACGCCTCAGCGATCGCTTTGAAGTCCACATTGGCCCAGTAGTCGTGATTGCCGGGGACGCCGTAGAGCGGGACGCGAATCTGCCGGAGCAGTTCCAGGGTTTCCGGGACGTGACTGGCTTCCTCCACCAAATCGCCCGTAAAGCACGCTAAGTCCGGTTTGAGGGCGTTGATCTCGCTCACCACGGCGGCGAGCAGCTTGCGGTCGCCTTTGTGATGCAGGTCGGTGAAGTGGGCGATGCGGTGGGTGGGCTGATCCTTCGCCAGCCGCACCGTGCGAATGCGGAGCCAGCCGGGTTCGAGGGCGAAGGCGTCTCCGGCCACTGCTGCGGGCAGACCCAGGCCAGCGCCGAGCAGAAGCCGACGGCGGGTGAGCTTGAAGGGCAGCTTCATGGTGCGGGGCTGATTGGCTGACCGTAGCAGCGGAAGGGTGGGCGCGGAAGGCATGTCTTGGGGCGCATTCGCGCAGGTCCCCGCAGGCTGCTCCAGATCGAGGCAAGCGCGGACGCTTGCGGCACGGCCGGCCGGAGGCCGGCGCTACGCGGGCACACATTCAACTCGCGGCTTCCGGGCGGTTGCGCCATGGTAGGCCCAGCTTTAACGCACCCTTCACCATGGCCTCCGAGTTCAAAGCCCTGCGCCGCGTCGAGTTCAGCGAGACCGACATGGCGGGCATCGTCCACTACTCGAACTTCTTCA
>CAZOCL010000205.1:0-11706 GCA_964578245.1 uncultured Klebsiella sp. | reverse complement strand
CTCCCCCGATGGGGGCGAGGGAGAAGAGGCGGCGGCCTGAAGGCCGCGCTCGGTGAGAATGCGCGCTGCGTGGACGCGGACGGCTTCGTCACGGTCGGTCAGGGCACCCAGCAGGGTCTTCTCATCCAGCTGGCCGGTGCGTTGCAACAGCCACAGGCAGGAGGTCATCAGCCCTGGGCGGCCATCCCCCTGGCGGAAGTGCCAGAGGCCTTGAGCGGCCTGGGTGATAAGGCCGTGCTCGTTGGCGTTGGGAAGCAGGGCGAGTTCTTCGCGAGCGAGGGCGCGGCGGGTGGGGTTCTCCGAAAGGAAATCATTGAGCAGGGCGTCGCGGGAAGCGGTCACTTGCTCGGGAGCCGATTCGGGTTTGCCGGAAATCAGTTTGAGCCTCCGCACGTCGGCTCCTCCGGGCGGCACGATGCGCCAGAGGCGGCCACGGTCGCGGTCGCGCCCCGGGTGCAGCAGTGGCACTTCGTAGTGGCCGATGATGCGATTGTAAAAGTCCGACACCCACAGCGCACCGTCGGGACCGAACTGCAAATCCACCGGGCGAAACCACGGGTCGTCGGTGCTGAGGAAGTCGGGCATCTCCTTGCCCACGCTGGTGCTGCCGCGCCATTCGATCCGGTCGCGGTTGATGCGGCTGGTCATCACGTTGCCGATGAACAGATTGCCCTGAAACTCGGCGGGCCACGAGGGGTCGCTGATGTGCGTGATGCCGCAGATGGCCGTGCTGCCATGCGTGTGCTGGATGGTGGTGGGGCCGAAGCCAAGACCATCGTGCGGACGACCAAAGCTTGGGTAGTTCGCCCCGCGCAGAAGCTGGTAAATGGGCGAGCTGTGGCAATCGGCGGAATAGAGGTTGCCGAGCGGATCAAAGGCGAGGCCAAAGGGATTCACCTGCCCGTGGGTCCAGTGCTCGATGCGCGAGCCGTCCAGCTTGAAGCGGTAAATGTTGCCTGAGGGGAGGAAAATCTCGTGGCCGTCGCGGCCCGCCACGCGGGACTGGTTGTTGAAGCCGTGGGTGGCGTAGATCCAGCCGTCCGATCCACGCCGGAAGCTGGCCTGGTTTCCATGCGTGTCGCGGGAGTGGTCAAACGGGCCGTAGAGCTTCTCCTTCTTGTCCGCGACACCGTCGCCATCCGTGTCCTCAAGGAGCCAGATATTCGGGATGGACCAGACGATGCATTTCCAGGTCAGGGGATGGGATTTGGGGTCTGAGGTCTTGGTCGCGCTCGCCGGACTGCGAAATGGGTAAATGCCGATGGGGATGTTCAGGTTGGTCGCAAAGGTTGTGGCTTTGCGCGCGCGGCCGTTGTCGTCGAAGTCCGAGAAGATGCGGATGGTGTCGCGGGCGGTCGCGTCGTTGGTCGCGGCAAAGGGATACTCGCGGGATTCGGTAATCCAGAGGCGCCCCACTCCGTCGAAGGCCATGTTCATCGGCTTGCGCAGCTCCGGTTCAGCGGCCACGAGCTGGATCTTGAAGCCGGGCGGCAGATGGAACTTCTGGCGCTCCTCCTCGGGGGTGAGCGGTTCGGTGGAACGCACACCTTCCGAGAAGAGATCCTTGGCGGGCGCGGCTCCGGATGGGGCGAGGAGGGGGGAGGCGAGCAACAGAAAGAGGAGGGCGGGCTTCATGCGATGCGGGCGTTATGCCGGAAGAGCGGGCCGGTCGAAAGGAAAAGTTCCGCTGAAGTGACCCGGTCCTGGCGTCTCCCGGAGGGCGGGCGTCCATCCCCGCTTTGCGCGTGGGGCCACCGAAACAGCGCGCACCCTCCCTGACACACGCAGCCGCAAAGCGGCCCGGCGGGTCGCGCTCCGGGGGTGGTGCCTTGTGGCCGTAATTGACGTTCTGCCGGCTTTCAGGCACTTCTTTCCGTCACGCTTGAATTCGGACCGGTCCCGGTTGTCCAAATCCGCGTCACTGACTGCATGAAACCAAAACCGCTCTCCCTCTGCCTGCTGGTTTGCGCCGCGCTCGCCCTGCCCGCCAGCGCCCAACAGGTCCCCGTCATCGAGAAGACCCTCTCCAACGGGATGCGCCTGCTCCTGCTGCCCCGCCATGACGAGCCGACCGTCGCCGGGGGCTGGGTCGCCCACGTGGGCAGCGCCAACGAGCGGCCGGGCATCACGGGCATCGCGCACCTGTTCGAGCACATGATGTTCAAGGGCACGCCCACGCTCGGCACCAAGGACTACAAGAAGGATCTGGAGGTCATCAACGAGCAGGAGCGCGTGCGCGACCTGATGCGCAAGGAGGAATCGAATATGCGCGTGATGTGGCGGCGCGGCGAGATCGCCGACCTGCTGAATCCCGACACCTGGACGCCGCGTTACAAGGAGCTGCAGGCCCAGTTCAAGAAGCTCGTGGACGCCCAGCGGGAGATCCTCGTGAAGAACGAATTTGACCGCGTTTATACCTCCAACGGCGGATCGCAGATGAACGCCTACACCAGCCAGGACGTGACGGTCTATTTCACCACCATCCCGGCAAACAAGCTGGAGCTGTGGATGTGGATGGAGAGCGGGCGGCTGCTCGCGCCCGTCTTCCGCGAGTTTTACGCCGAGCGCGACGTGGTCTTTGAAGAGCGCCGGATGCGCACGGACTCGACGCCCACGGGCCGCATCGAGGAGGCGTTCTGGGCGATGTTCTGGGAGTCGCACCCGTATTCCTGGCCGGTCGTGGGCTGGCCTTCGGACATCCCGGCCATCTCGAAGAAACAGGCGGACGAGTTCTACGCGCTCTACTATGCGCCGCAGAATCTCACCACCGTGCTGGTCGGCGACTTCGATCCCGACCAGGCGACCGCGCTGGCGGAGAAGTATCTCGGGCGCATCCCGCGCGGCAAGGAAGAGGCGCCCGACGTGGTGACGCTAGAAATCAAGCAGCCCGCCGAGAAGCGCATGAACGGCGAGGCGGACGCCAACCCGCAGGTGGACATCATGTGGCACACGCCCGCGTTTGGGCACAAGGACACCTATGCCCTCCAGGTGCTCGCGCAGCTCCTCTCCACCCGCACCGGCCGGCTCTACAAAGGGCTGGTGGTCGGCTCAAAGGTCGCCACGGAGGCCTTCGCGCAGCAGCACTCGATGCGCTGGGCCAGCCTCTTCAACATCGGTGGCGAAGTGACCGACGGCAAGACGACGGCCGATCTGGAGGCCGGCCTGCTCGCGGAGATCGAGAAGATCAAGACGGCCGAGGTGCCGCCGGAGGAACTGCAAAAGGTGAAGAACAACTTTGCCGCCGGCGAATACCGGAAGCTCTCGAACAACCATGCCATCATGCAGGCGCTGCTGCGTTACGACGGACTGGGCCGCTGGCAGGAGATCAACGAGGCCGGCGCGAAGCTGCAAGGCGTGACCGCCGCCGACGTGAAGCGCGTGGCAAACACCTACCTCACCACCGACAACCGCAACGTCTCCACGATCGTCCGCAAGGCCGGCAAGAGCGCGAGCGAAGACCCGGACCTCGTGGGCCTCACCGCGCAGCAGTTGCCCATGGTGCGCCGGTTCATGGGCCAGCTTCAGGGGGAGAAGAATGTCGCGCAGTTGAAGGAGCAGTTGAAGCAGATGGAAGAGCAGGCCGCCAAGGCCGACCCGAAGAACCGCCAGTTCATGAACCTCCTCAAGAAGAAGACCGCCGACCGCATCGCGGAGCTGGAGAAGAAGTGAGCATGAGCGAACGCATCCCGGAATACACCTCTGCGTTGGAAGTGTGGCGCACCGCCTATGGAGTGCGGGGACTTGTCACCGCTTTCCGCAGGCGATTTGTCGCCGTCGAAGTCGGACGCGGGTTCGGCTGCACGGGGATGGCTTCGCTGGCGAGAAGCGGGTGGATATCCGTGGTAAAGCAAACCGTCGGCGTTCGACGGCGACAAGTCGCCTGCGGAAAGCGGCGAGAACTCGCCGCACTCCATAACGCGCCCGGCGCACGGGGTGAGTCTGGACTTCGTTGCCGCTCGCTTGTTAGCACCGGGTTTCAGTCCGGTGTCACCGCGCGCGAAGGGGAAAGCCGTTTCAACGGCTTTTCCTCTCCCGTGTTCGTCTCTCACCGGGGCAAAACCGTTGAAACGGTTTTGCCCGCATCACCCGTTTCCACCCGGCTGAAGCCGGGTGCTAATGGGAGGCTGCACCGTGTGTTCACTGGCCTTTGCCCGCTCGTGTTTTCCTGATCTTATCATGCAACCTCGATTCACTGTTTTGCCGCTGCTCGCCCTCGCGCTCGCGCTCCCCGCCTTCGCCGCCGACATCCCGGACCGGCCGGAGAAGCTCAAGTATCCGACGCTCAACTACTCGCCGCCTGACGCGAAGCAGTATCGCGTCGCGCTCAAGGCCGGACCGGTCGCCTACGTGGTGCCGGACCGCGAACTGCCACTGGTGAACATCTCGATCCTGGTCCGCGCGGGGGATTATCTGGACCCGGTCGGCAAGGAGGGCCTCGCGGGCACCACTGGTTATCTGCTCGCGCGTGGCGGCACCAAGTCACGGACCGCCGAGGACCTGGAGGAACGCCTCGCCTTTCTCGCAGCCAGCCTGAACTCCGCCGTGGGCGACACCCAGGGCAGCGTGAGCCTCAACCTGCTCTCCAAGGATCTCGACGAGGGCTTCGCCATCCTGCGCGAAGTGCTCACCGACCCGCGCTTCCAGGATGACAAGCTCGCCCTGCGCAAGCAGCAGACCTTGCAGGCCATGAAGCAGCGCAACGACGACGCGGCCGAGATCGAACAGCGTGAGCGCCGTTACCTCGCGTATGGCGACAGCTTCTACTTCAACCGCCACGCCACGCAGGCGTCGCTGGACTCCATCACCCGGGCGGACTTGGAGGCCTTTCACAAGCGGTTGTTCCATCCGAAGAACTTCGTCATCGCAGTGAATGGCGACTTCGACCGTGAGACGATGGTCGCGCGGCTGGAGAAGCTCTTTGCGGCCTGGCCCTTCACGGGCGAAGTCCCGCCGCCGGTGCCCACGCAGAAGCAGTTCGCGTCGCCCGGCGTGTATCTCGTGGACAAGGAAGTGAACCAGGGCCGCGTGACCATCCTGCTGCCGGGCATCCAGCGTGATGACCCGGACTTCCCGGCGTCCCAGGTGATGAACGACATCCTCGGCGGCGGCGGCTTCACTTCGCGCATCATGAACCGTGTCCGTTCGGACGAGGGCCTGGCCTACTCGGCGGGCAGCGGTTTCCCCGGCGGCGTGTATCACCCGATGAGCTTCCTCGCGGCCTTCCAGTCCAAGTCGCGGACGGTCGCCTACGCGACCAGCATCGTGCTCGAGGAGATGAAGAAGGTGGCCACCGAGACCGTGACCGATGAGGAACTGAACACGACGAAGAAACAGTTCATCGAGACCTTCCCGCAGGTCTTCGCCACCAAACGCCAGGTGGCGGGCACGCTTGCGGGCGACGAGTTCACGGGCCGGTTCGCCAAGGAGCCGGACTACTGGAAGACCTATCGCTCGAAGATCGATGCGGTGACCAAGGCCGACGTGAAACGCGTGGCCGCGAAGTATCTCACCCCGGAGAAGGTCGTCATCCTCGTGGTCGGCACGAAGGACGAAATCCTCAAGGGTCATCCCGACCATCCGGTGAAGCTGGAATCCCTCGGTGGTGGCCGCCTCGTGGACCATCCGTTGCGCGACCCATTGACCATGAAGCCGGTGGTGAAGTGAGCTTTCCGGCCTACGGTAAACCGCCCGCTTGCCGATGGGCGGAAGGGCGGTGATAATTGTGGAGCGATATGGCATCCGTTGACCGCCCAGGAACAGCCCCGCCCGGCAAGGACGGGGGGCAGCAGCGCGAGGCGGATGCATTTCTGCGCGCGATTCTGGAGTGCGCTGACTACGCGATCATTACCGGTGGGCCGGACGGGATCATCCGCACCTTCAACCGCGCCGCCGAGCGGATGCTGGGTTATCGCGCGGAGGAGGTCATCGGGAAGTTCGGTCCCGAACTTATCCACGATGCCGAAGAGGTGGCCCGGCGCGCGGCCGAGCTTACGGTGGAGCTGGGTCGGCCGATCCCCGTCGGTCTCGAGACTTTCGTGGCCAAGACCAGGCTCGGTCTCGCCGAGGAGCACGAGTGGACCTACATCCGCAAGGATGGCAGCCGTTTCCCGGTGCAGCTTTCCGTCACGGCGATGCGTGACGACGCCGGGGAGATCATCGGCTTCATGGGCATCGCTCACGACATCAGCCGACGGCGGACGGCGCAGGCGCGGGTGGCGCAGCTCGCGGCCGAACTGGAGCAGCGCGTGCAGACGCGCACTGCGGAACTGGCGGCCAGCCAGCAGCGCTACGAGACGCTGGCCACCAATGCGCCCGTAGGCATCTACCATTGCGATCAGGCGGGGCGGTGCTCCTATGTGAACCAGCACTGGTGCCACCTCACCGGCTACCGGCTGGAAGACGCTCTGGGCGGGGGCTGGGCGTGTGCCGTGCACCCTGAGGACCGCCGGCGGGTGGTGGACGAGTGGATCCGCACGGTGCGGGAGGATCTGCCCTTCCAGATGGAATACCGTTACGGCTCGCCGCAGGGGAAGACGGTCTGGGTCTATGGTCAGGCCGTGGCGGAGCGTGGACCAGACGGACGGATCGTCAGCTACGTCGGCACCATTACGGACATCACGAGGTTCAAGACGGCTCAACTGGCCTTGACGGAGAGCGAGCAGCGCTTCCGCGGCACCTTCGAGCAGGCGGCCGTCGGCGTCTCGCATGTCGGCCTGGACGGGCGCTGGCTGATGGTCAACGACCGGCTTTGCGAACTCGTCGGCTACTCGCGCGCGGAGCTGATGTCCCGGACCTTTCAGGACATCACGCACCCGGACGACTTGAAGGCGGATCTGGAGAATGTCAACCGCCTCCTGGCCGGGGAGATTCCGCATTATGCGATGGACAAGCGGTATTTCCACAAGGATGGCACGGTGGTCTGGATTCGCCTGACCGCGTCCTTGCTGCGCGCGGCGGATGGCTCGCCCTTGTATTTCATCGCCATCATCCAGGACATCGGCAAGCGCAAGCGGGCCGAGCGCATCACGGCCACGTTCGCCGAAATGGGACGGCAGTTGGGAGCGGTCAGCACGCGGCGGGCGGCGGCGGAGGTGATCCAGGCGGCCATTGACCGGCTGCTGCCGTTCGACGCGCTCCTGCTCCATCTGCTGACGGAGGACCGCCAGCGCGTGTTCCGGGTGCTCATGCTGGACACTCAGGACGGGAAACGCGTCGAGCAGCCCGCCGAGGATGTCGCGCTCGAACCAAGCGCCATGTTTCAGCGCGTGATGGCGCGGGGTGCGCAACTGATCTTGCGGCGGGAGCCCGAGCTGATGGACGCGCAGCTGGAACCGTTTGGCGATCAGGCCCGGATTTCCGCCTCGCTGATGTTCGTGCCCGTTCGCTCCGGCCAGCAGATGATTGGCGTCTTGTCCGTGCAGAGCTACACGCCCCGCGCCTATGCGGCCGACAGTGTGGAATTGCTCCAGTCGCTTGCCGACTACGCCGGCACGGGCCTGGCTCGCGTGGGCGCCCATGTCGAATCCGAGCGGCTGTCCCGGCTCCTGCTGGAGACGCAGCGGGTGGCGCGGCTCGGCTGCTTCGAGGGGAATCTGCTTACGGGCGTCGATCACTGGTCCGATGAGGCGTATCGCCAGATGGGCTACGCGCCTGATGAAGTCCCGGCCAGCCTGCCAAATTTCCTGGCCCGTGTGCATGTGGAGGACCGGGAGCGCGTCGCCGGCCGGATCGCCCAGATCACACGGGATGGGAAGGCTTACGAATCCGAGCATCGCGTGGTGCTGCCGGATGGGACCGTGCGGCATATCCATTCCGCCGTCGCAGCCGAGGTGAGTCCCGCTGGCCGGGTGGTGCGAGTCTTCGGAGCCGCGCAGGATGTCACGCACCAGAAAGACATTGAGGCCGAGTTGCGGCAGTCGCATGCGGAACTGGAGCGCCGGGTCGGGGAGCGCACCGCTGAACTGGCCCGCGCCAACATGCTGCTCTTCAGCGAGGTCGAAGATCGCAAGGCCATCGAGTCCGCGCTACGCGAGAGCAAGACCCGCCTGCGCACGATCATCGATTCCACGCCCGATTTGATCTTCATCAAGGACCGGCAGCACCGCTACACGATGGTGAACGAGGGCTACACGCGGGCCATCGGACTGGCCGCGGAGGACATCCTGGGCAAGAACGATCTCGAGATTGGCTTCCCGGCTGAACTGGTTCACGGCGATCCCGCCCGGGGCATCCGCGGTTATCTGGCCGACGACCGCGAGGTGATGGAGACCGGTGAGATGAAGATCATCGCGGAGGAGCCCGGGTTCATGGGCGGCGAACCGGTCTATCACAGCACGGTGAAGGTGCCGCTGCGCGACGCCATCGGCAACATCACCGGCGTGCTCGGCTACGCCCGCGACATCACCGAGCGCAAGATGATCGAGGCCGAGCTGCGCCACCGGGAGGAGCAGCTCCGTGATCTCTTCGAGAACGCCACGGACCTGATCCAGAGCGTCGCCCCGGACGGCCACCTCCTCTTCGTGAACCGCGCCTGGCTCAACACGCTCGGCTACCGCATGGCCGACCTGGCCACCCTCACGATTTTCGACATCCTCCACCCTGACTGCCTCGCTGAATGCCGCGAGCAGTTCCTGCGCGTAATGCGGGGCGAGGCCATCACCGGGATGCAGGCCATCTTTCGCTCGAAGGACGGGCGGAAGATCCACGTCGAGGGCAGCGCGAGCTGCCGCTTTGAGGACGGAAAGCCCGTGGCCACGCGCGCCATCTTCAGGGACATCTCCAAGCGCAAGGCCGTCGAGGAGGAGCGCGAACGGCTGATCCTGGAACTGCAGGCCGCGCTTGCCGAGGTCAAGACGCTCAGCGGCCTGCTGCCCGTCTGCGGCTGGTGCAAGAAGATCCGCGACGACTCCGGCTACTGGAATAGCGTGGAAGGCTACCTCAAGCAGAACTCTGGCGTGGACGTGACCCACGGCATCTGCCCGGAATGCTCCGCCAAGATGATGGTGGAACTGGAGCAGGCCGTCGGCCCGGGCTAGCCTCCATCGGCCCGGTCACATCCCCATCAGCCCGCGCTGCCAGTTCAGCAGCAGGTTCGCCGGGTCACTGCCCCGGCGCGAGAGCAACTCCAGTGTCTGCTTGCTGGCGATCAACGTCGGGTCGATGCCCTGCTCCGTGGCGCGCTGGTCGCGCAGCACCTTGAACCGGTCGAAGCGCGCGTGCTCCGCCTCGCTCGGATGGTAGGACACCCCGCGCAAGGCCTTGGGACAATCGTCGGGTGGCACCGCGAGGCCGCGCGCGACGGCCTTGAGCACGCCGTCCCGGCGGTGCGGGGCGAAGCGGCGTGGCAGCAGCGGGTCCAAGGGGGCGTCGTCCACCGCCGCAATCGAGAGGTCCAGCAAGCTGTCGTGGCTCAGGAGGAAGAAGGGTGGCCGGTTGCAGCGTGTGGCCTCGCGCTCGCGCCAGTGCCACAGCTCGCGCAGCACGGCCATTTCCGAGCGCGTCAGCCGCGCCGCGCCCTTGATGCGCCACTCACGGTCCGGGTCTGGTGGCGGCACGATGGCACACTCAGTGACGAGCGCCGCGCAGCTCTCCTGAACCCAGGTCAGCCGGCCTTTGGCGACGAGTTGCTCGCGCAGCTTGCTGACGAGCGGGTGCAGGTAGCGCGTATCGTTGCGCGCGTAGTTCGCCATGCGCTCCGTCAGCGGGCGCTGCGCCCAGTCCGCCTTCTGCGGACCCTTCTCCAGTGCCACCCCGAGCGTCTGCCCCACCAGATCTTGCAGGCCGAACTTCAGCACGCCCAGCAGCCGCGCAGCGATCATCGTGTCGAAGATCGCGTGCGGCACGAAGCTGTGATGCTCGCGGAGCAGGCGCAGGTCGTAATCGCTGCCGTGCAGCATCAGCTCGCGCCCGCGCAGGGCGTCCCAAAGCGGAGCCAGGTCCATGTCCGCGAGCGGGTCCACCAGCACGTCCGCGCCGGGAATGCTGAACTGAAGCAGGCAGAGCTTGGCCGGATAGGCGTGCAGGCTGTCCGCTTCCGTGTCCAAAGCGATCCAGTCCGCCGCACGGAGACGCGGCAAAAAGTCGGCTAGGAGCTTGGCGGAGTCGATCACGCGGAGAGAATAACTGGTCGGAAGCCGCTTGGGAATGCCAAGCTTGGCGGAGCACTGGTCCCTGCCCCGGCGCGTTCACCGGCAAATTCACGCCGGGTCAGAGACCGGCGCTCCGGAGGTTGAAGCGGGACGGTCATGCGCCCGCTGTATCTGAACCAATCGCCGCACGCAGGCCATTGAAGCCACCCGTTTCCACCCGCCAGCGCAAACCGTTAACGATTTCGCTCACTAAACTGGGTCCTTCATACACCAGCCCGGAGTAAACCTGCACCAACGACGCCCCGGCCGTGATTTTCTCCCACGCATCCGCCGCGCTGCCGATGCCGCCGACGCCGATAAGGGGCACCTTGCCCTGCGACTGGCGGAACAAGTGGCGGATGACTTCGGTGCTGCGCGACCGCAGGGGCCGTCCACTCAGCCCGCCGGTCTCGGCGTAGATCTGCTTCAACCGGACGTCCTGCGTCTCCGGTCGGCTGATGGTCGTGTTAGTCGCCACAATTCCGGCCAGCTGACGCGGCCCGACCAGTTCGAGGATCTCATCCAGCGCCTCGAACGTGAGATCCGGCGCGACCTTCACCAGGATCGGCTTGCGCGGCTTCGTCTTCGCCTGCTTGCTGTTGACCTGCTGCAAGGCGGCGAGGATTTCATCCAGCGCGGACTTGTCCTGAAGCTGGCGGAGGTTCGGCGTGTTGGGCGAGCTGACGTTCACCACGAAGAAGTCCGCGTGCGGCCACAGGACACGGAGCGAATCCGCGTAGTCATCCGCCGCCTCGGTGAGCGGCGTGACCTTGGACTTGCCGAGGTTGATGCCCACCGGATGGTCCGGCCAGCGGCCCTGCTCGCGCCACGCGGCCAGGCGCTCAGCCAGCGCACGGGCACCGCCGTTGTTGAAACCCATGCGGTTGACGAGCGCCTCGTCGGGCACGGCGCGAAACATGCGCGGCAGCGGATTGCCCGGCTGCGCGTGCCACGTCACGCCGCCCAGTTCGCTGAAGCCGAACCCGAGCGAGCGCCAGGCCGGCACGGCGGCGGCCTGCTTGTCCATCCCGGCGGCGAGCCCGACCGGATTCGGAAAGCGCAGGCCGAAAAGCTCCGTCGGCAAGTCCGGCGCGCGGTAGAGCGAGCCGAGCGCGGCGCACAGCCACGGCTGCCGTGCCGCCATGCCGAGCGCGGCCAGCGTGCGGTTGTGAATGGACTCCGAGTCCTGCGAAAACAGGACCGGGCGGACGAGTGCGCGGTAGCCCCAGCTCATGCGGCGAGGCTAGCGAAGCGGGCGGGAGAAGGCCAGTGCGTGCGGCTTCATTCACCAGAATTCCGAACGCACAGGTTGAAAGCCTGCCCTATGCCAGCCGAGGCCTAATGCCTTTCGGGAAATTGCAGAACGAATCCCAAAGGGATTCCGGCTCAAAGCCCAGGGTTGCGAGGCACGAGCTACCCTGGGAAACAGGGCCGGAGCCCGCAACCCCAACGGGGTTGTGGCGCGGTTAGATGCGGACGGCGCAACCCCGTTGGGGTTGGAAATTCTTCGGGCGGCGACCCAGGGTAGCTCGTGCCTCGCAACCCTGGGCTGAAGGACACAATCCCTTTGGGATTGCAG
>CAZOCL010000204.1:0-11720 GCA_964578245.1 uncultured Klebsiella sp. | reverse complement strand
GAGGTCGCATCGGCGACAATCTTCACGCTGGGCGAATACTCCGGCCCGCGCTGGCTCTTGAGCAGCTCGGTGACCAGCGGCGTGGCGAGCGCGGCGATGGCGGTGGCGTCGCCTTGCTTCAGTTCCATCACGCGCATCTCGCGCGGCTGCGCCTCGCCCGCCGTGTCGAGTTGCTGGATGACCTTGGACGCGGCCTCGACGGCATCCGGCTCGCCGCTGAGGACGAGGCTGTTGCTGCGCGCGTCCACGAGCACCTTAACGGTCTGGGACTGCGCATTGAGGCTCTTCTCGACCAGCCCGGAAATCTCGGCGGCGAGCGCGGCCTTGAGGCGGATGACCCGGGTCTCTTCGCGCGCGGGCTTTTTGCCGGCGGGATCAAGCTGCCGGATGATGGCCTCGACGCGCACGATTTCCGCCTCCGCACCGCTGATCATGATGCGGTTGTTCTTCGCGTCGGCGATCACCGTGGCCGCGCCGCCCGGCGGCTCGCTCTGGCCGCGGAGCTGTTCGGTGTAGAGCTGCGTCACAAGCGTGGTGAGGTCGGTGGCGGTGCGCGCGTTCAGCTCCACGGTGCGGAACTGGCGGGCCAGATTCACGGTGGTGGCGGTGTCGAGCTGTGTGATCAGTTCGCGCACGCGGGTCAAATCCTTCGCCGTGGCGAGGACGATGATCTGCTTGCCGCTCGCGTCGGGAATAAGCTTGGGCTCCATCTGCGGGTCGGTGCCCGGCCCGCCCATCTGGGCGAGGAGTTGGGTGGCGAGCGTGATGATCTCGGTCGGGGCCTTGGCGCGCACGGGCAGGACCACCATCTCGCGGCGCTGCGTGGCGGGCGCGAGGTCCACGACCTGCACGAGCTGCTCGATTTCCTTGAGCTGCTCCGGCGTGGCGGTGACGAGCATCCGGTTGTTCGCGTTGTCCGGCACGACGGAGGGCTTGGGCTGGCCCTCGAAGCGCCGGTCCGCCATGCGATCGGCGAGCAGCTTCTCGAAGCCGGGGAAGACGGTGTCCAGCCGCGTGTTCTTGAGCGCAACGATCTGGAGCTGGCGGTTCAGCACCACGCCGTTCTTGCCGCGCAGTTGCGTGACCAGCTCCTCGATGCGCAGCAGATGCGGCTCGCTGGCGGTGACGATGAGGCGGCCGTTGTCGTCGCTCATCAGCTTGGCGTGCGCACCGATGTCGAGCACGCCCGCTCCGCTCATCTGGTTGCGATAAAGCTCCTCGACCAGCGGCAGCAGGCGCTTCGCATCGGCCGCCGTGCCGACCTCGATGAAGCGCGTCTGCATGGCCTGCGGCTGCGAGGTGCCGGTCTCCAACTGCGTCAAAATCTCCGAGGCCGTCTGGAGGTCGCCGGGCGAGCCGGTGATTACAACGCTCTTGCTGGCGGCGTCGAAGGTGACGCTCGCCGTGGTGCCGGCCTTGCCGCCGGGCTCGCGGCGGGTTAGCGCCTGGGTGATGATCGCCGCGAAGTCCTTCGGCTCGGTCGCACGCGGGCGGAAGACCTTGGTGAGCAGGATCGTCTGCGTGCGGTAGGGGATATTGTTGGTGCCGCCCACGTTGCCGACAATGCCCTTGTCCACACGGTTCACGAGCAGATCGATCTGCTCCAACTGCGCGGAGACGGGCGAGGCGACGATGAGGCGGTTTTGCTTCTCGTCGGCGATGACGCGCGCCTTGGTGGCGGAGGAAGTGGCAGATTCCTTCGGCTCGGCGACGCCGGGGACGGCCTGCCGGATGATGCTGGCGAGTTCCTCGGCCCGCATGGAGGTCGGGTAGTAGATGCGCACGTCACCCGCCGGGCCTTCGCGGGAATCGAACTTGGCGATAAGTTCCTCGGCCAGGGCAATGCGCTCGCGCGGGCCAAACAGCACCATCGTGCGCGAGGCGTCGTCATAGACGGCGGTGATGTATTCGTTCGGGTCGGGCGGCAACGTCACCATCGCCTTGGTGGTAGGATTGAACTCCTGGCGCTTGGGCGCGGTGGCCACACCGAAAGTGCGGTTGAGCAGGTCGGCGACAATTGCACCGGAGGTATTCTGCAGCGCGAAGGTCTTCATCTGCCGCTCGGCCGGGGCCTCGACATCAATTGTCGCCAGCAGGCTCTTGATGCGCTGAATGTTCGCGAGCCGGTCCGTGATGATGATGCCGCGACCGCGCGGGAGCACGGCCATGGAGCCGGCGTTGGAGAGCATCGCGGTGAGGGACTCGGTGATCTCCTTCGAGTCCACGTTCTTCGCGTCGAGGACGGCGGTGACCACCTCGCCGGGCCGCACGTCGCCATTCGGACCGGTCCCGCGCAGCAGCCGCAGCGGGGTGGAGGGCAGCTCCTTGAAGGGGACGAGCTGGAGGTAGTTCGCGTTCTCGACGAGCATCACGCCCTTCATCGAGAGGATCACATTGAGCGTGTCGAGCGCCTCGGCGTAGGTGTAGGCGTTCGCGTCGTTGTAGGTGAGGGTGCCCTCGGGCTTGGAGGCGGCGAGCAGCGGCTTGTTGGCCATCTGCGCGAAGCGCTCGATCACATCGGCGTAGGAAATGCCGTCGAACTGGAAGCGGATGTTCCGCGCGGGCGCGGCGGGGCCGGCGGGCGTGGTGATGGTGACGGTCTTCGCGGTCGCGGGCGCGTTGGTGGCGGGCGGGGCGGCCTTCGGCACGTCCTGCGCCGCAAGGGTGAACGTGCCGGTGGCAAGCGCCAGGGCGAGGAGCGTGGGGTGCGTTCGGTTCATAGAGGGAAAGAGTAATCAGAGTTCCGGGCGCGGCGTTTCAACGGCCGGCTTGGGCAGGCCGGGCGGCAGCTGGGTCAGTTCCAGTTTCCGCAGGTCGGCCAGCGTCTGGCCGTGTTCTACCGCAAAGAATTCATCCTTCACGCGCACGATGACGCGGCTGAAGGACTGGAGGCCGCTCGCACCGGGCAGGGGCATCGCGCGGTAGTCCACCATGGCGATGGTGCCCCCGGCGAGCGGATCGCCGGGCTTGTAGCGGGCCGTCTTCTGGGTGGTGAGGTCGCGCACATGGACCTCGGGCTGGCCCTGCCATTCGGAGAGCGACACGATGCGGAAGGTCTCGGGACCGGGAGGCGCCGGCGGCGTGGCCGGGGTGCTGGTGGTGGAGGAGCCGCCGGGCGTGCCCCGCACCGGCGGAGGAGGCGGGCGCTTGATATAAGGCCGCAGGATGTCGCGCGCCGCGATGCCATCGAACGCACGGCGCTCATCGGAATTGAGGACGAACTTAGCCAGCAGCGGCTCGCGCTTCACCTCAGGCGCAGGGTCCATCACCAGCGAGAGCGTGCGGAAGCGCACCCGCACCTGGCCGGGGACATCGCCTGTAGAAACCACGAGGCCGTCGAGGCGTTCGAGATACGGGGACTGCTCCAGGAGGAAGAGCAGGTTCACCACGCTGGCGAGCGGACCGTCGCCCTGGACGTTCCAGCCAATTTCATTTGCGCCGCGCAGCTTGCGGGGGCCGACCGGCAGGCGGGTGAAGTTGCCCTCGTTCAAGCCAGCCTTGAGAATCAGCTTGGTAAGCACCGCGCCCGACAGCGCGCTCGCCTCGTCCACCGTGTCCGCGAAGGCGAGCTTCGTGTGCTCCTTCATGCGGTCCTCGGCAGCGAAGTAGTTGCGGCGCTCGGTGGTGATCTTTTCGAGACGCTCGCGCGCGGCGAGGATCTTTTTGTCCAGGTCGGTGACCGGCTTCATGATGAAGGCGCGCAGACCCAGCGCCCCGCCAAAGAGCACGGCAGTGCCCACCACGACGACCGTCAGGACTTTCTCGCGCTGATTCATCCGCCCCCTTTCTTGCGCGGCGGGTCGAGCGACGCGTCATCCTCCGGGCGGGGGGGCGGTTTCACCTTCGAGAGATCGATCTTGAGCTTGTTGGGAACAGCCAGCTCCACGGTGGACTGGAACTCATACCCGTTGCGGTCGGAGCCGGGCGTGATGGCGAGCGGCTTCACTTCGTATCCCGCGGCGCGAAGCTGCTTCTCCACCTTCGCCAGGATCTCGCCGCTGCGTGCGCGCACGCCGAGGCGCAGCGCGCCAGGTCCCGTGACGGATAAGGTGGTCAGAAAGACCTCTTCGCTGCGCGGCAGCACGGCGGTGAGATAGGCGTAGTGCATGAGCCAGTCGCGCTCGCCCTTCACCCACTCGTTCACCACGGCTGCCTGCCCGATCATCTGGCGGTAGATGGGCCGGTGTTTCTCGGCGGTGACGGCCTCGGCCGTGAGGGCGTCGAGGGTCTGCTGGCGCTGGCCCATCAGCCAGCTGCGCACGCCCATCACGATCAGGAACAGCACGGCGGCCACCGCCAGCCCGGCGAGAATCTTGATCCGCCGTAAATCCCGCTGCACGGCGGGACGCTTCGGATTCAGGAAATCAAACGGCAGCCCGCCCGCGTCGGCGAAGCCCAGCGCCAGGCCGATGCCGGCGGTCGCACCGGCGGCCGGATCGCGCGAATCCTCCGGCAGTTCCAACGCGGTGGCGTCCAGCAGCGCCACGGGCGTGCTCACGCGGGTGGCCAAAGCCGCGACGACACCGGCTTCGTGGCCGGTCGCACCCGCGACGAACAGGCGCGCCAGCGAGGCCGTCGCGCCGAGGCCGCTGTAGCTGTGCAGGCTGCGGACGACCTCGATGGTCGCCGCGCTGACGAAGGCATCCGCGGGGCCCGGCTCGGTCGGCGGCTTCACGACCGCCCCACGACTGAACGGCACCGCTTCGTCCGCGACGATGTCGATGCCCACCTCGTCCGGGCGCAGGGAAATGAGGCCGTAAGCCTGGCCGCGCTCGACGAGATTGCAGGCATGCACGCAGCGGGCGCTCGCACTGGGCAGCAGCCCGAGCGCGACGAGCTTCAGGCCCGCGGCCTCGGCGGCGCGGCGGTAGAACTCGACCACGTCCCGCTTCGCGACGGCCACAAGCACTTCGAGCTTGGGCGGCGGAGCGGGAGCGGCCTCAGCGGGCTGGCCGGGCTTGGCGTTCGGGTCGGGCTTGGGCGCGGGCGGCGTGATCTGGCGGTGAACCTGGAAATCAATCACCGCTTCCGTCGTGCGGAACGGCAGGTCCCGACCGATTTGGAGGTGAACGACGGAGGCCAGCTCGCGCACGTCCGGAATGACGGGCAGGAGCAAGGTCTTGAGCACGACCTGCGCGCGCGGAATGCCCATGACCACCGGCCCGGGCTTGAGCTTGAGCTGCTCGAGGGCCTTCGCGAGAGAGGCACCCAGCACGGCGGCATCGGCGCGGTCGGCATCGGCCGGAAGGTTCAGCGGCGTGACGGAGACACGGGCCACGGCGGGCTGGCCGCTGCGCGTCGTCGTCTGCACCACGCGCAGCGAACGCCCGTCGAAATCCAGCGCGGTGGCCTGCGCGGGCAGTTTCGCGCGCTGCTCACGGCTGAGCGAAAACTTCTTCAGCGGGAAGGCGGGGAGGGCGTCGCGGTCAGACATGCGGCGCCTCCAGTGGAAATTCCAAATTCCAAATTCCAAATTCCAAAGAAGCTCCGAAAATCAAATTCCAATCAGCGGCTGGACGGATCGGGACGTTCCAGGAGGCTTGCGGTGCGGAGTTTCGCAAATTGGAGCTTGGAGCTTGGAGCTTGTTTGGAATTTGGTTTTTGGGATTTGGAGATTCTACTCGCAAGCCACCCGGTTTCCTGACCGCCTGGACCGAGCGCCCATCCCCCTCACCACCCAAGGTAAACGGCAGCCCGCGCCGGGTCACGTCGCGAAGATAGGTGACCCGCCGCGTGCCGGGGGCGACATCAATGCCGACCTCCAGGACGCGGAAACGTCCCGAGGGCAGGCCGTAACCGACCACCTGGCAGGTGAACTGGTAACTGCGCGCGGTGAGCAGCGGAGCCAGCACCTTGAACTTGGCGGCGTCCACCACGCCTTCCTGATAGAGCCACGCAATCGTGGTGCGGCGCTCCGGGCTGAGACTGCGACGCGCGGAGACGATGGACTCGGCAAGTGGCTCATCCACGCCGGGCAACGTGGCCAGCACGGCGATGCTCGCGGTGTTCACGTTCACCAGCCCGTCGGTCTTCAATTCGGGCGACGCGGTGAAAAGATCGAGCACGGTGGCCAGCTCGGCCTTGCCGATGCCGGAGGTGATTTCCACCTCCACGCCCTTCGCGTCCTTCACCGGCAGCTTCGCGTCCAGCAAGTCGGCGGTGTGGGAAAGCGTGACGCCGTTGGTCTGGAGGGCGGCGAGGAAGTTCGTGAACGCCGGGGGCAGCTCAGCGGCGGGCAGCACGGCATCGGGACTGTTGAAGTTCACGCGGAAGGAACCGTCGTTGGCGAGGTCGGGATCGTAGGAGGCGACCGTGAGGAACTGGCTCAGGCCCCGGGCAGGCCGCGAGTCGTTCGCGCTGGCGGGCGCCTCGCTGTTGGTGCTGCTCTCGCGAGCCGAGCCGTTCAGCAGCTCCGGAGTGAAACCGCGCACAAGCAGCAGCTCGTCCAGCGTCGCCAGCGGGCCATTACGGATGGTGTAGGGACGCGGCAGGCCGCTGTAGTAGTCCTGCTCCGCGCCTTCCGGCCGGAGCGTGTCATCCTCATCAATGAAATCCAGCAACGCGGCGGCCATGGCGGGAGTGACGCGCGGCAGCTTTTCGAGGTTGGCGTCGGCCAGGGCGTTGACGTTGAGCTTGGACGCCTCGTCGGTGAGGCCGTAGCGGATCTCGGCCAGGGTCTCACCGCCACCGGGCGAGAACACCGTGAAGCTCCAGCGCTCTCCGCCATCCTCGAAGACCAGCCGGTCGCGGAAGGCGGCGGGGTTGTCCTGCCAGTCGGTGAGGCCGGGCGTGGCGGCAGCCGCGACGCGCACCGCTTCCTCGACGCCACTCAAGGCCGCCGCCCAGGCCTGCTCAGTGCCCACGCTGGCGTTCGATGCGGTGTCCTCCGCCTTGAAGCGGAAGAGCAGGCTCACCACGAGCATGGAGAGCAGCATCACGATGATGAGGACGGCGACGAGGACGAAGGCGCGAGGGCTCTTCTCCCTCTCCCCCATCGGGGGTGAGGGCTGGGAGGAGTTGGACGTCCCATTGCGCAAGTTGCCCGCCCCCTCACCCTGGCCCTCTCCCCCGATGAGGGAGAGGGAAAGGAAGCGCGTCAGGTCGTTTCGAGGGCGGAAGTTCACCTTGAGCCTCCGTTCGCCACGAGATTGGTCCCCGGCGGCTTGGACTGGCCGGCGGGGAGGAAGATGACTCGGCGGAAGATTTCGCCCGGGTATTGGTCAGGCGTCGCCTCGGGCGGCAGGGGTTCGAAGCCGAGGCTGATTTCCAGGCCGGGGGGCGGGGCGACCCCGCTCCAGTTGTCCCGCCACGCGGTGCCGTCCCAGAAACGGAAGCTCAGGAACCGGATGGCGTCGGTCAGTGGTTCGGCCGCCGCCGCTGCGGGAACATTCGTATCTCCGGCAACCGTCGCAAGGGCCGGAGCCAGCCGCGAGGCGATGAGATCCAAGGCCGGCTCCTGGACGCGCGTGAGACCGCTGACGGCGAGGTTGGTGCCTTCACCCGCATAGGTGGTGCGGTAGCTGATGCGCTTGAGGTCGGACTCTATGGTGCCGGGCGAAAACGGCAGTCCGGTGGTCACGAAGCGGAGGGAGTTCGAGTCGCCGGTGAAGCCGGTGCGGTCGTTCACGGGCGCGACCCGCAGATCGGCCGAGAGGCGGTCCATGACCTGCCGCACCGCAGCGAGGCGCTCGGACTCGACGAGGAGCTGCCCGCGCAGCGAAGTCGCCTGCTGGTAGAAGGCCAGCGCGACGACGAGGATGCCGATGGCAATGGTGATGGCGAGGACGACTTCCAGAAGGGTGAAGGCGGAGCGAGCCGGCCGGGTAGCAGCCGACGTGAGGAGGCTCTGTTCAGATACGGAATGCGGAATGCGGAATGCGGAATGCGAAGTCAGAGCCTCCTGACGTCGGTTGCTACCAGATGGATGGGCCAGGCGCATGGTCAGAAGGCGGCCCCCACTGATTGCGGAATGCGGATGACCTGCGCGAGGCGGTGCACGAGCGTGGATTCCTTGTGGCGGATGATGACCTCGACGCGCAGGAGGCCGGCGGCTTCACCGGTCTCCGTCTCCGCCGGCGAAACGACCAGTTCGGAAGTCCACAAATCAAAGGGGGCGAGGAACGGCTGCTCGCCCGCCTCGGAAATGGGCCGGATGCCGAGCTGGATTTCCGCGAGCACGGTCGCGGCAAGGTTCACCGCGTGGGTGTTGCGCCGCTGGCGTTCGAGGTTGTCCGTCGAGGCGTTCATGCCGCTGGTGACGATCGCGGCGGCGATGACGAACAGGGCGAGGGCGAGGATGACTTCGAGGAGGACGGAGGCGCGGGCCGGCCGGCTGCCGTTTTGGCGAATCACGGGCGGAGGGTTGGTGAGCCGCAATTGCAAGCCGACCGCCGGGTTCAAGAGGAGACCGGAACCAAACCTCACTTCGCAGCCTCCGCAGCGGCCTCCGTGGCCGGGGCGGGAGGCTCGGGTTCAGTGGCGTTGGCGTCGGCGACGATCAGCCGGCGGATCGCGCCGGTCAATCCCGTCAGGCGGACCGTGAAGCGCCGGGCATCTTCCTCGCTGCGCGAGGCCAGCACCACTTCCACCGAGTCACCGGTTCCATCGGGGTAGAAGGTCACGGCCGAGAATGGACTGCGCGGCGCGTCAAAACCAGATGGGCCTGATCCATCGGCCGGGACCGAAAGGGCGGCATCACCACCCGCTTCGCCACCCGGGCCACCGGGCTGGACCTGCTGGATGCTGATGAGATCGCTGATGCTCTGCACATAGGCGGCCGCCGCCGGCAGATCCTGGAAGACGCCGGGCGCGCCGACGGGGTCGGACTCCACCGTCACGCGCACGGTGGTGCCAGGGGCCTCCGCCTGCAGCAACTCGGCATTGTCACCGGACTCAGCCTCGGGGAAATGGATGCGCACCTGCTTGCCGGTGCTCTCGGCGTGCGCGCGGGCAAAGCGGAAGAGCGCCTCAACCTGGGTCGCCCCTTCATCGAGCTGCGCGGTGCGGCCGAAGGAGGAGAAGTTGAAGACCACCGCGCCGAGCAACAGCAGCACCAGCACCACGGTCAGCAACAGCTCAATGAGCGTGAAGCCGTGGGGCAAGGGTTGGCAGTGGCGCAGGCGCATGGCGTTCAACGTCCGGTGGCTTCAGCGGAGGCGGCCTCGGCTCCGTATTTGATGTCGTCGTCGGTGTCGGGCTGGCCATCGGGCCCGACGGAGAAGAGCTTGTAGGGAAGGGCGGACTTGTTGTCGCCATCCCCGCCGGCGGCGACGAGTTCGTAGCGCAGCTTGTTGCCCCACGGATCGTCGAGCGTGGTGCCGGGCTTGAGATAGGGCCCCTGCCACTTCTCGCCCATGCGCTCGTTCTCGAAGGTGGGCTTCTTGGTCAGCGCATCCAGACCGCCCTCCTGCTCGTTCGGGTAGTGGCCGAGATTCAGGCGATAGGTGTCCAGCGCGGTGGCGACCTGCGCGAGCATGACCTTGGTGGTGTTCTTCTCCGCGCCCTTCTGCTGGCGCAGGACGAAGACCACCATGGCCGCCGCCAGCATGAGGATGACCACAATGACGAGGAGGATCTCAATGAGGGTAAATCCTGCCGCGTGGCGCGGCAGCCGTTTCGATAGCGATGCACTGTTCAACTTCATGGTTGCTTAAGTGCGACGGCACGTTTCCGGTAAGATTCAAGGTAAGTGCGGCAAATAGAAAAAAGTTCCCCACGCTCGCCGCCTCGAAATGCCGGCCCCGGATTACTTCGATCCCAGCGAGCTGGCCATGGTGAAGATGGGCAGCAGCAATCCGAGCGCGAGGAAGCCGATGCCGGCCGCGACGAAGCACAGAATCAGCGGCTCGATGAGGCGCACCGACTGGTCCACGGAACGGTTCGTGCGGCGCTCGACGGTGTCGGAGATTTGCACGAGCACCTTGTCCAGTTTGTTGGATTCCTCGGCCACGGTGATCATGGCCAGAATCTGGTCCGGAAAGAAGCCGCCTTTGGCCAGCGGCTCGGAGAGGCGCTTGCCATCGCGCACGGACTCGGCGCACTCGGCGATGCGCTCGGCGAGGATGGTGGAGCCGGTGGCGTTCTGGGCGATCTTGAGCGCGGCGAGCAGCGGCACGCCGTTGGCCAGCATGGTGCCGAGGATGCGGCAGAAGCGCGTGATGGCCAGCAGCCGCAGGGCCTCGCCCACCACGGGGATCTTCAACTGCCAGGTCTCGACCTTGCGCCGCGCGGCCTCGGTCTGAAGGTTCAGCCAGAGGAAGAACCCGCCGCCGGCTCCACCCAGGATCAGCAGCCACCAGTAGCCGCGCACCAGCTTGCTCGCGCCGAAGAGGATTTCCGTGGGCAAGGGCTTCTTCGCCGCGGCCAGCAGCGGCTCGAAGCGCGGCACGAAGAACACCAGCGCACCGATCATCACGAGGGAACCGAGCGCGGAGAGCAGGGCCGGGTAGATCAACGCACCGGTCACCTTGCTGCGCAGCTCCTCGTAGCGCTCGAGGAAGCCGGCGAGGTTACGCAGCACGTCTTCAAGGAACGCGGCGCGCTCACCGGCCTGGATCATGGCGAGGTGCAGCGTGGGGAAGGTCTCGGGATAGGGCCGCAAGGCATCAGTGAGGGTCTTGCCCTCGGAGACGGACGCGCGGATTTCCTTGAGCAGCTCGCGCAGCGCTATCGAGGGCGTGGAGCGGATGAGCGAATCCAGCGCCCGCAGCAGCGGCACGCCGGAGCCGAGCAGGTCCGCGAGCTGGCCGTAGAGCATGCCGAGGTCGCGCGTGCGGACCTTGCGCCGCGCGGGCTTGCCACCCTCGGCCGTCGCGCCGCCCTGCACGGTGACGGGGAAGAGGCGCTTGTCCTCCAGGGCGCGCATCGCCGCAGCCTCGCTCTCGGCTTCGAGCGTCCCGGTGACGCGCGCACCGGCTTCGGTCATCGCGATGTAGGTGAACAGGGTCATGAGGGGGGCGACCACGAATGGACACTAATAGACACGAATGGGGAAGAGGCGGGTGACGCGAATTGCGCGAATTGACGCGAATTGGGAAGCGGAGAACAACTGGTGCAAGTGCGTCCTCTCCCTCACCCCGGCCCTCTCCCGCTGGGAGAGGGGGAAACGCAGTCCGCGTGTCTGCGAACGAGGGTGCGCGGTGACACCGAAGCGGGAGAACGCCCTCCCTCTCCCAGCGGGAGAGGGCCGGGGTGAGGGAGAGCGGCGCGAAGCTCTGCCAACCTCGCGATGCTTTGAAAACGAAGCTTCGCACCGCTCTTCCAAATTCGCGTCCATTCGCGCAATTCGCGTCAGCTCCGCCGCTTCGTGTTCATTCGTGTTCATTAGTGGTTGAGCCTTCACCCCGCCGTGCACAGCACCACTTCGTCCGGCGTGGTGAGGCCGCTGCGGACTTTGTCCCAGCCGTCTTCGCGCAGCAGGCGCAGGCCGCCTTGCTTGGCCACGGCCACGATCTGATACGAGGGTGCGCGCTCGATGATCTTCTCGGAGATGGCGTCGCTCATCACCATGAGTTCGTAGAGGCCGCTGCGGCCGCGGTAGCCGGTGTTGCGGCAGTTCGGGCAGCCGGTGCCGCGCCAGAGCTTGTCGCCCGGAGCCAGCACGAGGTCGCGTGGAAGATGGGCGCGGTCCGGCTCGTAGTCGGCCTTGCACTTGGAGCAGATGCGACGCACGAGGCGCTGGGCCATCGAGCCGATCATCGTGCTGCTGATGAGGAACGGCT
>CAZOCL010000203.1:0-11821 GCA_964578245.1 uncultured Klebsiella sp. | reverse complement strand
GTAGCCGTTCGGAACCACCAGCACATCGCGGCTCGCCGCCAGCGCCCCTTGCGGGGTCAGCCCATAGACGCCGAAGTCGCCATCATGAACACCGTGCTCCAGATTCTCCGCGTTGCCGGGCGTCATGAGGTGGTTGTAGTCCATACCGGCGAAACCGCTGGTGTCATTGCACCAAATCGCCTTGCCCGTCCCGGCATCCAGCGCCCAGGCGTAGATGCCTTCGTTCGCCCACATGCCCGCCACACAGTAAGCCACCCCGCCGTCCACCAGCACGCCAGTGCGGATGGGCCAGCGCGAGATCATGCGATCATTGCCCACGCATTGCTCCGGCTGCGGCGCGGCACGGAAGGACCACACCACCCGGCCCGTGGCCGCTTCGAGGCAATAAGCCACGCCATCGTCAGAGCCAAAGTAAACGCGACCCTCGACAATCTGCGGCGCGACCCGCACCGGACCACCGGTGGTGAACTGCCAGCGCACCTCGCCTGTGCGTTCGTCCAGCGCGCGCACCGTGTCATCGGTCGAGGAACCGAAGCAGACCACGCCTGCGCCAACCACCGGGGACGGCGCATAGTCGAAGTCCAGCCGGTTCAACATGATCAGGTGCGGCGGAGGCCAGGCGGGCGTGGGCGGCTGCGCGGCGACATGATGCCATGACAACTTAAGCGGCAGCGCGAGCGGCTCGGCGGTGATCCCGGAGCGGCTGATGTCGTGCCGGTGCGTGGGCCAGTCTTCGGCCGGTGCCTGACTGACAAGGCTTAGCAGGAGTGCGCCGAGCGTCAGGTGGAGGAGAGCTTTCATAGCAATGGCCAGTGCAACTTGCGGGTCAGTCGAGCTTCACAGAGCATACAAGGTCGTCAACCGGCAATCGCCCGCCCGGGCCGGCGCGGACGCCGGCGACACGGCCCGCGAGACGCGGGCACTACGTAGCGCCGTCTCAGCGCACCATGAACGGAATTCCGATTTCGGGTCCCACGGGAAACAGGGCACGTTGCTGCAAGTTCACCTCGAAAGGCCGTGCGAGGCTGTTCCCGGCATGGTCTTCGATCGCGGTCCCGACGCGTAACTCGTGCGGGCCGGCTGGCCACGGCTTCTCAGGGACAAAACGCCACTCTTGCTCGCCGCGCTCCACGCTAATGGCCCCGGTGACCGGACCAGTCCCAGTGCTGACGTGGAGCTGACGCTGGAGCGTGGCCCAGTCCAGCGGATGGGGAAAGGTTACCCGCAATGGGTCATGCGTGCCCGCCGTCGGACGGTGGACTTGCCAACTCTTCACCGTGAGCTGCTCATGCAGGGGCGCAACCGCGTGGAAGGACTTTATCTCGTTCGTGCCCAAGGCCACGCCTCTCGCCGACGGCCAGCGTCCATCAATGACCAGCCGATAGTCGCCACCCTCGTTCAGCACCGGGCCAAACTCCACGTTAAGATTCACTCCGGTCTTCTGGCGACCTGGGTGAAACCAGAGCGTGAGCCGACGCCCATCCGCCGACCACAGCTCGGTTTCGCGGAAAGGTGCTTCGACGGGTTTCCCCTTCGCATCAGTGAGCTGACAGTAGTTCAAGAACACGCCGCTCTCCATGGGCTCGGAAAAGACGAGGTAAAACTTGAGATGGTTCGCAGGCAGGCGGTCGCTGGTGGGGTAGATGCTGAGGAGCTTCGGAGCGGCGGCCGGCGCAGGCGCAGCCGTGCGATGCTCGGCCCGCAGGCTCACCCCGGGCAATTCAAGCCGCGCGGTGTAAGTCTGCCCCGGCAGAAGCGGCAGGCTGGGGCGAAAGCGGAGTTGGGGGCCAGCTACTGAGTAGCTGCCAGCCAATGCAACAGTTCCGGGTTTGCCCTGGCCAAGCCAAAGGCCGAACCACGGCGGCACGGCACGGGCAAGTTCGGCGACGGCGTTCTTCGGCCAAACTGATTTGCCATGAGCCTCCGCGGTGAGCTGGATGGCGAGGGGGTTGTCGCGGTCGGCCTCAAAGCGGAGGACAACGGGAGGGGACTCAGCCGTTCCGGCCTGTGCCACAAGCATCGCCGCGAGCCAGGCCAGCCGCGTTGCCGCAGTGAGCTTCACGGCAGCAACGCGATCTCCAGCGCGAGGGCGGTGCCGGACTCGCGCAGGACCACGGCCTCGGTGTCGCTCAGTTTGTCCACATGCACCGCGCCAAAGAGGCTGTCCACGATCTCGATGCCTTCCGGTCCCTTCGACTGCCGCGTGTCGCGGTGCACAACCTTCGGGTTGGTCTTCCCCTCGTCGCGGACCTTGAAGTGCGACATGTCCACGCGCACGCCCCAGTATTTGCTCGGGCCGAAGAGATTTGAAGCGCCGCGCAGCGTGTGCGTGACGAGCCATTGTTTGCCGTCTTTCTCGTAGGTGAACAAGTCAAGCGGGAGGTTGCCGGAGCCAAGATCGACGACGACGACGCCCTTGACATGCGCGTTGGGCTTGAGGTCGTCCAGCTCGAACCTCGCGATGGGCGTGCAGAAGAAGGCACCGACGACGTAGTGCTTCCCGTTCTCCTCCATCGGCACGAAGCTGCTGATGGGGGCCTTGGACACCCATTTGCCGCTCGAGACGTGATATGTCTCGGCGCTGAGAGCCACGGCATTCCCGCCGTGCGCCAGCGGGAGTGCGAAGGTGAAAATCTTGCTGGAAAACTCCTCGTTCGATATCCCGGCGGCGAGCACGCGGTCGCCAGCGAAGGCGACATCCGTGACGTTGCCGACGCGCGCGGTGTCGGCGGCGGGCAGCGAGACGCGGGCGTAGCGGGTCTTCTCGTAGTCGAGCGGCGTGGCCTGGCCGTCGGCGGTCACCACGACGATGAGGGACGCCCCACCCTTGCGCGTGACGGAGAGATAGATTTTGCCGCTGGCCTGGTTCACAGCCATGTCGGCGATGGTCACACCGCCCTCGGGCGCGCCGAGGCGGGCGGCGAGCAGCGCGCCGACGTTGTCCACGCGCTGCTTGAGCTTCTGCACCGGGCCGGTGTCGCCCGTCTCAATCGCCACGATGGACGCGTGGCGCGGTTCAGTGACGAGCAGCAACCCGCCGGGGCCAAAGGACATCGCGCCGACGGAGCGGAGCTTGGGATCGCCGGTAGCGGCGTCCTTGAGGTAGCTGGCGGCGGTGAGGGTGGTGGCCAGCGCGGCAACAAGGGCCGCGCCTGTGAGCAACAGTGGGATTGAGCGCATGGAAACTTAGGCGAAGGTGGGCGGGGTGGCATTCACGGCGGCTGTGGCCTGTGCCGGCGATTTGCAACGCCGTCTGGCGCGTGAACGACAACGCCCACGCCGCATATACGGCGCCTGCGGACGGCAGTGGCAAACTGCCGGCTGCTACCGACACAGCCTTCACGGCAACAACGCGATCTCCAGCGAGAGGGTGGTGCCCTGGTCACGCAGGACCACCGCTTCGGTGTTGCTCAGCTTATCCACATGCACCGCGCCGAACAGGCTTTCCACAATCTCGATGCCATCTGGACCCTTGGGCTGCTTCACGTCGCGGCGCACGGCCTTCGCATTGGTCTTGGCCTCGTCGAGCACCTTGATGTGGGACATGTCCACACGAGCCGCCCAGTATTTGCTGGGTCCGAAGAGGTTCGGGTGAAAGCGCTGCGTGTGGGTGACGAGCCATTGCTTGCCGTCCTTTTCGTAGGTGAACATGTCGAGCGGGCGGTTGCCGGAGCCGAGTTCCACCACGCTGGTGCCCTTGACCTGCGCGTTGGGCTTGAGGTCATCCAGCTCAAACTTGGCAATGGGCGTGCAGGCAAAGGAGCCGACAACGTAGTGCTTACCGTTTTCCTCCATCGGGACAAAGCTCGTGATCGGGGCCTTGGTCTCCCACTTGCCATGGGCGACGTGATAGGTTTCGGCACTCAGGGGCATCGCCGTGCCACCATGGACGAGCGGAAGGGCGAGGGTGAAGATCTTGCTGGAAAACTCCTCGTTTGACGAACCGGCGGCGAGCACCCGGTCGTTGGCAAAGGCGACGTCGGAGATATTGCCGACCTTGGCCGTGTCCGAGATGGGCAGCGTGACGCGCGCGTGCCGGGTTTTCTCGAAGTTCATCGGGGTGGCCTGGCCGTCGGCAGTCACAACGACGATCAGCGCGGCACCGTCGGCCTTGCGGGTGACGGAGAGGTAGATCTTGCCGCTGGCCTGGTTCACGGCCATGTCGGCGATCTGCAGGCCGGCCTCCGGCGCACCGAGTCGGGCAGAGAGGAGGGCGTTCACATTATCGATGCGCTGCTTGAGCTTCTGCACCGGGCCGGTGTCACCGGTCTCGATGGCAACGATGGAAGCGTGACGCGGCTCAGCGACGAGCAGCAGGCCATTCGGTCCAAAGGACATCGCGCCGATGGAGCGAAGCTTGGGATCGCCGGTGGCGGGGTCCTTGAGATAACTGGCAGCGGCAGTGAGGTTGGTGCAGAGAGCGGCAACGAAGGCCGCGCCCGTGAGGAGCAGGGGAAGTGAGCGCATGCAGACTTAGGCGAAGCGGAAGGCTCTGGCATTCATGGCGACCGTGAGGCGGACATTCCTGTCCGCTGTGTGGAAATGGCAGCCTTTCCGTGCGTCCGCCCCAAAGCGGTGGAGGGCCACCGCACTCCAATACACTGGCGCGTGGCCGGTGCCCCCCGTGGTCGCGAAGCGTCTTGGAGTGCGCCAGCCCTCTGGCGCTTTTTACGACGTTCAGGACACCAAAGGCTGAGCATAGCCAGAAGAGGCACTGCCCCGCGCTGACCGCCAGGCTGGAAGCGTCCGCAGTGACGAACAGCGGACAGGAGTGTCCGCCGCACGGGAGGCGAATCGCGAGTTGTCATCCGGGGCTGCCTGCGTTTAATTGTCGCCACGCTATGACTCGCCAACAAGTGCTCGACCAATACTTCATGGACGCGCGGCACAAGCTCGTTGACCTCGCCGCCTTCCTCGACCGCGTGGACCGCTCTGAGGGCGACGCCGACTTCCGCCTCGACGCCTTCCGCACCGCGCTGAAGCACCTGGCCGAGAAGAAGCCCCACCGCGCCAAGCGCGTCCTCCTCTCCTTCAGCGACCCGACGATGAAGCCAATTGCCAAGGCACCGGGCAAAGGCGCGACGGGTGCGTGGCCGGGGGCGAAGTGAAGACTGAACACTGATTACTAATCACTTTTCCCCATGCGCTACATTGAACCCCACGGCCACATGGTCAGTCGCACGACTGACGATTATCAGGACATGGTCACCGCCGGTTGTGCCGCGGTGTGCGAGCCAGCGTTCTGGGCGGGCTTTGACCGCTCGTCGGTCAACGGCTTCCACGACTACTTCTGCCAGCTCACGGACTACGAACCGAAGCGCGCGGCGAAGTTTGGCCTGCCGCATTTCTCCTGGCTGTGCATCAATCCGAAGGAATCCGAAGACGTGGCGCTGGCCACGGATGTCATCGGGCTCATTCCCAAGTTTCTGGACCGGCCCAACGTGCTGGGCATCGGTGAGATCGGGTTGAACAAGAATTCGCGCAACGAGATGCAGGTGCTCGAGATGCATGTGGACCTCGCCGCGCGGCACGACCAACTCATCCTCGTCCACACGCCGCACCTTGAAGACAAGCTCAAGGGGACGCGCCTCATCCTCGACGTGCTGCGCAGCGACAAGCGCATCCGTCCCGAGCGCTGCATCATTGACCATGTCGAGGAGCACACCATCCAGCTCGTGCTGGACGCGGGGTTCTGGGCGGGCATGACGCTCTACCCGGAGAGCAAGTGCTCGCCTGCGCGCGCGGTGGACATGCTGGACCTCTATTCGCACGAGCGCATCTGGATGAACTCCGCATGCGATTGGGGCGTGAGCATCCCGCTGGCCGTCCCGCGCACCGCGTTGGAGATGAAGCGCCGCGGCTGGCCCGCCGACTTGATTGACAAGGTGATTTACCGCAACCCCATCCAGTTCCTCAGCCAAAGCCTGAAGTTCAAACTCCCATGAGAAGCCCCCTCGCCACCACGCTCGCGCTCCTCGCCGTTGCCGCCAGTTCGCTCGCCGCACCGCCCACTCCCCTGCCCCTCTGGCCCAAGGAAGCACCAGGCGAGAAAGCCCCCATCGGCGAAGAGAAGGACACGACCGGGCCGAAGGGCGGACTGGTCGCCGGCAAATCTGTCATCCGGCTGGGCAATGTTTCGCAGCCCACCATCACGGTCTATCGCCCCGCGAAGGAGAAGGACACCGGTGCGGCAGTCATCATCTGTCCCGGCGGCGGCTACAGCATCCTCGCCTACGATCTCGAAGGCACCGAGGTCTGCGAATGGCTCAACTCCATTGGCGTGACGGGCGTGCTGCTCAAGTATCGCGTGCCCAAGCGGCCCGGCCTGGAGAAGCACACGGCGGCCTTGCAGGACGCACAGCGGGCGTTGGGACTGGTCCGCGCCCGGGCGAGTGAGTTCGGTGTGGACCCGAAGCGCATTGGCATTCTTGGCTTCTCCGCGGGCGGGCATCTCGCCGCAGCAGCCAGCAACAACTACGAGAAGCGCACCTACGAGCCGGTGGACGACGCGGACAAGGTCAGTTGCCGCCCGGACTTCACCTTCTTGATTTACCCCGCTTATCTCACCGAGAAGGACAAGGGTGACAAGGTTTCCCCCGAGCTGCCAGTGAACAAGGATACGCCGCAGACTTTCCTGGCGATGACCGAAGACGACGGCATCCGCGTGGAGTGCGCGTTGTTCTACTTCCTAGCGTTGAAGCAGGCCAAGGTGCCCGCCGAGATGCACCTGTATCCCACCGGCGGGCACGGCTACGGCTTGCGCCCGAGTGCGCACGGTGTCACCACCTGGCCGAAGCGGGCGGAGGAGTGGATGCAGACGCGGGGGCTGCTGAGCAAGGCGCAGTAACGACGCCGATCAGTCCTTTGAGAGCGCTGTGATAAGGCTGGTCAACACGACGGTCGAAGAATCTTGGCCGTCGGCGTCGCTTGAGGGAGGGCGAGTAACTCGGATTTTACATCGCTGTTTTCGCAAACCAGTAATCATCAATTTCGAGGCCACTCTTTGAGTGGTGCGCGAATCGGGATCAACGATGGTAAACGTGTAGGTCACTCCGAGGAATTTGATTGTCCTTCCGGGACCAGTTTCGATCTCGAACTCCAGGTCTTGGCCCATCTTAACGTCCCGATAAGTGCCCCGCTTTTCAAGTGCGGCGATGTCAGCCTTGGCCTGATGAAAAGCTTTCCGAACCGTCTCGTCGGTGATTCCGTGCGCAATGGTTTTGACTCCCAAGTCGTAGATATAAATCGTGATGGTGGTGCCATCCGCTGAGTTGTATCCCCTGGCTGCGCCCAAACGGGGATCATCGAAACCACTTGCTGCGCGCGCACTAAACACGCCCACCTTGGCAGGCAAGGCTTCGAGCATCTTCAGGGGTGAATCTCCGGAAATTGCCTCGTGCAGAGACAACACGAACAACAGGACGCCAAGGTATCGTTTCATGCTTTCCACTCGTTTCTGCTTCAGACTCTGCCGAATTATCGCTGCGAAATCTAGACTCCCGCCTTACTCCACCGTCCCCGCATAGTTCACCCAGCCGTGCTGCACGGCCCGTGTGGCTCCGCGCATCGCGTGCATGAACTCGAAGGACCGGATGTCCTTGCCCGCCGCATGACACAGGCTCGCGGCCTGGGAAGCGACCGCTTCATCGTAGGCGGCGAGCGCGGGGAAGAGCTTCGCCGCGTCGGTGCCGTGGCGCTTCACGAGTTGCTCGGCGTAGGCGCGCGCAGGCGTGAACCTCCCGTCGCCGTCGCCGTCCAGCCAGACCGGGTTGCTGGCCCCGAGCACGCGGGGTGTGAAGGTTCTGGAAGCCGGCTGATACGGACGCGGCGTCTCCCAGAACGGGGCGGTGACGCCAGGTCCAGTGGCGATGGCGACCAGATGGACGTCGTGCTTGAAGCGCGGGAGTTTGAAAACGATTTGCGCCTTGGTGATCCCGCTGACGGGCGCGAGCTTGTGGTCCACCACCCGCACGCCGTTGGCGAAGAGCTCGATGCGGTCCGCCTGGACCCAGGCTGGCCCGACCACGGTCACTTTCGCCAGCACCCCGCGATTCCCTCGCGTGGCCAGATCGCCGACGCCGAAGCGGTCGTTCACGATCAGGTCGGTCAGCAGGCCAAAACTCACCAGCGCGCGGCCTTCGCGCAGGTTCCTGCAGGCTGCTGCCACATCAATGGCTCCCACGTTCGTGCTGGCCGACTTCACATAGGTCCGGCCCTGGCCGAGGATAAAACGGCTGACATCATGCGAATCGCTGGACCCAACCGCGGTGACGTGGTGACCGTGATTCAGCAAGGCAAACCAATCATGAAAGAGGAGCATGATGTCCGACTGCATCGCGCCGGATGTAATGACTTCCATCCCGTCGAACGAGAAGTCCTGGCCCTGCAACGCTGCGCCGGAGACCGGGTTAAAGTTGGTGGAGCCAAGCGGAACAAAACCGCTGTGCAGGTCACGCGGATGGTTCAGCGTCACAACCTGCACGCCCGGTGTGGCCCGCATGGCTTTCAGCAAGGCTCCCCAATTCGTGACGTTGTAGTCCACCACCGGGCTGCCGGGCTGGATGGGGAAGGCGTTGAAGTGGCCGGCCTTGGTCGTGACTTCGTTGCCGATCACGGAAGTAAAGTGTGCGCTGGTCAGCGTGCGTCCCATCGCAGCGGTGTAATCGGCATGCAAATTGTGGTCGGTGGCCACGGCGAGTTCGATGCCCTCGCCCGCGATGGTGAGCATCCGCTCGTCTTCGGTGGCATCGCCGTGCTTGCTGTGGGTGAGCGTGTGGATGTGCGTGTCCGCCGCGACCCAGCCGGTGGTGGGGACGGCGCGGCGAATCGCAAGGGCCACCGGCTTTGTCTCTCCGCTGGCAACCGTCACTGACTGGGTGGCGACGGAATACTCAAAGCCGCGCGAGGCGAAGACGGTGTAAGTGCCGGGCAACAGACCGACACGGGTGCTGCCCTCCCGCAGGTAAAGCACGCCTGCGCGGGCCGCTACCTCGGTCTGGTTCGTCGCGCCAGGGCGCAAGGCGATCAGCGCGCCCTCCGCATCCACGATGGTCACGCGGCAAGGCAGGCCGGTCTTTGTCTCCATGTCGGTGACGCGCACCTCCAGGGTGGCCGCGTTTAAGGTCGTGGCCAGCGGGGTCGGTGCGAGCCGGATCTCGCCCACAATGATGTCGTCCACGGCCACGGGCGGCAGGATGCCGAGCGTATTGGTCCCGTCGAGCAGCGCGCCCGGGGGCACGGCGAGGGCGTGGACCAAGGGGGTTTCCTGCGCGACAAGCGAGCCGAGGCGGCGGCCATTGAGCGTGACCTGCCAGCCTTGCTTTACGTCGCGCTGACGGATGAGGAGGGTCTGCTCGGTCTCATTCCGCTGCGCCTCGAAGGCCAGCTTCAGCGTGAGACCATGTGGCTTCTTTCCGGCGAACTCCTGCCATTCGGGAAAACCAGCCGTGCCGAGATGATACCGGGTGGCGTCCAGCACCCGGATTTGCCCGCGCAACTGGGGCACGGCGGCGAGCAGCAAGAGCAGCGTCGTCGGCCAGCCCTTCCAGTGAAAGCAGCGCGGCATCAGCGGAGCCTATTACAAAATGCCCGTGCTGGGCAAGCCGACGCTGCGTTAATGGCGAATTGCCTCGGTCTCGACTCGCCGGGCAAGCGAGGACGCTTGCGACACGGCCGGCCAGACGCCGGCTCGGCTTCGGCGGCAGTGGCGGGATATTGTAGGGGTGCGAACCAACTCGGGGGGTGAGGTTAGGGTGGCTGCCCGCCGTTCCGTCCGGCCAGTGGCCGGACGGCATAGGCCGGTGGCCTGTGCTACCATTTCGCCTCCGGAGTTCGGGTTAATTCAGCTTGGCCAGTTCGCTGCGAGTGAGGGCCATCAGGGGCCGCACGGTCTCAGCGGTGAAGTCAAAGCGGCAGCCGGCGGCGGCAAAGAGTTCCGGCAGCGGCCGCGAACCGCCCAGTGCCAGGCCAGCCTTGTAGTCGCGCAGGGCCTTGGCCGCGTCGCGATGGGAGTTGGCCCATACCTGCAAGGCACCGAGCTGGGCGATGCCGTATTCCACATAGTAGAACGGATGCAGGAAGATATGGAGCTGGCGATGCCAGAGATTGGCCCGCGCGGACTCGTGACCCGCCCAGCTCACGTCGCCGCCGAAGCGGTCCATCAGCCCAAGCCAAGCCGCCGTGCGCTCGGCGCGCGTGTGGCCGGGATGCGTGTAGATCCAGTGCTGGAAGGCATCCACCGTGGCCATCCAGGGGAAGAAGCCGATGATGCCCTCCAAGTGCGTCTTGCGGGCGCGATTCGCCTCGTTGGGCGCGTAGAACTCCTCAAGGTGCTGGTTGCCCAGGAGTTCCATCGCCATGCTGGCGACTTCGCAGAACTCGATCGGCGCGCCGCGATAGGCATAGAGGTCCTCGCCCTTGGCCGCGAGCGAGTGGAAGGCGTGGCCCGCCTCGTGCAGCATCGTCTCCACGTCGCGCTGGACGCCGACGGCGTTCATGAAGATGAATGGCAGGCGAGCCTCGGCGAGCGTGGCCTGATAGCCGCCCGGGGCCTTGCCCTTGCGGTTGGCGAGGTCGAGGAGCTTCAGCTCGCGCATCTGGGCGAAGCCACCGGCGAGTTCAGCATCGAGCAGATCGAAGACGCGCTGGGTGCGGGCCACCATGTCGCCCACGTCGGTGAACGGACGGAGTGGGGCGCGGTTCAAGGGGTCCACCGAGGTGTCCCACGGGCGCAGCGCATCCACGCGAAGCAGGGCCTTCCGCTCTGCTTGCAACTGCCGCACCACGGGCATGATCTCGGTCTCCACGGCGGCGTGGAACTTGAGGCAATCGTCCGGCGTGTAGTCGAAGCGCCCTTTCGCACGGAACGCGTAGGTGAGGTAGTTGGGGAAGCCAGCGTTGCGGGCGATCTGCTCACGCACCTTGAGCAACGCCTCGAAGTTCTCCTCGATCTTGTCCGCCTCCTGCAGACGACGCTGGGCGACAAGCGTCCACGCCTCTTCGCGCAAGGCCCGATCCGGCTCTTCCAGGTAGCGGCCCATCTGGACGAGCGTCTTCTCCTCGCCCCGGAAGTTTACGGTGAGCGAGCCGGTGAGCTTCTGATACTGCTGGCCGAGCTTGGCCTCCTCGGTCTGCAGGGGAACGTTCTCCTCACGGAACAGCTCGACGAGCAACGCGGTGTCGCGGTCGAAGACTTCCCAACGGCCTTTCTCGAGCTGGGGGCGGAGCGGATGGGCGAGGAAGCGCTTGGCGAGGTTGAACTGGCGCGGCTTGAGTTGCGGCTCGATGTCCTCGACGAATTGCAGGTAGGCCTTCTCCGCCTCGGCATTGTCCGTGTGGCAGGTCATGGCGATGTAGCGCTGGCTCCCTTCCTGGTCGAGCGCGGCGGCGAGTTCACCCTGATCGAGAATCCAGCGCTCGAACTCGGCAGGCGTGGCGCACTGCGCGGCCCGGGCGTCGAGCAGGTCAAAAAGCGGCGCGATCTGGCTCCAAGTGCCCAGATCAATCTGGGCGGGGACGAAATGGCGCGGGGCATGGGCGGGCAGGCCAGAGAAGGGCAGCAGATTCATTCCAGCGGAGGATGGGAAAAGCCAGCGAGACAGCAATGGAAAAGTGCCGCCACGAACAAATTCGCAAGCGGGAGCACGAAAGCACTTGCGTGCGCGGGAAGTTCACCTATCTTCCGGCCACCTTGATCGCGGGGTGGAGCAGCCCGGTAGCTCGTCAGGCTCATAACCTGAAGGTCCTAGGTTCAAATCCTAGCCCCGCAACCAATTGACGCAGTTCCCTTCAGTCCTCACGGGCTGGAGGGAATTTGCTTTTC
>CAZOCL010000202.1:0-11823 GCA_964578245.1 uncultured Klebsiella sp. | reverse complement strand
AAAGCCTGCTGGACCGCGCCGTGGAACTGGTGCGGACGCAGGTCAGCCCGCGGCAGTATCAAATCTTTGATCTCTACGTGCTGCGGCAGTGGCCGGCGAGCCAGGTGGCCGCCAGCCTGGACATCAGCACGGCGCAGGTGCATCTGGCCAAGCACCGGGTGCAGTCCCAGATCAAGAAGGAGGCCCGCCGGCTGGAACGCACGTTCCTGTAGGCGGTGCCCATGGATTCTTCCTATGAACGCGTGCCGGTGGCTTGCAGCCGCCGTCTGCGGGCCACAGCAGGGCGATACGGCTTCAAGCAATCCACCCGCAACGCGGCGGCTGGAAGCCGCCGGCACGGGGTTCATGGGCCTCAAGCACGAAGCCTTCGTTCTGTGAACTCTCACCCCGGGGCCGTGTGAAAGAGGCGCTCTGCCGTATCTTGATCGGGCTCGTGCGCTGGCTGCGCGAGGGGCGAACGAATTTTGGCAGCCCTTCGTCGTCTGGTCCGGCTGTGGACTATTCGGCGCGACGTAAGATGTTGCGGGCGGTTTCACGGCGGCTTAAAAGCGGGAGCACACCGCCACCATGAGCTCCACGCCGCCATCCAGCTCCGGCTCGCCGCGCCCGCCCAGGGCTGCGCCGGTGGTGCCGGACTATCAGGTGGACCGGCTCCTCGGCCGGGGCAGCTACGGCGAAGTCTGGCTCGCCCACAGCGCGCTGGGGACGCGGCGGGCAGTGAAGGTGGTGTATCGCGACAGTTTCGACAGCGACCGGCCCTATCTCCGTGAATTCGCGGGCATCAGCGCCTATGAGCCCGTGTCGGCGCACGAGAGCCAGGTGCGGGTGTTTCACGTCGGGAAGAACGACGAGGCGGGCTATTTCTACTATGTGATGGAGCTGGCGGATGACGCGGCCAGCCTGACCAAGGCCCCGGCGTCTGCACCGGCACCGGAGGGGGTGATCAATCCGTCCGACTACACCCCCGCCACGCTGGCCGGGTGGCTGAAACAGCGTGGCCGCCTGCCATGCGCAGAGGCGCTGCCCATCGCGCGGGCGCTCGCCTCCGCGCTGGCCCATCTGCACAGCCACGGGTTGGTGCATCGGGACATCAAGCCGGCGAATATCATTCTCGTCGGCGGGCGGCCCAAGCTGGCGGACATCGGTCTCGTCACCAGTGCCCGGGACGCGGACACGCTGGTGGGCACCACGGGCTACATTCCGCCGGAAGGCCCGGGCACAGCCGTGGCGGACATCTTCAGCTTTGGCAAGGTGCTCTACGAGATGGCCACGGGGAATGACCGGCAGGAATTCCCCATGCTGCCCGATGAGCTCGCCACCCTCGCGGACCGGGAGCAGTTGCTGGAGTTCAACGAGATCATCCTCAAGTGCTGCCACATGGACCCGCGGGAGCGCTACCCCTCCGCCAGCGCAGTGCTCGCGGATGTGAAACGCATCGAGGCCGGTCACTCGCTGCGGCGGGACCGTGCGCGGCGTCGGCAACTGGCGGTGGCGGCGGTCCTGGTGCTGGCCGTGGCCGCAGTGTGGGGATGGGGCAAGTTCCGGCCCAGGTCGGTCCCGGTTCCGGGAAGGCCGGTGCAATCGGTGCGCGCCAGAACGCCGGCGCCAGAGGGCCGCTGGACCAATTCGCTGGGGATGATCTTCGTCGGCATTCCCGGGCTGCCGGTGCAGTTCTCGATCTGGGAGACACGGGTGCAGGACTACGAGCAGTTCGCCCGCGTCACGCGCCGGCCGGCCACGATGGCGCGCACCACGGTGCGGGGCCGCACCAACCTTGTTTCCTGGGACCGGCCCTCCGACCTGAGGCCGGCGGGGGACCATCCGGTGCGGCTGGTGACCTGGGACGATGCGAATGACTTTTGCACGTGGCTCACGGAGCGCGAGCGCGCGACCGGCTGGCTGCGCGAGGGGGAAAGCTACCGGCTGCCGCTGGATCTGGAGTGGAGCTGGGTCGTGGGGCTGACGAACGAGACGGCCAGCACGCCGCCGGAGCGGCACACCGAGGGGAGCAATACCAACGTATATTACTGGGGCACCAACTGGCCGCCGCCCGTCGGGGCCGGGAACTTTTCGGATGAGAACTCGGTGATGTTCCAGCACATCGCGGGGTATTTCGACCCCTTCCCGGGCATCGCGCCGGTGGGGGCCTTCCCGGCGGAGCGGCACGGGCTGTTCGACTTGGCGGGGAACGTGGCCGAGTGGTGCGGCGATGAGCTGGTGGAGCGGGGCAAAGGCGGCTCGACCGTGCGGGTGGTCCGGGGCGCGGCCTACGAAAACTCCGGTCAGTCGGCCTTCCGCATCACCCGGCGCATGATCATGCGCGCGGACATCCCCTATGCGTCGGTGGGCTTCCGCGTGGTGCGCGTGGCCTTGCCGGGGCCGGTGCTGTCGCCGCCCACGGCGGTCGCAGTCGTGCCGCCACCCTTGACCGAGCCGCCGGTTGCGCTCGCACCGCAAGCCACTGTGGTTCCCGGCGTCCTGCGCACGAACTCGCTGGGGATGGTCTTGATCTCCGTGGCCGGGCTGGCAGCGGAATTCTCCATCTGGGAGACGCGCATCCGGGACTTCCGGGCGTTTGTGGACGCCACGAAGCATCAGGCGGATGTGGGTTCGTTCTACGAGATCCAGCCCGGCGGCAAGCGTGTCATCATTGAGCGGCACTGGTATTCGGCGGAGGTGGCGGCGAACCCCGACTGGCCCGTGCGCGCCATCTCGCCCCGGGATGCGCTGGCCTTCTGCGTGTGGCTCACGGACCACGAGCGGGCCACCGGCCTCCTCCCCACGAACTTCTGCTATCGTCTGCCGCGCGACCACGAATGGAGCTGGGCCGCCGGATTGACGAACGAGGCGGGCGCGACCATCGAGCGGCTCCACTCCACCAACGGGCCAGCACGCTACTATTGGGGCACGAACTGGCCACCGCCGCCGGGGGCGGGGAACTTCTCCGGCACAGAGTCCGTGCTGCCCGCGAAATACCAGATCCCCGGTTATCGGGATGACTTTCCGACCGTGGGCCCGGTCGGGTCCTTCCCGGTGGAGGCCAATGGGCTGTTCGACCTCGCCGGGAACGTGAGCGAGATCTGCGAGGAATGGCCGCCGCTGCCCCGGGTGGACCCGCGCTTCGCTCGCCGGGGCGGCTCGTTCGACCGTTCCGATCCGCAGGACCTGGAAATCCGCTACCGCAAGCTGGTGACCTTGAAGCATTCGAGTGTCCACGCCGGCTTCCGCGTGGTGCGTGCGCCGGTGGAAGCGGTCCAGCCGTGAACCCATCGGGTTTGGTGGGAAGAGGAAATTGCCTGCAAGAACCAGCGCCCCGTTGCGAAGTATCTTCTGATTGATCCAGTTTTTTCTCCGCGTGTGCGGGGGAAGGCAGGCTCTGGCCCCAATAACGTGTGCGGGCCGGAGCCTGTCGTTTTTCGGGCAATTGAACCCGAGCTTTGAACTTTAACCACGGATGGACACGGATAGACTCGGATGGGTAAGGGTCGAGAGGAGGCGCGTTGCGTCAACGTTTCCAGCTCCCAAGCTGGGGCAAGCCGACAGGCCAAGTGGAACCGGACCCGCTCCGGCTTTCGACGGCGACCAGTCGCCTGCGGAAAGCGGTGACAAGTCACCGCACTCCAAAAGCGCCCGGGTCGCACCGGCTCGCTTACTATCCGAGGCTCATTCTAAAAGTCGGGTTTCTACTTCGGAGTTCGGATTTGGTGGTCCGTCGATTCAGCTTTCCGGGAGCAGCCGGCGCAGGCGCTCGGCTTCGGTTCGGGTGAGGGTGACGGTCAGGCGCATCTGACCGGACTTGGAGGTGGTCAAGGTGAACCGTTGATGCCGAAATCGCAGGCGGGGCAGGGGACCGTCTGCGGGAGCGGGCAGTTTGAGGTCGGTCAGCTTGCCTTCAAGCAGTAGGGGGAGCCCTTCGGCGTGGCCGGCTGGCTGTGGAGCCCGCCAGAGGCGGCCCAAGGCCGTAGCGTTAACATTATAGTGACCGTTCGGATTGGGGGCTTCGACCCAGGCGAAGCGCTTTAGGCGCCGGATGAGTTGCTCGAGCTTGGCGGGGGTGGCCTGTTTGGCCGCCAGAAGAACTTCCAAGCGGTGGTTGAGCATGCGCTCCAAGGACGCCAGCGCGCGGGGGCTGGGAGGCCGCTCGCCCCGGCAGATCTGTTTGTGCAGCGAGTAGGTGTAGCCTCGCTCCCCAAAGGCGGAGCGCTTCAAGCCAATCGCCCCGAGAAACTCATGGAGTTCGCGGCCAAACTCGTTGGCTGGGGCTCTTCTGCGTCGGTTACTCACAAGAGAACTTTCGCAGAGGGCCTGCACGTCTTGCAGACAATTCTTCATCAGGTCACTTATTTTGGACAATTGCCCATACTCGGGGTGGGCTTAGGCACCGTTTTCTGCTTCTGTCCCCGCCGGTAGAATTTATTTTGCAAGAACGGGTTCGCTTCGCGCGAACCATCCCTTGTCGCCATATAGCCGCCAATTGTGCAACGGGGCTGGGCGAGGCGGTGCAGAATTCAGGCAATCCATGAAAATGACCATGGCACTGGCCAACTGGCTGCGGTCCACCCTCGCCGGCGGCGCACTTTTGCGCCCGGTTCCCGCCCTCGCTCGATCTAGACCCGTCCGGTTCGGCCGGTTATTGGCCTCGCTCGCCCTGCTGCTGGGGCTGACGGTGGGACTCCATGCGCAGGGCACGGCCTTCACCTTTCAAGGCCGCCTCACGGACAGCGGCGCGCCGGCCAACGGGGTGTATGACTTCCAGTTCGCCCTCCGGGACGCGCTCACGGCTGGAAATGCCATCGGCACCCCGCTCACCTTGAATCCCGTCCCGGTCACCAACGGGCTTTTCTCCGTTACGCTGGACTTCGGGGCTGGGGTCTTCAACGGCTCGGCGCGCTGGATCGAGATCGGGGCGCGGACGAATGGGTCCGCTTCGGGCTACACCGTGCTGACCCCGCGCACGGCGGTCGCGCCGGTGCCTTACGCGATGTTCGTGAACACGGACGCGCTTGCGGCGCAGATCGCCACCGTCACTTCGCAGGTGGCTGCGGTGAGCAATCTGGTGTCGTTGCTCACCAACCAGGTGCTCACCCTCACCAATCAGGTGACCGTGCTCACCACCTCGAACAGCGCGCTGGCCACGCAGTTGGCGGCCGTTTCCAACTACTTCACCACGAACCTCCCGGCGGGGGTGCCGGTGGTATCGAGTGATGTGCAGGACCCGGTCTTCCTCGCGCAGGGGCTTCAGTTGTTCCAGACCGTGCCCGCTCCGCCGTGGGTGAACGGCACGGTCACCGGGGTGCCTTCGCCGCGGTTCGGCCACGCATCGGTGTGGACGGGGCAGCAGTTGATGGTCTGGGGCGGTGATCTCGGCGGCGGGTCCTACAGCGCGGGTGGCGGAGCGTATTCTCCGGCGTCGGATGTCTGGCAGAACTTCACTTCGTTCCAGGCCCCCACGGCGCGCGCGGGGCACACCGCCGTCTGGACTGGCACGGAAATGATCGTCTGGGGCGGCTCGGGCTCGGCGGGGTTTGCCACGGTCGGCAGCCGGTATCACCGCATCAACGCTGAGTGGAACGCGGTCAGCACCACGGCCGCGCCCGCCGCGCGGGACGGACACACGGCCCTGTGGACCGGGTCGCGCATGGTGATCTTCTCTGGTCGCAACGGCACAGGGCTGCTCGCTGATGGCGGGGCCTACGATCCGGTGAACAACCAGTGGTCGGCCCTGCCTGCCACGGGTGCGCCGGAAGGCCGGCGCTTCGCCACAGCGGTGTGGACCGGTGCGAGTGCCTTGTATTGGGGTGGTCAAGGGGTGGGGGGAGAACTCGCCAGCGGCGGACGCCTCGACTGCAACGCGGGTCTGCCTCAGTCCTGGCAGGCCATCACCACCACGGGCGCGCCGGCGGCTCGCACCCGGCACACGGCCGTGTGGACTGGTTCCCAGATGATTGTCTGGGGCGGCCAGCAGAGCGGGGTGCTGCTCGGGGATGGCGCGGCCTACGATCCCGGCACGGACACCTGGACGAGCCTGCCGCTGGTCGGCGCCCCGGTGGCCCGGGCCGGTCACGTGGCGGTCTGGAGCGGCACGGAGCTGTTGGTGTATGGCGGCGAGGACAGCGGGGGCACACCACTCGCGAGCGGCGGTGCCTATGACCCCGTGAAGAACAAGTGGCGCACGCTCGACACGGCCACCGGCGCGCTGGCCCGCACGATTTCGACGGCCAGCTGGTCCGGCTCGGAAATGATCCTCTTCGGTGGCCAGTCCGCCAGCGGCCCGATCGCCGCGCTGCAACGCCTCACGCCGCAACCCGCCTTCTATTTCTTCCGCAAGCCATGAAAACAGAATCTACCAATCCGGTGGTCAAAGCCTGGAGCATGTTGCGTGCTGCGTGTTGCGTGCCCGGCCACGCTGACACGGGTGAGCGCGCATTCTTCACGCAGCACGCAACCCGCAGCACGTTGTTCCTGCTCGCGCTGCTGGTCTGCGCCTTCCCGACCCACGCCCAGTGGACCACCCAGTCCATCACGCTCAAGCCCGGCTGGAACGCGGTGTATCTGAACGTGGACGCCACGCACACGAATCTCTCCGGCTCAGTGGGTGGCGACGGGGCAAACCCGATCACGGAAGTCTGGCTCTGGCAGCCGGTCGTGGCTCCCGGCCGCTTCATCAACAATCCGCAGATCCCCACGGTGGTGAACAACGACTGGGCCGCGTGGAATCGCAATCCGGCCCTCACCGGCACGCTGACCACGATGATTGGGAACTCCGCCTACCTCGTGCGCAACAGCAGCGGGGCCAATTACACCTGGAACATCGTTGGCCGTCCGGTCCCCCCGAACTATTCCTGGACCTCGACCGGGGTCAACTTCATCGGGTTCCCGACGCCGCCGGTCAACCCGCCGGTGGTGGACACGTTCTTCAGCCCGGTGCCGGCGTTTCAGAGTCTGGCGGAGTTCTATTACTATCCCGGCAACGAGGCGGCCGGTGCGCCCCCGAACACGGCCCAGTTGTTCGCCCTCTTCTCCACGCCCCTCAAGCGTGGCCAGGCCTTCTGGATTCGGGCCAACAATCTGCACAATAATTACTTTGGCCCGCTCCAGATCATTCCTCAGGAAGCCGACGGCATCAATTTCGGCGTGGAACTGGGCCAATACAGCATCCGCCTGCGCAACCTCACCGCCGGGACGCTGCGGGTGACCAACTCGCTCGTGGCCTCCGGGCCGGCCCCGGCCGGAGAGACGCCTTTTGTCGGCACGCCGCCGTTGCTGCTGCGCGGGGCGATCAATGCCTCCAACCAGGTGTTCACCTTCACGAACTTCTCTGTGCCGCAGGTCATCACCCTCGCGCCCGTGGGCACACCGGGCTCCGATGCGGAGATCGTCCTGGGCCTGAACCGCGCGGCCATGACCAACGCGCCCAGCCAGCCGGGCGACTTCTATGCGGGCATCTTCCGCATCAACGACTCCCTCGGCTTCACCCAGCTTGAGCTGCCCGTCACCGCCACGAAGACCTCCAATCGCGGCCTGTGGGTGGGCAACGCCTCGGTCAATCAGGTGCGCCACTACCTCAAGGCGTATCAGAAGGACTCCTCCGGCCAGCCGGTCGTGGGTCCGCTCACCACCAATGGCGCGCCCTTCGTGGTCACTTCCACCGATACGTCCTGGGGTGCCGTGCCTTCGGCCTTCAACCTCCGCCTCATCCTGCACGCCGACACGAATGCCACTGTGCGCCTGCTCCAGCGCGTCTTCCACGGCTGGGACCGGACCACCAACGCCGCCCTGACCTTGAGCGAGGCGCAACTCGACCCGACGCGCCTTTCCTCCGCCCGCCGCATCAGTGCCGCGCACCTCCCGTGGACGCCCAACAACACGACCTGGACTGGCACCGGCCTGTTCCAGACCGGGGGCAGCCTCACGAACACCGTGGTCCTCAACTACAACGACCATGCTTCGAATCCCTTCCTCCATACCTACCACCCGGACCACGACAATCTGAATGCCCTCTTCAATGCCGTGCAGCCTGTCGGGGTCGAGTCCTTCGGCGTGAAGCGCGAGATGATCCTCACCTTCACGGAGCCGCCGGTGGAATATAACAGCCTCACCTCGGGCAGCACCCGGGTGGAGGGCACCTACGAGGAGAACATCAGCTTCATTGGCCGGGCCTATGTGCTGGGCAACGTGACCACCAACGAGACGCGCACTGTCTCCACGCGCGGCACCTTCAACCTCAACCGCATCAGCACCATTGACCACCTGAGTGTGCCCTGACGCATGAACCGCGCCTTTTTTAACCGACTTATGGAAACGCATCCTCTTCCCGTCGCCAGCGGAGCGCGGCCCGCCGGGCCGCTTTGCGCGTGCGAGCGCAACGGAAACGCCGCCCCCGGCTTCGACTCCGTGAGCGCAAAGCGGGCGGGACGCCCGCGCTCCGCCGCGCTGGCCTGCCTGGTCGGTCTGTTGCTTTCGCTCGTGTTTTCCGCCTCCGCGGCAGATCAATACCCGCCGGGCAAGCTCACCTTCCAGGGCCAACTCACGGATGCCACGGGCGTTCCCCTGGGCCAGACCGCGACGACCAATGCGCAGGTGGAATTCCGCCTCTGGCGCAGCGCCGCCGGCAGTGCTCCAGCCGACCTCGTCTGGGCGGAGAAGCAGACGGTCAAGGTGACGCGCGGGTTCTTCAACGCGCTGCTCGGCGGCGGCGCGGCCACTGGCGTGGCCGGTGAATTCTTCACCAACAATCTCGCCGGGCTCTTCCTCGGGCCGGACGCCTCGGACCGTTACCTTGGCGTCACCGTGGTGGGGCAGGGCGGGGAGATCACCCCGCGCATCCAGTTCTTCTCCTCGCCGTTTGCGCATCTCGCGCGCAGCACGGCCACGCTGCTCAATGAGAACGGTCAGCCCGTCGTGGCCACCGCTCCCGGAGCCGTGGGCATCAACCTCGGTGGCGCAACTCCCGGCGCGGCGCTGGATGTGGCCGGCACGGTGAAGGCCACCACCTTGAGCGGTGACGGCGCGGGCTTGACCGGCGTGGGCGTGGTGGCGGCCAACGTGACCGGCACCTTCGATGCCTCGCGCATTGCGGATGGCACCATCACCGGCGCGAAGTTTGCCACCAACACGATCGGCACCGCGCAACTTGCACCGGGTGCGGTCACGGCGGCGAAGCTCACGGCGGATGCGGGCCTGGCCATTGCCGCGATGGCGGGCGGGGTGGGGAACGGTGCGGTGATCATCTCCAGCAACAAGGTGGACGCCGTGTTGCACAACATGGGCTACGTGAACATTGGCCGCGCCTCGTTCGACGGGCCCAAGTGGACCATCCGCGCCACCAAGGACACGCCCAATGCGCCGGTCGGCCGCATCAACAGCGTCGGCTCATCGGATCACCGCGCGGCTGCCACCATCTGGACCGGCAGCAAATGGATCATGTATTCGGGTGACGCCATCATCGGCGGCTACGCCACGGACGGCGGCATCTTTGACCCGGCGCTCAACTCATGGACGCCGATCTCGACGGTGGGCGCGCCGTCGGCGCGTAACGAGATCAACTTCATCTGGACCGGCACCAAAGGGATTTTCTGGGGCGGCCATGACGGAGCGCCCGTGGCCGCCGGCGGCATCTACGATCCCGTGGCCAACTCGTGGTCAGCGATGAACCCCGTGAACCAGCCCACCACTCGCAACCGGCATCGCTCGGTGTGGACTGGCAGTGAGATGTTTGTCTGGGGCGGAATGGTTGATCCTTCAGGAAATCCCGTCAACAATGGCAAGCTCTACAGCTTGGCGACGAACGGCTGGCGGAACATTTCAGCCTCACCCTTGCAGCCGCGTCGCGACTTCAGTTGCTTTTGGACCGGCTCCGAAGTCCTCGTCTGGGGCGGCACGCGCCCGGGCGTGGCCAACTTGAACGACGGCGCGCTCTACAACCCCGCCACCGACACCTGGCGCATGATGAGCAGTGTCAACTGCCCGGCGACGCGTCAGGAAGTCGGCATGTCAGTCTGGACCGGCAAGGAATTCATTACTTGGGGCGGGCTGGCCGTGGGGGCGGGCAACGATGGCGGCCGTTATGACGTCGCCACGGACACGTGGATTCCGTTCAACACGCCCAACTTGTCACCCATTTACGAGGGCGCGGCCTTTTGGAGTGGCTCGAAGGTGTATTACGTGCAGGGCAGATACTCGAGTGCCTTGGTCAACGACCATGGCGGCGGCTTTTACTCCGGCTTCAGCTTCGACCCGTCGAACAACAAGTGGGATTATTTGCCACACGCGCCCCTCACCCAGACTTGGATGCCCCACGCCTGGACCGGCACCGAGTTGTTGACCTTTGCGTGTTATCCCGGTGATGGCAACGACCGCACCGTGCTCTCATTCAAGCCCGAGTCCGAGACGTATTTCTACGCCAAGACCACGCCGCCCTCCGACAACTGGGTCATCCGCGCCACCAAGGACACGCCCAACGCGCCCCTGCCGCGCGTTGTCGCATTCGATGGAACCCCGCAGCGTTCCGTCTGGACCGGAAGCAAGTGGCTGATCTGGGGCTTGGATGCGCTCCCACCGTCTTCGGGAACTTTGCTCAATTCTGGCTCCATGTTCGACCCCGCGACCGACTCGTGGCAGATGATGTCCCCCACCAACGCTCCCGTCGCGCGCTCCGCTTTCTCCGTCGTCTGGACCGGCAGCAAGGCCATCTATTGGGGCGGCTTTTCGACCACCAATTCCTTCCTCGCTGACGGCAAGGTGTTTGACCCGGCTGCTAACACCTGGGCCAACGTGTCCGCCTCGGGAGCGCCTTCCGGCCGCAACCGCCACACCGCTGTCTGGACCGGCACCGAGATGGTCGTCTGGGGCGGCGTGGTGAACACGACGCAAACCGTCACCAACAACGGCGCGCGCTACAATCCCACGACCGACACTTGGACCACGATGGCCGCGCCGCCCGCCGGCTTCACCAACCGCTGTGACCATGTGGCGATTTGGACCGGCACGGAGATGCTCATCTGGGGCGGCAGCACGAACAGCAACATCAACCTCGCCACCGCCGCGACCAACAACGGTGCGCGTTACAACCCCACGAGCAACACCTGGACGCCGATGAGTTCGGTCAACGCCCCCGTTGGGCGCGCACTGGCCCTAGCCGTGTGGACGGGCACTGAGATGGTTGTCTGGGGCGGCTACCTCGGCGTCACCAACAGCAACACCGGCGGGCGCTACAATCCCACGACGGACACTTGGACTCCCTTCAGCACCGGGCAATACACCTGGTCGCAGGAAGCCACGGCTGTCTGGACCGGCTCGAAGGTGATCTGGGCTGGCGGCTGTGATAATGTCGGGCTGGTCAACCGCTCGGGCAAAGGCGGCATCACCTACGACCCCGCGACCGGCATCGTCGGCACGCTGCCCGTCGCGCCCATCCAGCAGCGCAACATGCTCTACACCTGGACCGGCACCCAGCTCCTCACCTTCGGCTCGTGGGAGGATGGCCTCGATCGCACCGTGCTTTCCTACCAGCCCTGACGCGCCATGAACTTCCCCGCACCCCGCACGAACATGAAACGCATCTGCGAGATACTCATTGAGCCACCCTCCCCCCTGACGGGTGACCGCCGGTTTGCCAACGAGAGCAGCCGGACGTTCGCCCTCTCCCCCAACGGGGGAGAGGGCAGGGTGAGGGGGCGGGCCGCTTGCGCCGATGCGGGAACGATGGAAGAGACAACTGAGTGGCTTCAACTGACCTCGGGGCTGGCTGGATCTGCTGTTGCCCCTGCCCCCTCACCCCGGCCCTCTCCCCCGATGGGGGAGAGGGTGAGAGGTAGTGCGCTC
>CAZOCL010000201.1:0-11878 GCA_964578245.1 uncultured Klebsiella sp. | reverse complement strand
CGGGGTTTGAGATTATTGCGGCGGTGGACAACTGGGTGGCGAAGGAGATCACCATCGTCGCGCGCAAGGGCTTGTCCCGCGCCCAGGGGGCGGCTGGGAGCGTCCCGGCGGTGCTGCCGGCGGTCACGGAGCGGCTGAAGTGGCTCGAGACCGTGCGGGCCCAGGCGCGGGCGATGTCGGCGAAGGGCAACTTCGGGTTGTTCGGCACGTCCATCGCGGCGACGTGGCTCTACGGTGAGCTGGACGGGAAGGTGGCGTTCTTCGTGGATGAGGACCCGAGCCGCATCGGCAAGCAGGCGTATGGGCGGCCGATCTATCGTCCGGCGGACATCCCGGCGGGTGGCGAAGTGCTGCTCGCGCTGCCCACGCCGCTGGCGATGCAGGTGAAGGAGCGGCTGGAGAATCTGGGGAACAACGCGGTGTATGTGGTGCCGCCGCCGGTGCCGTGAGGCGCGCGGCCTAAATGAATTCAAGCGGAACTGTGCTTGGCTAGCTCGCTGCGGCGTGATCGTTGCGGCCCAAGGACTCGGTTGCGACCATATGCAACGACTGGGGAAATCAACGCCTTGGCCAGTGTCGGTGGCACGGCATTTCCAACAACCCGGTATTTGGCCATGAGTCCGCCTGGAACTTGAATTTCTGCCGGCAGCTCTTGAATGGCTGCGCATTCGCGCCAAGTTAACCGGCGGTTAACCGACCCGCGCAATTCGTATTGGTCTTTTCCGACGCGCACCATTTTCTCTCCGCTGGGGTGGAGTGGCACGTGGCTGGCATGGGCTACAATGGTGTAGCTGATCTCATCCCAACCACGTTTTCGGTTACGCGTCAAATAGTGACCATGAAACTCCTTGCGGTAGTAGTCATCGTCGGGCTTTACGGTCAATTGGCCCAAAACATCGCTTAATTTGCGCCAAGGATGAGTGCGCTCGGGTCCATGACTTGGTTGTGGAAACTCGTAGTCAAAGTCTTTCACCGACTTGTGGACTCCGACTAAAAAAACGCGCCGACGTTCCTGGGCGACACCGAAGTCATTAGCCATCAGCATCTGCTTTTTCATCCGATAGCCGTGCCGCCGGTAGTTATCCAACTGTCGGTCCAAAAACCACCCGTCAGACGCAGTCAGCATCCCACGCACGTTTTCCACAAAGAGGAACTTTGGCTGGACGTGCCGCAGCGCCCTGAGAAACTCCCGATAGAGATAATTACCGTCATTTTCCTTGAGATCACGCCGATCTTTCATATCTGCGGCGCGTCTTTTCGCCGCTTCGCTAAATCCGGTGCATGGATAACATCCAATAAGAATGTCAGCCTTGGGGAAGTTTGTAATTTCTCTGATGTCACCTTCGTGGAATTCAACATCAGGAAAAAGACCACGGTATGCAGCCGAGGCGTATGGGTCGTGATCGTTTGCCCAAATTATTTTCACTCCGGCCTGAGCAGCTCCCCAGTCGAATCCGCCACACCCGGAAAAAATTGAAACAGCGGTAAGTTGCGATTTCATGGTGCTCGAAATCAGTAGGCACTCTCTTTTTCAGCCAAACATGACTCGACGTGCTTGAATGCCGGTAGTTTGGAAAGCTGTGTTGCACTCGCGGCAAGAGTGTGCAAAAGACGCAAACGATCAATGATTAGGTGGCCGGCAAAATCAGTTCGCCGATGCCAATCGCCACTTGTTGTGCGCAGGAAAAAAGGGATTAGGACAACTGTAAGTGGATTGGTCACCAATTCCAGCTTGCTGTTCCATGTCGACGCACTGGCCTCATTCTGTTTGGCTGCCCATTTCGGCGTGCAGGCGCATTGCCCGAATAGCAAGAAGCGTCCTGGGGCTTTATCTTCCCACGGAACCCAGCCAACTAAATCCAGACCGGCTTCACCAGTGTCATTTGGTGCGAATTCGGTTTTTGCGCATTTGGTTAAGCACGACAGATCCTTGGCAAGCAACTGTAGCTTGTCCCAGATATGGCCCTGGTATCGGCCGTTGTTGCCTCGTCCTTTTCCAAACCGATGCACCTGTGCGTGAGCGGGCAGGAGCCAACTAAACACGGTGACGCCCAAAGTTTCAAAACTGGACGTGAGGTCGGCTTCGACCTGCCCGAAGTAATGCAGATTGGACATCATCAAGAGCGCAACGTAAAGCCGATGGTTGTCAGTTAAACTGGCCCGAAGCTGAAGCTTGGTATTTGCACTGTTGATCTCGAACGGATAGTTGATTGAGAGCAGTTCCGCACGCTTGGCAAGCGCTTGGAACCACTCCTTGACCCTCAACGTGTGTTTGTCGGACTCGGTGGCCCATTGAGCTTGGGCAGACAAACCTTCAAAATCTTCATTTTCCGTCAGGTCTGTTTTTTTCCTGACATCGCGCTCCTCCCGAAGCCGGTCAGCCATGCTCGCCACATCGGTCTCGCCGTCTGGATTTGCAATGCAACATAGCTCCACCCAATCGACCCAATGATGAGCGTCAAAAAATGCGAAATCGTGGCTGCGATAAAGCGTGTCTGCGGCCATGTTGCTTCAGTCCCCCTCGGCCATGGCTTTCGCCGACGCTTCCACTGTTGCGGCGAGATTGCGAATCTCTCGGATCTCGGCGAATTCGTGCTCTTCAATCTTGCCAAGCTTGTGGACGAGGTCACGGGCCAATTCCAATCGGCTCTTGGCTTGCCGCAAGGCCTCACGGAAAGCTTCACTCGGGCCTTCGGTCAGCAAATCCGCTTCTTCGAGAGGCGTGCCCTCATCAAATTTTTGCAGCGCCTCCGCGTTGGCAACAACACGACCAAGCTTTTGGATGTCGCGTGACTCACGGACGCGGGCGACGCCTTCAGCGTTTTTTCGAAACAACCAGCCAGCCAGTTTCTTCAGATTCGCCTGCTTTAGTTTGCTCGCATCGTCATCCGTAACGCTTGACAAGCCAAGAAACCCGGCAATGCTGCTGTAAGAAGTAATTGCCGTTGTCAGGACGGAATACCAGCCCTCTGCATCTTCGAGTCCCGGAATCCCAAAGAACGACTGGTCTTCGAGTGCCTCATACACCGCGAGTCCTGCAAGAAGCTTGCCGACGTAATCAGGTCGTGAGCCAATTTCACGCGCGAGCCGACGCCGAAGGTCGAGCTTGGCTAGCTTCTTGCACTCCTCGGATTCTGCCAGTCGTCGGAGGTAGCGAGCCTTTTGAAGTGGATTCCATGCCAGAACGCCGGTTACGTGTCTGAAGGCCAAGAAGTGCAGAACCTCATCTTGATTCTTAAACAACAAGCATGGCACTTTTTTCGGCTTGTGGGCTGCCGCCTCGCTTGCCTCTTCCACGCTCTTTTTCTTCGTTGGTGCGAGGGCCGGTTTGTTAAGCAAACGCACTGCCGTTAGCCGCCGATTTCCCTCCACCACTTCAAACTTCCCATTGACGAGCTTGGACGGAATTACTGCGAGCGGCTCACCGATGAAAAACCCCATTTCACCAATTGAGTTCATTAGCTCGATGATATTCGCGTTATCGAGCATCCAACGGATCGCCTCTTGTTCGTTAACTCCGATTCCCGCGCGCGGGAATCGTGGGTTTTTCGGATCAAAGAGCAAGTCCTCAATCGGCAGCATCTTCAGTTGATGCTGTGCCTCAGGAGAGGTCTCCTTAGCTTGCTTTTTTGCAGTCATTTATGGGCATTGTCAGCCTTGGATGGGGCCAATAAAACGTATGCTTCAGGTTGGATGCCTGCAGGATGCCGTTCTGAGAATCTCGTTTTCATCGTGCGCGACGCCTAGAATGCCCACTCGCCGCCTTCTGTCGAGGCCAAGGATTTCTTAGCCTGATGCTGTGCCTTTCAGCTTCAGGAGCAGCAGCGCCCTCAGAATCGCGCGGTCTGCCCCAGCCGAATCCGCGCACCACTCACTCCGCAATGCCCACGGTTTGAGAAGCATTTATCACGCGTCCTCTCCCTTTCAGCTCATGCGCATCGGCATGAGGACGTAGTGGAAGGGGGTGTTGACCTTCACGGAGCCGGGGCTCAGCTCGTCCGAGAGTTCCAGGAAGATCTCGTCCGTCTCCACGACCTTGAGCGGGTCCATCAGGTAGCCGGGGTTGAAGGCGATGCTGATGTCCTTGCCCTTGTAGTTGATGGCGATGGACTCGCGGGCCTCGCCCACGTCCGCCGTGTTCGCGGTGATGGTGAGGTTGTTCTTGGTGAAGGCGAGCTTCACCGAGTTCGACTTGTCGTTGGTCATCAGCTCCGCGCGGCGAAGGGCGCTGAGGAATTCCTCGCGCATGAGCGGGATGCGCTCCTTCGATTCCTTGGGGATGACCTGCTGGTAGTTCGGGTAGTTGCCCTCGACGAGCTTCGAGATGAGCAGCACGGAGAACGTGGACTCGTCCTTGAGGCGGAAGGAGACCTGGTTGTCGGTGAAGCGGATCTCCACGTCGCCCTTGGTCTGGAGCAGGCGGTTGAGTTCGTTCACGGCCTTCGTGGGCACGATGATGTCGCCCGTGGCGGTGGAGCCGGCGGGAAGATCTTCCTCCGTGAGCGCGAGGCGACGGCCGTCGGTGGCCACCATCACGAGCTTCTCCGGCGTGAACTTCATGAAGACGCCGTTGAGCACGTAGCGCGACTCATCGGTGGAGATGGCGATGGAGGTCTTCTTGAGCATCGCACGCAGCTTGTCCTGCGGCAGCGTGACGGAGCCGGTCTCCTTGAACTTGGGCAGCGGCGGGAATTCCTCCGCGCTGAGGCCGTGCAGCTTGTAGAAGGAAGCGCCGGAGCTGAGCTTCGTGATGTTCTTGTCATCGGTGTCCAGCTCGACCTCGCCCACGGGCAGCTCACGGACGATGCTGAAGAGGCGCTTCACCGGGATGGTGGTCGCGCCGGGCTCGCTGATCTGGGCTTCGACACCGCAGGCCACGGTGACATCGAGGTCGGTGGCGGTGAGGAAAAGCCGGTTCTCCTCGGCGCGGGCCTGGACGTTGGAAAGGATGGGCAGCGTCGTGCGGGTGCTGACGACGTTCTGAACGGCTTGGAGGCCAGCAATGAGCTGGTCCTTCGCGATGCTGAGTTTCATGCTTATAGACTGTAGAGTAATTAAGGAATCACTCACAGTATTAAGGGGTGTGAATAGGGAAAACAACCTCCGGTGTCAAGGTAACATCAACTAGTTGCGTAGGTTCCAAAGTGCCCTACAACCCCTCGCGGCACCAACGAATTGTCCGAACAACTCCGACTTGTTGGCGCTATTCGCAAGTTGTTGGTCCTCTGCTGGGTGGGAAACCGGCTAGTTATTGGTAAGCGGCGGGCACGGGGAGCTGGGGTCCGCTGGCGGCTCGCCCGGCTTGGGGAAGTTGAATTCATCCCGCCACTCGGACCACTTGGAGGCAAAAAGCCGCGATAACACCATCCCACCAACGATAAAGAACGCGAGACATACCCCTTGACGGAGGTTTTCGACGTGCAAAGCCATGCTCAAGGCGAAAGTGGCCACCGCCAGCCCGGTCATGGCCAAAAGGCCCCATCCTGCATACCACGCCCACGGCTGCCGCTTGAGCAGGCCATGCGCGAAGCCCATGCAGAGCAGCGCCACGGTGAAGATGGGGAGGAACCAGGACATGAGATCACGCTTCAGGTTTAGTTGCTTTTCTCGCAACTGCCAGCAACAAGCCTTGTCACGCGCCGGTCCGCCAGCTTTTCACCATGCGAATTTGCTCAGGCGTGTGTGGTGAGGTTTCCCGGCCGGTCGGCAGTTGATGTCGTAATTCCGCCAGGTGCGGTATCACACCCGCGTCCGAAGCCAGGTTGTGCCGCCGCAGGTAGCAACCTACGACGGTCCCCGTCCGGCCTCGCCCAGCCCAGCAGTGGACGAACGCTGGATTGTCGTCCGCGAGACTGCGATCAATCACATCCAAAATGCAACGCATGGTCCAGACCGACGGCACTCCCCGATCCGGAATGGGAAACCGCACGCTCGTGACTTCCAACCGGGCATCTTCGATCACCGTGCGCAGGCAGTTTTGGTAGCTGGGCACCGGGCGGGCGTATTCACTGATCTCTCCTTCCTCCGTGAGATTGATGAAGCACCGGATTCCCACGTCGAGAAAGGCGGTCAGCTTCTTGGTGGCCAGGTCTGTGTCCACGTCCCCAGGATAAGCACCCGCAAGTAGTTTACCTGGCACCACCCAATAGGTAGTTCGCAGCGGAACAGCGGGGATGGACATGCCGTGATGCTAAAGGTTGAGCTCAGGAAAAACCAGCGGGTCCTTGGGGCCCTAGGAATGGCTGCACCGAGCCGAGTTTCGCAATCTCCCGTCCAAACGCCGTGCTCATGAAGCGCGCCTCCGGGTGGATGGCAGACCATCGCCCCTTCGCGTGTCGTGGTCAGCGGCGTGAGTTGTCCGGGCCTGTTCGTTCGTATATGGCCGTAATCCAAAACTCCATTTTGACCATCTCATTGGTGCGCGGTTTTGCGAGGACAATCACCCCGGAACCGTCAGGAATAATGCGAAACTCCTCGAACTTCAGCAGCTCGGATCGGGGAGACCAATCGGTCAGCCAGGCCTCAACTACCTTGTAACTTCCCAATTTCGGGGGCACGGAGTGGAATTGAGGAGCATTTCGACCGTCGGTCGTGCCGATGGTCTCATGCCAAGACCGCGTGAACCAACGCTTCTCCGTCTCCAATCGCTTCGTGCGCTCCTCCAGTTCCGCCAGCCGGCTGGGTGCATCCCCGTATCGCTGATAGAGGAATGCGCCGAGGGCGGTCACGAGGAGCAGGCAGCAGCAGGTGAAGCAGACCAGCAGGGCGATTTGAAAGAGCCGGTTCAGGTTGAGCGGCGTCGGTGGGGTCATAGGATAGGGCGGACTTGTGCTTCCACCAGCTCGACTCGATGTCCGTCTGGATCGGCCACTACGGCCCGGCGTCCCCACTCGGAATCTTTCGCTGGCGTCACGAGGGCCTTCGGAAACTCGCTCAAAGCTGCCAATGCCCTATCGAGGGAAGGCACCCGAAAACCAATGCGTGTCCCCAGCGTCGAGGCCCCGTCCGGTGCCATGGGGTAAAGCTCGAAGACCGTGCCGCCCAGCTCGGCGGCGAAGTGCTTCGGGCCGTTGCCATGCTGGTGCGCCGTAAACCGGACACCGAGCTGGGTATAGAACGCAGCAGCCCGGTCCAGGTCCTTGGACCGAAGCACAACGAGATTCAACGTGATTTCATCCATGGCCTGCTTGTGACGGTGCGAGCATACTCAAGTTTGGATTCACCGCCACTGTGTTCTCGAACGCATCTCAATTCTTGCAGTGTTGGGCGCCGGGATTTCACGCACCCCGGGGTGAGAGGTGAATAGCCGTGGGTGAAAGCCACGGGGCGCAGTTGCCCGTCGCGACCCCGCAGGGGTCGAACCTCCCACGCTCGTTACGCGGCGGCACGTTCAACTGGGACCGCGTTCACACCAGTATTCATCAAGCGCCCGAATGATATGCGGACGCCCGAACGCATAATCGGGTTCCTCGGCGATGTGCAGGAGATACATGCGCACCGCCCTGCGCTGCGCAGCGGAGAGGAGTGAGAACTGGGTCAGCGAGTGCTCGGAGAGGTGCGTGAGGCAGATGTCCATTCCGCAGCCATAGTCCCCGTGCAGGTCCGCAATGAGGTAGGCGGGGAGATGGAAACGCATGCCTTCGGCATCGAAGAAGCTCAGGCTGCTGTAGTGAGCATTCAGCATGGCCGGTGGGATGCTGCGCCAGTCCTCCTTCTCGTCCGTGGCGCGGTAGGCAGCACGCGTCGCTGCATCTTCGTAGTCATCCAATCCGCGCGCCTCCTGAAGGCCGACGCCGTTGCCGAGGGTGACCCCGGCGAAGGCCTCCTCGATCACCCGGCAGACGGTCTGCGCCAGCGGCGCGCGCAGGGACTGCGCTTCAGCCTCCTCAGTGACTGAACGGTCATAACCCCGCGCCTTCATTTCGGCGATGTCAGCCGGTGTTGGATACTTGGGCATGGTCGTTGAGTCCTGATCGCAAGACTGGAGGTGAGGACGAAAGCGCGTCAATGCGCTTGTCGTTGTGCTCTCACGAGCGGACACCGGCGGGGAAGCTCTGCTAGGCCACCAGGACGCGCGCGGGATGGCTGGCGCGCACGTCCAGCGTGGCCCATTGCATTCCGTGCCTGGCGGCGAGGCTGGCGAGATACCAGTCCGTCGTCTTCCCTGAAATGGTCGCCACCGTGCCATCCAGCGCCCGCATGTCTGCCGGGATGAAGTCGGGGGCCTCGGCATCCAGGAACCGCTTCAGCGTGGTGCGCGCCTCGTCCATGGTGGCATTGAAGGCCGGGCTGGTGGACACGCGCAGAAACCCCAGCTCGGTCAACGGGCACACGACCAGCTTTTTCCCCTTCGCCCAGCGCACCGTGGCGGCGTGGTTGACGTGGTTCTTCCAGAGCAAGGCCACGATGGCGGACACGTCGAGCAGGTATTTCATGGGAACTCCTCCAAGGCGCGCTGCGTGTCTTCCAGCGTGACGGGCCGGTCGGAGGTGAGGCAGGTGCGCCCGCCGTCCTTCACCAGGCGCACGACGGGCGCGGGCTTCTCGACCAGTTCGATCAAGCGGATGCTGCCATCCGGCTGGCGGGTGGCGTTGAAGGCTGTGGCGGGCGGGAACAGCTCCCGCGCGCACAACCGGCCATGAGCATCTGCGACTAGCTTCATAATGGAGTAATCCCACTCCGGTGAGGCAAGTCAAGGGGACATCTCAGAACCGAAATCCCCGGTTTGTGCCGGGGCGGTCGTAGGCCTTCCTGCTGGTTGTTCAAAACCAGATTTGCCCCCGCGTCACAAGCGGAGCGCCGGGTCGGAGACCGGCGCTCCGGTCAATTAAAAGGCCGGGCGACCCAGAGCTGGCCAGGAAGGACAGCCGGCCAGGGTTCTTGGGTCGCCCGGCACCCGGTCGCCAGACGTGTTCGCTGCGTCTGGCAAAATTATGTTCGTGCGGGCCGGTTCCCTGGTTCCAGGCGACGCAGCGAGCGCTGGGCACCGGCCAGCCGCTGCAGCCGGATGAGGGGAGGCTCCGCGATCAGGTCGCGGATGGTCGTGAGCAGCTCGGGGAGGTCGAGCGGCTTCTCGGCCAGGGCGCTGGCTCCGGCGGCGAGGGCCAGGTGCTGCTGATCGGGCCGCGCGGTGATGATCAGCACCGGCACCAGGGGGTTCAGCGCAGTGACGCGCTCGAAGGTGTCCCAGCCGCTTTTGCCCGGCATGTTCAAGTCCAGCAGCATCACGTCGAAGGGGCCGTCCACCACCAAGCGTTGCAGTGCTTCATCGCCCGAGGCGGTGAGCACGACGTGATACCCTTCCGCGTCAAGCAGGTTGCCGAGGGCCAGGCGCACGGACGGGTCATCGTCGGTGATGATCACTTTGTGTTTCATGTCTGGTCCGCCGACGGACGGCGCTGGCCCGGGCATCATGGCTCCACCCAAGCGGGGCGCGTGCCAACCCGTGCGGGCAGCCACCGAACTCCGAAGTTGAACCACGGATGGACACGGATGGACACGGATCGGGGAAAGGCCGAACGGTGGCATTGTGCCTCCCGAGGGTGATACGGAGGAAGACTTGCCCGCTTGTCTGAGGGGAGTTTCATCCGTGTCCATCCGTGGTGGTAAAATGCCTGCATCGGAAAAGGGTTCGCCCGGCAGGGTTTTCAAACGGTTGCGCTGGCCAGTTCCTTGCCCGCGGGTGGTAAAAAACTTGCCACTGCCCGGGGTGTGGCATGGTGGCCGGGTGGCAGCCCGTGCTAGCGTGGCCGCGCAATTCGTCGCGAGCCGCGGTCGTTGGCACGACATTCGCATTCCTTGGCGCGACGCGCATGAACCTCGGCCTCAAACCACGCATCGGCATCCTGGCCGCCGCCCTGGCGGTGCTGCTCGGCTTCCTGGGCTGGGCGGCCCAGCTCACGTGGCGGCACATCGCCAGCCTGGGCGAGCGGCTGTCCCGCGAGCAGATGGAGAGCTTCCAGACGGCGGACCAGTTCCGCGCCAACCTCCAGCGGCTGGACGCGCTGCTGCACCGCTACGAACGGCACCACGAGGCCGGGGACCGCGAGCAGTTCCTCGAGGACTGGAAACGGGTGGACCAATGGATTGACCTCCAGCGGCCCACGCTCACGTCCTTGCGCGAGGGCCGGCTGCTGGACCAGATCAACACCGGCTACGACGACTACTTCAACGCCGCGACGAACCTGCTGGCGAAGGCCGAGGTGAAGCCCGAGGTCTCGGCGCAGCTCCTGGGCCGCGTGGAGCAGGAGTCCACGCGGTTGAACGGGCTGGGCTACGAACTGGTGCAGGCGCATCGCGATTCGTTGCGGCAGTTTGTCACCGGCTCGCAGCGCACGCTGGAGTGGCTGCGGTGGTTCTTCCTGGCGGGGTTCATCGCCTTGCTGGCGCTGGGCGGGTGGGCGGCCCGGCTGGTGTATAGCGCGCTCATCGCGCCGCTGCAGGTCAGGCTGCTGGCCAGCCAGGCCACCATCGAGCGGCAGGAGAAGCTCGCCTCCCTGGGGCTCCTGGCCGCCGGCGTGGCGCATGAGATCCGCAACCCGCTCACGGCGATCAAGGCCCGGCTCTTCACCCAGGCCCGCCATCTCAAGCCCGGCTCGCCGGAGCGCGTGGATGGCGAGATGATCAGCCAGGAAATCCTCCGGCTCGAACGTATCGTGAAGGATTTCCTCACCTTCGCCCGGCCCTCTGAGCCCGATCTGGTGGTGGTCCCGGCGGAGCAGGTGCTGCGGGAGGCGTGCGACCTGCTGGCCCCGTCCCTGGGCCAGCGCGGCGTGCAGCTCCGGCTCCTGCCCGGGGACGCCGCGTTGAGCGTGCGCGTGGACCCGGAGCAGCTCAAGCAGGTGCTCATCAACCTGATCCAGAACGCGGCCGAGGCTTCCGGTGCCGGCGGCAGCGTGACCCTGCAGGCGCGGGCCGGCACGCGGCAGTCCGCCCAGGGCAGCGCGGCGGCGGTCATCCTCGACGTGACGGACACGGGCAAGGGCATCCCGCCGGAAGTGCAGAAGCGCCTGTTCGACCCGTTCTTCAGCACCAAGGAAACCGGCACGGGCCTCGGCCTGGCCATCGCCGCCCGCATTGTTGAAAAGCACGGCGGCGCGCTGCAGTATCAGACCCGCGTGAACCACGGCACCGTGTTCGGCATCGTGCTCCCGCCTGCGCCCGCCCGCCCATGACCAGCCAGATTCTGCTGATTGAAGATGACGCCGCCATCGCCGCCTCGCTTGAAGGCGTGCTCGCCGCGGAAGGCTGGACGGTGACGCAGTCGGCGCGCGGGGACGACGGCCTGATGCTCGCGCAGCAGCGGTCCTTCGACCTCGTGCTCACCGACCTGAAGCTGCCGGGCCTCGGCGGGATCGAGATTGTGCGCCGCCTGCACACGCTCCAGCCGCGGCTGCCCATCGTGTTGATGACCGCGCATGGCACCACGGAGACGGCCATCGAGGCGATCAAGGTCGGGGCCTTCGATTACCTCCTGAAACCCTTCGACATGGGCGAGCTGATCGAGCTGGTGGCCCGGGGCCTGGCGGCGCACCGCCTGATGACCGAGCCGGTGGACCTGGGCGCGGCCGGCGCGGCGGACCACGCGGCCATCATCGGCCAGAGCCGCGCGATGCAGACGATTTACAAGGAAGTCGGGCGCATCGCCGCGAAGCCGGTGAACGTGCTCATCCGGGGCGAGACGGGCACGGGCAAGGAGCTGATCGCGCGCGCCATCTACCAGCACAGCGACCGTGCGCGGTCGCCGTTCGTGGCGGTGAATTGCGCGGCGATCCCCGAGACGCTGCTGGAGAGCGAGCTGTTCGGCCATGAGCGCGGCGCGTTCACCGGGGCGGACACGCGGCGCATCGGGCGCTTCGAGCAGGCGCACACGGGCACG
>CAZOCL010000200.1:0-12020 GCA_964578245.1 uncultured Klebsiella sp. | reverse complement strand
CGATGACTTCCAGCTTCAGGGTGTGGACCCCGGGCTTGGCGCAGTGCAGCCGGTAAATGCCGGAGCGCGGGCTGGCCGACTTGCCGAGCGTTCGCTCCGCCGACTCGCGCGTGAGCCGGAGGCCGGCGGGCAGTTCGGGCGCGAAGACGGCCACGTCGCCTTGGAAGAGGACCGCACTGACTTCGTTGGTCGTGAGTGACTCGATCTCGACGGTCGTCGCAAACCGCGCTTCGGTGTCCGAGACCTTCCCGTCGTAACGCACTTCGCGGACGATGAGGTTCGTGTAGGTGGCGGGCACCGGCAGAGTGGTCAAGCCAATGGTCTTGGGCGGGCTGGAGCCGCGCGAGATGATCTGCAGGCCGTTGAGCACGGCGACGCCACCGGGACCGGGGGCCACCTCGATGACCACCGGCTGGTCCTTCTCCACAGGGACATCGCGGAACACGAGGAACTGCCGGCCTTCCTGCCAGCCCATGGACGCCTTCCAGCCCCCGGCGGAGCCGACGGCCAGCGGCCCCAGGGTGTTGGTGCCGCTGCGCAGGGTGAAGACGGAGTTTTGTTCCGGCGTGGCGTCGGGGTCGGCGTGGCCGTAGAGGTAGAAGTGATAGCGGCCGGCTTCCAGGGCGCGGAGGGTCACGACGATGTTCGAGCCGTTCTGGGCAAAGAGGAAGGAATCGAACATGGGGTCACTGGAGGCGTTGCCCCAGACGCCGGGGGCGTTCTGGACAGTGACGGACACCCCGGAGTCGGACTTGTCAGCGAACTTGAGGCCGGCGGTGGTCTGGTTGGGGACGGGCGGCTGGCCGGGGGCGAAGCGGGGGTTGTAGTGGGCGTGGAGGTTCCAGAAGTCATTGGTGCCCAGGCCGGTGGCGGCCAAGCCCTGCTTGGGGCTGTGCGCACCGACGCCGAAGTCCACGTTCAGGAGGACCTGGGCGGGGGCGGGCGGAGAGATTAAGAGCAAGAGTAAGAACAGGAGCAGGAAGGGGCGGGCAATGGTTTTCATGGCGGCGAACGAGGGGAAAGCTAGGGGAGGACGGGGACCGGGATGCGAGGCGGAGGTAAAAGAGTTGTATGAAAATTGTGCGGCGGACGCATCTGGGTGCGAGGCGGTCATGGGAGAACGGGCGGCAGCATAGCGAGTCGCAAGGGCCGGTGTCATCGGGTGAAACACGGAGACGGAGCAATGGTTGCGGCGCGCATGGCAGTTGGACGGGAACGACGGGGTGGTGCTCCCGGGGCGACAAGGAGCCGAAACCCGAGTTCGACCGCACCCGCGCGCCGGCGCAACCTGAAGGTTGCGGCTACGGGGGGCGTCTTTCTTCCCCACTGCTATGCGCGACCGTTCGCGCGGGCCGCTCATTATGAAAAGACAATCCCCTCCGACTGCTTCCACCCCACGCTCCCGCATCAGCCGCGCCGCGCTGGCAGTTGTGGTGGGGGCCGGTTGCATCGCGTTGTGCTGTCTGCGCGCAGGCTTGCAGGACGCTGCCGCGCAAGCGGCCAGCCCGAACGTCTTCACGCTGCCAACCACCGCCAAAGCGCTTGCCAAGCCCGGCTTCTTTGGCCTGGGCGTCTTGGAGGAGAGCCAGGACGGCTACGGGATCATCAAGAAGGGCTACGGGGGACTGCTCCTGAACCAGCCGCTCGGTCCGGGCAAGGCCGTTGAGTTCAACCTCCAGTATGGTGGCATCGGCACGGCCGTGTTCCGTCCCGCCGTCACCGGCACGCCCACGGGCAACCACACCTCGGACACCGCCAAGTATTCCATCTCCATCTCGTGCGACAAAAACGGCTGGGCACTGAGCATCAACGGCGGCGTCTTTGCCAACGTGGACGGCAAGCTCCGCTGGGCGATTGATAAACGGCGCGACACGCTGGCCTACTGGCCCGCCGCCGAAAAGGCGCAGCAGAAACTGGTCGCCGAGAAGATCGACCCCATCAGCATCCTCAACCGCGCCATCCCGGTGCGGGTCGAGTATCATCCCGATTCACTGGCGGTCTATCTGGACGGTGCGCTGGCCATGGTCGTGCCGGGACAGGACTTCAACGGCCCGGCGGCCATCTATCCGTTTCAGAACGTGAAACTGGGCACGGTGAAGGTTGCGACATCGACCGCGGGAAGCACCTTCCTGAACGTCACCCTGGATCAGCTTGCCAACGACCACTTCGGGGAAGCGAAGCTCCCCGAGTCCAAGGTGATCCTGGCGGGTGGCATCCCGTTCCGGCTCTGTCCCGGCGAGAAGAACATGCTCAACCTGAAGGATGCGCGCTGGATCGACGCGGTAGCGAATCCCAGCAGCTATTACGAGGACTACGACAACGGCGCGCCCTTCATGAACGACACCCGGATGCCGATGCTGCGGGTGCCGGTCGCGGACTACGTCGCGGCCCATGTGCTCGCGTATGCCGTCACGGACGAGAAGACGTCGCCGGTGCTGACCTTGCGGGCTGGCTCGTATGACGTGCGCGGGCAGACCTTGCAGCATGACTTCGCCGTCACCGTGCCGACGACGGTGGAGTTGCAACAGGCCGGGGCCAAGGTCGTGGACACCCCGCTGGGCAAGCTCTCGCACACGGTGGTCCCCTTCTCCGCCGCCTTCGGCCAGGACCTGGCCGCGCGTCCGACGATGGAGATAGAGATCACGAAGGAAGTGCACATGCAGCGCCGCAGCCCGGACCCGAACCGCTTCCGCTACCGTCCGCAGGGACTGCCCTCGGGCGTGCGCATCGCGGCCGTGACGTTGGAAAAGTCGCCCTTGCAGCTCAAGCTGACCAGCGGCGTGCCGGGGCACGTGTTTGAACTGCCGGAAAAACCGCGCTTCACCCTTGCGCTGCAAAACGTCACCGCCGCGCCGCAAAGCTATAATCTGACGGTTCGCACCCGGCATCTCGACGGTGACACCGCCACGCTCACCGCCAGCCATGACGCCGCGCTCAAGGGCACCGTCGCCCCCGGCCAGACCAAGTCCGTTCCCTTCGACCCCGGCTACACCAAGCTCGGCTACTACGACATCGCGGTGGACATCCAGATGCCCGGCGCGACCGGGACCGACTGGACGCTTACCCGGCGCACGACCTATGCCGTGCTGCCGCCGGACACGCGCAAGTATCGCGATAGCTCGCCTTTCGGCGTGTGGGACTTCACCGGCGGCCACTACAGCAGCGGCGATCCCGACCAGGTCGGCCCGCTCTACAAGAAGGCCGGCATCCGCTACGGCATGTTCGGCTTCAAGCCGGAGGACCGCGCCAAATACGGTGTGCTCTGCGGCAATGAGCCCAAGATCATCTACAGCACGAAGGACAATACCTACACCTCGGGCGTGGACGCCTTCTATGCGCGCAACACGGACTCGGTGAAGAAAGTGGCGCTGATCCTGCACGAGGATTCCATCTCGGGAAATCATGTGCAGCGTGTGCCGGACATCTTCCACGACCGGCCGCCCTACAAGCTTCAGTCCGGCGAGAAGCTCGACGAGCAGAAGCGGTTCAAAGACTTGCTGGAGAAGTGCATTGAGGGCGCTAGGGCGGTCAAAGCCAAATATCCCGACATTCACCTGCGCCTGGGCAATGGACCGCTGCCCACCAAGGAAGAGCTGCTGCGCGCAGGCTTCCCGGCCGAACTCTTCGACTCGCTGGGCAATGAGTCCGGCACCTTCGGCCGCATGCCGGAAGCGCAGCCGCCGGACTATGTTGGTTTTGGTTCGAGCCTGTGGATGGACCGCCAGCTTCTCGATCACTACGGCTACAAGAACAAGCCGGTGACGCAGTGCTACGAAATCTGCTACCCGAACACCAACCCCGGGAACCTCGCACCGGAGACCCAGGCGAATTACTTCATCCGCCATGCGATGCACTCGCTCATCTGGGGCGTGCCGGAGATTCGCATGGGCTGCATTTCCGACGTGGGCAACAGCTACCGGTTCAGCAACTGGGGCGCGTCCGGGATCCTCTACAAGATGCCCGAGCTGAACCCCAAGCCGTCCTATGTCGCCTACGCCACGCTGACGCGGATGCTGGACGGGGCGAAGTCCCCGCGCCTGCTGGAGACGGGTTCCACCAGCCTCTACGCCGTGGAGTTTGACCGGCCCGGGCCGGGCCAGGTCACATGCGTGTGGAACGTGAGCGGCCCGCGCAAGGTGACGATTGAATTCGCGGGCGGCCAGGTGACGGAAATCGTGGATGCACAGGGCAATCCGCCTCCCGGAGTGCGCCACGAAGATGGCAAGCTCGTGCTCACGGCGGTGGAACGTCCGTGCTTCATCGTGGCCTCGGCCAAGATCAAGTCCGCCCTAGCCCAGTCACCCACTGCGCCGCAGTTTCGGCCCGCCGGCCAGCTTCAGACACTCGTCCCCAATCCCACCGGCGACTGGCAGGCGCTCTGGAAAGTCCTCCCGACACGCGACCCCGAACTGGAGGCCTACAACTTCATGAACCCCCGGCGCAAGGGCGACTACCAGGTCGAGACCGTCCCCGCCACAGGCATCATTCCCTCACCTGCGGCGCCGGTGTCGGCCGTCAAGGTAACGCCCAAGCCGCTGACTACCGGTAAAGCCACGATGCCGATGTATTCCACCTTTGCGTTGAACCAGCCCGTCACCCTGACCGGCCAGCCCACCAGCATCGCGATTCAGATCAAGGGCAACTCCGGCTGGGGCCGCATCATCTTCGAGCTGCGCGACGCTTCGGGCCAGACTTGGCGCTCCATCGGCGCACCGCAGCGGGGCGAGCTTTCGCCCTGGCTGCTCGACTGGATGCCCAAGGCGATGCAGCAGCAGAACGCGGGCGACAAGCAGGTGAACAAGATCGCCGACTGGAACACCGACGACGTCTTCGGCAAATCCCGCATCCACTTCGATGGCTGGAAGTATATTGACTATCCCCTGCCCGGAAATTTCCCGGGCGACCTGACCGTGTGGCCCGCGAACAGCCAGTGGAAGTTCGACAAGGACGGCATCGTCCGCTACCCGCTCACGCTCACGGGCATCACGGTGGAGATCCCGGAGAAGGTCCTGAAGCTCCACCAGTTCGAGCCGGTGGCGGACGCCTCGATCCAGTTCGGTGAAGTCCTGGCCGCCACACGCACCGAGCGCTGGCTGCTGCCGCGCTCCGCCAGCGCGGGCAAGGACGGCAAGTTCGACCGCCTGCCGCTTGATCTCACGCCACGCGAATCGGACTAGGCATCCGTCGCCCGGTGCTCGAGCCACCGGGCAAGCGAGGTGCGGCAGTTAGTCAGGATGTCGTGCGCGGTGAACTCGTCGTCCACCGCGAGACCGAGCCGACGGGGACGCTGCTGCCTGTCCCAGCCCTGCTGCTCTGCCCTTCGTGTGGTGCGCTACCAGTCTTTGAACTCGCTCAGATAACAAATCGGACTGGACGGTTCTGGGATTTCTTCCGATGCGCAGGGGCCCACCACCACGGCAGGCGAGGCTGAAACATCCGGCCGCTCTGTCGCTGAAGCCGCTGCTGCTTCGGCCACTGTAGGGAGGTCAGCGGAAGGCTCCGGAGCGGGGATGCCGCATGCTTTCATGGCTGTCTTGCCGGTGCGCTGGGGTCCGGGATCAACGGTTCCCCATAGGGCAGCTCATCGGGCAGCGGCACGAGCTCACGAATCCAATCCCAGAGCTGGGTGAAATCCTTGTTCACGTCGCCGGAGAGGCAATCGGTGAGGAGGCCCGCAGCTTCGGGGTGGCGTCGGATTACTTCGCGGAACGAGAAGTTGGGATCGTAGAAGGCATACACGAGCTTGCGCATGTTCTCCACGCCCTCACGAATGGTGCGGCCGTAGGCTGCGAACTGGGCGGGTGAAAGATCACCGCTGAGCAGTCCCGCATGGACAGCCTCCCCGGCGAGCTGGCCGCTCTTGAGCGCGAGCATCACTCCGCTGCTGAAGACGGGATCGAGAAACGCCAGCGCGTCTCCGACGAGCAGGAGGCCGGGCGCGGCACAATGGCGCGAGTGCCGGCTGTATTCGCTCGTGATGAAGTAGTCGCCGGTCGAGGCGCCGCTGGCGAGGTGGTCCTTGATCCATTGATTCTCCTCCACTTCGCGATGGAAGATGGCGCGCGGTTCCTTCACGCCGCCGCGCGTGAGGTATTTCCCCTCCGCGACAATGCCGACGCTGACCATGTCGTTGTGCTGGGGAATGAACCAGAACCAGCCCTTGTCCGGCACATAGGCGACCGTGGTGTCGCCCTCGTCAATGCCCGTGCCGCGCCTGGCGCCCCGGTAGTAGGTCCAGACAGCAATCTTGTTGAGATAGGGATCGTTCATGCGCCAGCCGAGGCGGTTCGAGGTGAAGGCTTCCTTGCCGGAACAATCGAGCGTGATAGATGCCCGGACCTCGTAGGTGCGGCCGGTCGTGCGGTCCGTGGCCTCGACGCCCACCACTCGGCCGTCCTCCGTGAGCAGGCGGTTGACGGTGGTTTGTTCCCGCACTTCCGCTCCCTTCTCCCGCGCGTTATCGAGCAGCATCTGATCGAACTCGGATCGGAGCACCTGCCAGGTTTGCGCCACGGTTTCGCGGTCGTAGCGGTTGAAGAAATAGAAGGGCTGCGAGCGCTTGCCGTCAGGCTGCACGAAGGTGACGCTGTATTTCTTAACGAACTGCGACGCCTTCATCTTCGGAATCATCCCGATGCGTTCGAGCGGCCCGAAGGTGAACGGGATGAGCGATTCGCCGATGTGATAGCGCGGGAATTTCTCCCGTTCGATCACCAGCACGCGGTGGCCGTATTCGGCGAGGATCGCGGCCGCGCAGGAGCCGCCGGGCCCGCCGCCGATGAGGATGGCATCAAAGTCTGGTTTCATAGTTTAGCGAGTAAGTTCAGCGTTGAGGGCGGCCGCGGGCTCCGGTTCTGGCTCGCTGGCAATTGGATTCTGCACGGTGCCAACGAGCCGCTCGAAGAGCGGCGATGTCATCAAGGTCGTGGTCACGGCCATGATGACGAGCATGGCGAACAGGCCCTCCGAGATGATCCCGCGCTGGAGGCCGATGTTGATGATGATCAGTTCCATCAGGCCCCGTGCGTTCATCAGCGTGCCGATGCCCAAAGCTTCGCGGTTCGGAATGCCCGTCGCCCGCGCCGCCAGCCAGCAGGCCACGCCCTTGCCCAGCACCGCCACCGCCAGCACCGCGCCGCACATCAGCCAGAGAAAGCCCGTGTCAAGCAGGCCCATCCGGGTATTCAGTCCCGAATAGGTAAAAAAGAGCGGCAGCAACAGCGCCACGGTGAGCGGCTGGATGCGCCCGATGAGATCGCGCGTGATGGTCCCGCGCGGCATGGCCGCGCCCATGATGAAGGCGCCGAAGACCGCGTGCAGCCCGATGAGGTCGGTGAACCAGGCCCCCAAGGCCATCAGCGCGAGCAGCAGCGCCAGACCGCCTTCCGTGAGCGCACCCTCCTTGACGAGCCACGGCCTGGCCCGCGCGAGCAGCGGCCGCACCAGCAGCAGCGTCACGACCACGTAAGCCGCCCCGCCGCCGATGTTCGCCACCGCGTGGGTCCAGTTATTGTCGAGGCTGGCGAGCACCACCGCGAGCAGGCACCAGGCCGCCGCATCATCGATGGCCCCCGCACCCAGCGCCACCGTGCCCATCGTGGTGTTGGACAGCTTTTTGAACTGGATGATGCGGGCCAGCACCGGAAAGGCGGTGATGCACATGGACGCGCCAAGAAAGAGCATTCCCACCAGCAACGAAGTGCTCCGGGGAAACAGCTCCGTGTAGTGGAACAACACCCAGGCCAGGCCGGCCCCCGAGGCCAGCGGCACCACAATGCCGGCCGCCGACACTGCCGCCGAGCTGGCGAGCCGCTGCCGCACGATGTCCACGCGGAACTCCAGACCGACCACGAACATGTAGAGCGCCAGCCCGAGCTGCGAGGCGGGGTAAAGGTAGCTCTGGGTATCGCGTGTGGCCTGGGTTTTATCCCACGGGAAGAGCCAGTGCTGCGCCTCCGGCCAGAGCAGCCCGAAGAGGGACGGGCCCAGGCAGATGCCGGCCAGCATTTCGGCCACGACTTGTGGCTGGCCAAACCGTTGCGCCACCATGCCGACCAGCCGGCAGGCCAGCAGGATGACCGCGATCTGGAGAAAAAACTGAACGGCGAGGTGCAGATTGTTCATACGCACTGAATCATTTCCTGGTCACACTAGGCGATTGCCACTTGTAACGGAAATAGCATCTGGCTATTACATTGATAGCAGCCCGACATAACCAAGCATGGATCTGCGCCATTTTCGCTACTTTCAAGCCATCGCCGAGGAGCTGAGTTTCTCCCGGGCGGCCCGGCGGCTGAACGTCGTTCAACCAGCCTTGAGCCGCGCCATCAAGGAACTGGAGGCGGAACTGGGGGTGGAATTGTTCGCCCGCACCCGGCGCGTGGTCAACCTCACCGCAGCTGGCAAGACGCTGCTCGGGGAGACCGCGCTGATGTTCGAGCGGCTTGACCAGACGGTCCGGCGCGTGCGGCGCGCCGCCGCCGGGCAGATCGGCGAACTGCGGCTGGGCTACATCGGACCGCCGACCCAGCGCTTTCTCGGGCGGGTGCTGGAAGAATACAGAAAACGGTGCCCGGATGTGACGGTGCATCTGGAGGAGCGCACCCCCGAACGCGTCTGGGAGATGGTGGCCAAGGGGCGGCTGGACATGGGCCTGACCCGGCCAGTCCTGGCCCATGCGGCCTTGCGCATGGAGACCCTCAAACTGCGCGACGAACGGCTCTGTGCCGCCATTCCCCGCCACCATCCCCTGGCCGCCCGGAAGACGCTGCCGTGGGGTGGTCTCGCCGCACAGCCGCTGATCGTGCTGGCCCGGCGCGAAGGCGCGGGCCTCCACGATGAGATCCTGGCCGCCTGCCGGCAGGCGGGCTTCACTCCCAAGATCGGGCACACGCCCAGCCTCATCAGCACTGTCCTGCGCTTGGTCGAAAGTGGTGCGGGCATCGGCATCATTCCCGAATGCCTCGCCGAAACCGACAGATCGAAGCAGTGGAATGCGGCCCGGCTGACACCAGCACAAACGATCCCGCTCGTCCTGGTGTGGACCGGGGAACGGGAAGACCCGCCCGCCACCGCCTTCCGTGCCTTGGTGGCGGAGTGGCTGCGCAACGGCCGGCTCTGGTGTTCGGAGACTTGAAAGAAGCCGGAAGCACGCTGTGATTTATCCGCGAGCTCGAAGCGAGCGGATATGGATTATATCCCGTTGCACAAATCTAAAGGCGATTTCGGTCTGGCCGGCACTCGACTTCGCCCTTTCCGCAAGTTGACAGGCTTTGGTTGCCGCTCCTAGCCTGCCCGCAACGCCATGCACCCAGTCACTTCTTCGCGCCGGGATTTCCTCCAGACCACCTCCGCAGTGGCCGCTGGTGCCCTGGCTGGCTGCGCCACGCCCGACACTTCAGTGAAGCACGGCTTCGTTGACGCCCATATCCATATCTGGACCCCCGACACCACCGCCTGGCCGCTCGCCTCCGGCTACCAGCCCTCCGCGATGCAGCCGCCCAGCTTCACGGCGGAGGAATGCCTCGCCCTGGTCCGGCCCCACGGAGTCACCCGTGTTGTGCTCATTCAGATGAGCTTCTATCGCTTCGACAACCGCTACATGCTCGATGCCATGTGCCGCTACCCGGGCGTCTTCGCTGGCGTGGGCATCGTGGACGCTACCGCCGCCCGCCCGCAGGACGCCATGCGCGACCTCGCCCGCCAAGGCGTGCGCGGCTTCCGCATCAACCCCGGCTCCCAGACCGTAGAGGCCTGGCTCGGCTCCCCCGGCATGGCCGAAATGTGGAAGTGCGCCGGTGAAGATGGCCTCGCCCTCTGCCCCCTCGTCGGTCCGAACGCCCTCCCCGGCCTCGCGCAAATGTGCGCCCGCTACGCCCGCACCCGCGTGGTGCTCGACCACTTCGCCCGCATCGGCGTGAGCGGCCAGTTCCTCGAAACCGACATCGCCGCCCTCTGCGCCCTTGCGAAACACCCGCAGGTGCATGTGAAAGCCTCCGCCTTCTACGCCTTCGGCCAGAAGCGCGCCCCCTACCTCGACTTCGGCCCGATGATCCGCCGCCTGCGCGACACCTTCGGCCCGCAACGCCTCATGTGGGCCAGCGACTGCCCCTATCAAATCCAGCGTGGCCACACCTACACCGACGCCCTCGCCCTCCTCCGCGACCGCCTCGATTTCCTCACGGACACGGACAAGGAGTGGATGCTGCGAAGGACGGCGGAGAAGGTGTTTTTTGCCTGAGCGGTTCCGAGCTGACAGGTTCGAGATTAGCTCGCGGGGACGCGTTGAACTGACGCGACAAGTCGGAATCTTCCAATGACGTGGAGTGGCGAGTTCTCGCCGCTTTCCACAGGCGACTTGTCACCTCGGAGTGGAAGACGCGTTCCTGTAGAACGGATGGCAACGTGCTAGCGCCAGCCGTGAGCGCCGAGATCAACCACCCTTCACGCGACCTCGACGGCGACAAGTCGCCGCACTCCACACAAGCGGTCCCTCGTGACCTTTCCACCAATTACTTCGCCTCGCCTAGCAACTTCACCAATAGCGGCTCAATCGCCTCGGCCCAGATCTCATAGCCCTTGCCCGTTGGGTGCAGGTAGTCGCCCATGATCTCGCGGGTGATGGTGCCATCGGGCTGGAGGAACTTCGGGCCGATGTCCAGAAAGGTGACGCCGTCCTTGCCGTCGAGCTGCGCGAGAAGCTTGTTCGTGGTGTCCAGCTTGGCGCGCATCGCGTCGGGCTTCGGCCCGCGCGGGAAAATGGCCATGAGGATGACCTTCGCCCCCGGCTGGCGCTGGCGGATTTCACCGAGCAGCGCCCGCACCCCGGCGGCGATTTCCTCCGGCGTGTTTTTCCCCGCGTTGTTCGTGCCGATGTGCATGACGATGACCTTCGCCTTGGCCCCGTCCAGTTCCCCGTGCTGCAAACGCCAGAGGGTATTCTCCAGGTAGTCATAGCCGAAGCCGAGGTTCGCCACGCTGCGCTTGCCGTAATACTTCTCCCACACGTCCTTGCCTGGCTGGCCGCGGTCATGCGGCTCGCCACCGAACATCTGCGTGATCGAGTCGCCGATGAAGACGAGCGAGGCCTTGCGGTCCGCCGCGATCTTCGTGACCGCTGCGTGGCGCTTCGCCCAGTCGTAGGTCGGCCAGTCGCGGTCCTGCGTGCAGGGCACGAGCGTGGTGGGCTGCGGCTTCGCGCCGGCCACCGCCTCATACTTCGCCTCGAAGAGTTCGCTCCGCAGCTTGCGATCCTGGCTGTAGGCGCGCGCCTTCACCGTGCCGCCCGCTGGCAGCACGATGGGCGAGAGATAAGGCCCGCCCTTCGGCCCCGGGTCAGAGCCGTCAATGCTGTAGCGGATGACCGCGCCAGACGTGGCACAGGTGAGCGTGACCGTGCCAGCCGCATCGCGTTGGGCAGCTGGCACCGCCAACGGAGCGGCGGTTTGGGCGCGCAGGCAAACGGACGTGGCGCAGACGGCAACGAGACCAAGCAGCAAAGGCCGGAGAGCGATGTTCATGGCGGAGATACTGCCGACAGGTCCAAGGAATCGCAATGACAGGAGTGCCGCCAGTATGGAGTTCCGCCTTCATGCGGCAAGGCGTCCGACCACCGGTGGAGCGCCGGTCTCCGACCCGGCGTGTTCATAAAGTCTGCCAGCAGGCCGGATCGGAGACCGGAGCTCCGGTTGTGGAAAGGAGAACGGAAAAGCGGCGCTGAAAGCCGCCGCACTCCAAACGCTGGCGCGACCACCAACCGCCTCCCGCGTCGCGAAGCGTCTGGAGTGCGGCGGCTTTCAGCGCCGCTTTCGAGCACCCTCGCCAAACGACCACGCCAGATGCCAATTCCGGGAATACAATGGTCGAGTCTTCACCGTGGGCGATTGAACGCGCCCTCCCTCACCCCGGCCCTCTCCCGCTGGGAGAGGGAGCCACGTTGCCAGGTGCGGTTGGCAAGGGTGCAAGAATTGGACACGTTGCGGTCGAAGATTCTCCCTCTCCCAGCGGGGGAGTGCCGGGGT
>CAZOCL010000199.1:0-12063 GCA_964578245.1 uncultured Klebsiella sp. | reverse complement strand
ACGGCATGTCGCTGTTCAGCGCCTTGATGACGAAGTCGCGGAAGTGAAACGCGCCAGGCCGGTCGTAATCGTGCTCAAAGCCGCTGCTCTCCGCGAACCGCGCCACATCCAGCCAATGCCGCGCCCAGCGCTCGCCGTAGCGCGGGGAGTCCAGCAGGCGAGCGATGAGCTTCGTCCAGGCATCGGGGGCAGTGTCCTTCACGAACGCCTCCATTTCCTCCGGCGTCGGCGGAATGCCGTGCAGGTCCAGGCAGGCGCGGCGGATGAGCGTGCGCTTCTCGGCAGGCGGGGCGAGCGTGCGCGGGGTGGCCTTGGCGAGGAGGAAGCGGTCGATGGGAGAGTAATTAGTGATTAGTGATTGAGTGCTTAGTGGGGCTGCCGGGCGCGCTGTGGTGCCCGGGGTTCCTGAACCGGCAGACTGATTACTAATTACTAAATACTTCCCACTCGGCACTTCCACCTTCCCCAGCGGCTGAAACGCCCACCACTTCCGATCCTCCTCCGTCACCTTCGACTTGTCCTTCGCCACCTTGCCCGCGATGAGCGGGCTGTCGTAGGGCGCGCCATCGTTGATCCACGATTCCAGGCGCGCGAGGACTTCGGACGACAGCTTCTCCGCCTTCTCCGGCATGTGCGGCTCCTCCGCGTGCTGGACGAGCTTCAGCAGCCGGCTGTCCTTCGCGCTGAACAGCACAATGGCAGCGCCCTCGGTGCCGCCCTTGAGCAGGTCCTCGCGCGTCGCCAGATCCAGCCCGCCCTTGGTCTTCTCGCCGCCATGACACGACAAACAGCTTTTCACCAGCACGGGGCGAATGTGCTGGGAGAAAGTGACAAGCCCGCGCGACATGCGCTCGGCGTGATCGGCGGGCAGGGACGCTGCGGGCGCAGCGGCCAGAGCAGTGAAGGCGCTGAAGAAAACTCCAAATCCCAAGCTCCAAATCCCAAAAAAACTCCAAACTCTAAACTCCAAGGGATGCTCCGGACGTTCCAACAAACTCACGCCCAAGTTGGCTTGGAATTTGGAATTTGGAGCTTCTTTGGAGCTTGGAATTTGGAATTTGGAATTTGGCCATCCCGCCTCCCCCAACGTGTTGTGAATCTGGCCGCTCATTCGCGCGTGATGACTTCGTCCAAGTTGAGCAGCACGTTCGCCGTCACGGTGTAGGCCGCCAGTTCCGCCGCGTCCAGCTTCGCATCGGCCTTGAAGGCACCTTGTGCCAGCAGCGACTTCGTGGCATCCGCATCCGCCCGATACTTCGCCAACCGCTTCTCCAAACCAGCGGTGAGGACCACGAGATCCGCCTTGTCCGGCGCTCGCGAGGTCAAGCTGCGGAAGCCATAAGCAATGCGTTCTCCCGGCGTCGCGCCGCCCTCGGTCAGCATGCGCTGCGCGAGCGACCGCGCCGCCTCGACGTAGGTGACTTCGTTCAGCAGCGCGAGCGCCTGCAGCGGCGTATTAGTCCGGCTGCGCTTCACGGTGCAGATCTCACGCGTGGGCGAGTCGAAGAGCAGCATCGTGGGCGGCGCGGCGGTGCGCTTCCAGATCGTGTAGAGGGTGCGCCGATAGAGGCCGTCGCCGTTGTCGTGCTTGTAGCCGCGCAAATCGCCGTAACGGCTCGTCTCGTCCCACACGCCCTCCGGCATGTAAGGCCGGACGCTCGGCCCGCCAATCTTCTCCACCAGCAGCCCGCTGACGGCCAGCGCCTGATCACGGATCAATTCCGCCGGCAATCGGAAGCGTGGACCACGCGCCAGCAGGCGATTCTCGGGATCGCGCGCCACCAGCTCCGGCGAGACCTTCGAGGACTGCCGATAGGCCGCCGTCATCACAATGGTCTTCTGAAGCGCCTTCATGTCCCAGCCCAGGCGGATGAACTCCGTCGCCAGCCAGTCCAGCAGCTCCGGGTGCATCGGCGGCTCGGCCTGCGAACCAAAATTCTCCGTCGTCTTCACGAGCCCGACGCCGAAGAACTTCTCCCATGTGCGGTTCACCCACACGCGAGCAGTAAGCGGATTTTCGGGCGACACCAGCCACTTCGCAAGGCCCAGGCGGTTCGTGGGCGATCCCGCCGGCAGCGGTGGCAGCACGGCCGGGACGCCAGCGCTGACCTTGTCGCCCTTCTTGTCATACTCGCCGCGCACCAGGATGAAGGCATCGCGCGGCTGGGCAATCTCCTTCATCACCATGGTGGTGGGCAGCTTCAACTCATAATCATCCAGCGCCTTCTTCGCGGCGGCCACGTTGGCGTCGGCCACCTTGACCGGATTCTCCACATTGGCGCGGTAGAATTTTTGCAGCTCGGCGGTCTGCGCGGCCGTGCGCTTGGAGGGTTCCGTCGCAAAGATCTTTTTCAACCCCGGCGGGACCTGCGCCCCGCCTTCGAGCTTTGCCAGGCCCGGCGCGAGCGAGGTCGCGGACAGGCGGAAGCGCCCGATGGAGTGCTGGTTGCTCGCCTTGTGCAGCAGGCGCAGGCTGAGCGTGGCTCCCTCCGGCACGGTGACGATGCGCTCGGCGAGGAACATCGCCTTGAGCGGCTCCTTGCGCGTCGGCCCGTCCACCGCCCAGCCCTTGCCACCCTTGGGGCTGACGAGGCCGGCGACTTCGTAGCCCTTCTGCGAATAGCTGGCCTCGGCCTTGTTGAACTTCACCTTCACCGGCTGCGCGAGCGACGGAGCACTGAGTTCCGCCTCGATGCCGCTGAGGATGAAGTTCCCGTTGAACGCGCGGCCCACGGACTGCGCGGGCAGCGAGTCATCCGGCAACGCCTCCAACAGCACCCCGCCAAAGGTCCCCGCCGCGACCGGCGCAGTGACGGTGTAAGTCTCGTTTGCGGCGGCGGCCCCGACGGCGAGCCAGGAAGCGTCCTCTTTGCGCGTAAATGTCGTCTTCCCATCGGCCTTAACGGCGACCGGTTCCAGCAGCTTCCACGCACCCGCCGCTTCATCCAGCTTCGCGATGAACGTCGGCTCCCACTCCTGGATCAACCGGGGCAGTTGCTTCATCGCATCCGCCTGTTTCGCTTCCGCTGACTGGAGTGCCTGATTCAGCGCAGCCAGCTTCACTTCGTGGTCCGCCGTGGTGACGTGAATGGTCGGCTCCGGGTTGCCTCCGCCGCGATTGGCGCGCGTGCCGCTGAGCGTGCCCGTCTCCTCCACGCTGTTGAAGAACGCGAAGAAGGAATAGAACTCCCGCTGCGTGATCGGGTCATATTTGTGGTCGTGGCAGCGGCAGCAGTTGAAGGTCAGTCCCAGCCACGTCGTGCCAGTGGTCTCCACGCGGTCAATGATCGTCTCGATCCGCCACTCCTCCGCGATCAAGCCGCCCTCGCCGTTGATGCGATGATTGCGGTTGAAGCCCGTGGCAACGAGCTGGTCCTGACGCGGGTTCGGCAGCAGATCGCCAGCGAGCTGCTCAACGGTGAAGCGATCAAACGGCAGGTTCTCGTTGAACGCCTTGATCACCCAGTCCCGCCACGGCCACATGCTGCGCGAGCTGTCCGTCTGGAAACCATGGCTGTCCGCGTAGCGCGCGTAGTCCAGCCACAACATCGCCATGCGCTCGCCATAACGTGGCGAGGCGAGCAGCCGGTCCACGACTTTCTCGTAGGCCTCCGACGACTTGTCCGCGAGGAACGCGTCCACCTCGGCTGGCGTGGGCGGAATACCCGTGAGATCCAGGGACACGCGACGGATGAGCGTGGTGCGGTCGGCCTCGGCGGAAAACTTCAGCCCCTCCTGCTTCAGCCGCGCGAGAAGGAAGGCGTCGATGGCCTGCGAGTTTTCAGTGTTCAGACCTGAAGCACCCGTGCGTCCAGGCTTTGACTGAGCACTGAACACTGAAGACTGATTACTTAGTTTTGGAACCGTCGGCCGCTGCAACGCCGCAAACGCCCAGTGCCCCTGAAACGCCGCACCCTCGGCAATCCACCGGCGCAGCGTTTCCTTCTGCACTGACGTGAGCTGCTTGCCCGAGTCGGCCGGCGGCATCAGGTCATGCTCATCCTTCGTAAGGACCCGCTTGACCACCTCGGATTTTTCCGGCTTGCCGGGCACGATGGGCAGCGCGCCGGACTTGCCGGGCTTGAACGCCGCCTCCTTCGAGTCCAGCCGCAGACCGCCCTTGATCTTCTGCGCATCCGGCCCGTGGCAAGTGAAGCAGTTGTCCGAGAGGATCGGGCGGATGTCGCGGTTGAAGTCGAGCCGGGCAACCGCGCTGGCACCGGTGCTGGGCAGGAGCAACCCGAGCAGCACGACGGCACCGGCAAGACTCCGTAAGCAATTGAGCATGTCAGGAACAGCAGACGAAGCAGGAGCGCTTGGTATTGCTGCGACCGCAAGGGCATGGATTCCATGACCGCTGGCCTTTGGCCGATGGTCACAAGCATCCCAATGTCCCGCCTACCAGAAGGGCCGCAAATCCGGGTCGGGCACCACGGCAGCGGTGTAGGTGGGATAGTTGGCGGGGAACTCGAAGTAATCCGAATGCCCGTCCGCAAAGGCCATGTTGGACCGCTTTTGGTTGTAGGTGTTGTGCCATTGGCCAGCTGCCACCGTGGCGACGCGGTTCGGCATCCAGTTCCAGTCGCCGAACAGAATCTTCCGGTCCACAGCACGGCTGTATTCGGTAGTCCGCTTGCCGTTGCCCACCGTCGCCGAAGTCACCTGACCAACCCCGAACGCCGACACGTCCCATTCCACCAGATAGCTCGTGCCGTAGCTGTCGAAGCACTTTTTCACCTGGGTCGAGTAAGGCACGGGCCCGACTGAAGCGGCATCCCCGGCATCCCGTGGACAGAGGAAGACACCCGGCCCGCCGGTATAGGGATTGAGCACCCGGTTGGCCTCTGTCGTGCCAACCCCATGGTTCGCCGCGAGGGTAAACACCGGGACCGCGTCTGGCGTCTTGCCTCCGAGGTCGCCCCAGCCGGAATGCACCGGGTAACGCTCGTCGAAATCACCGGTATATACCGTCATCGCCAGGGCAATCTGCTTGGTGTTGGAGGTGCACCGGACCAGGTGCGCCTTCATTTTCGCCTTGCTCAACGCCGGCAGCAACATGCCCGCAAGAATGGCGATGATGGCAATGACGACGAGCAGTTCGATGAGCGTGAATCCACGCAAACGAGATCCCCGGGAGCCCCACAGTTCCATTCGCGCATCTTCACCCCTTCAACTGCGTCGTCAAGGGAACTTTCTAACCGATCTCCAGCCTACGCAAAAATCTCCTTCACCGCCTTGCCCTTCCCGTCCTCCGTTGCATAGAAAGGCCGCCCCTCAATGTCGAACGCCGTCTTCGGACTGACGCCCATGGCCGTGAAGATTGTGGCGTGCAGGTCCATCACGGGCATGGGGTTCTTGATCGCGATCAGCGGCCGCTCATCCGCTGTCTGGCCATACACAAAACCCTTCTTCACCCCGCCGCCAAACATCACCACGCTCGTGCCGCCGGTGAAGTGCCGGTGCAAGCCGTAGTGCTTCATCTCCTGGAGCGTCTCGCTGGGGGCGGTGGCCTGGTCCTTCGCGTTCGAGCCTGGGATGCCCTCGATCATCGCGTCCCGGCTGAACTCGCTGGCGATGACCACCAGTGTGCGGTTCAGCAGGCCGCGCGCTTCGAGATCCCGGACGAGCTGCGCAATGGGCGCATCCATGATCTTGTGCATCCCCGCCACCGTATCGTGGCCGTCCTTGTGCGTGTCCCAATGCAGGAACGGCACGTATTCCGTGGTCACCTCGACAAACCGCGCGCCGTTCTCCACCAGCCGCCGCGCGAGCAGACAGCCCTGGCCGAAGCGGCCGGTGTTGTATTTGGCGTAGCTCTCCTTCGGTTCCAGCGAGAGATCGAACGCCGCCCGTTCCTTCGAGCTGAGCAGCCGGTGCGCGTTGTCCAGCGAGCGCAGCATGGACTCCTGCTGGAAGTCGCTCATGAACTCCCGGTGCGGATTCTTGTCCACCAGCTTGCGATAGAGGCTGTAGCGGTTGTCGAACCGGCCCGGCTCCATCCCCTTGGGCGGGCGCACGGACTGTGCCGCGTCATCCGGGTAAGGCAGGTTCATCGGACCGAACTCGTTGCCAAAGAAGCCAGCGGTAGTGAAGGCCTTCAACTCCTCCTGCTCACCGACGCCTTCGAGCCGCTGCCCGACGTTGATGAAGGCCGGCATCACCGGATTGCGCGGGCCAAGCACCTTGGCCATCCACGCGCCCAGGTGTGGACACGCGACCGTCTGCGGCGGCACGTAGCCCGTGTGCCAGTGATACTGGTGCCGCGAGTGGAGGATGTGCCCGAGGTCCGGCTGCGTGGCGCTGCGGATCAACGTGGCGCGATCCATGACCGACGCGATTTGCTCCAGACCCTTGCAGATCTTCACGCCATCCACCGCCGTGGGAATCGCCGGGAACGTGCTGAGAATGTTCTTCACCGGCACCCCCTTCTCGAAGGGCTGATAACGCTTCGGGTCAAAGGTGTCCGGCGCAGCCATGCCGCCGCCCATCCAGATCAGGATGCATGAGTCCGCCGTGGCCGTGGGCTGGACCAGCTTCTCGTTGGCCAGCAGGCGCGGCGTGCCCATGGCCATCGTGGCGGTCGTGGCGGCGGCGAGCTTCTGCAGGAAGTCGCGGCGGGTGTTGTGCGGGTCGAGCGATAGCGCGTTCATCAAAAATTGATCAATAATTACTCAGCGTTCATTCGACGGAGAAGCAGCGTCTTCGCGCTCAAGCGAATTCAGTTCCAAGGATTCAGCACTTTGCAGCCAGCCCGTCCAAACAGACTGACGTCGATCCAGAACAAAATTAATAACTTCACGCGCTGAACAAGGTCATCCGGCATCCGAGGTGGCTCCCAGTCAGTCGTCCTTCGGATGGACGCATACCATGCCATCAACTCTTTCATGGTCTGCTTCCGCTTCCGCTTCCGACGAGGCGGAGCGGGCGTCTTCGCCGCGCGTGGACGTGGCTCTTGTTTCGCCAGCCAATCCAACAGCGCCTGCGCCTGGCTGTCCGACAGGCTTTTCACCTTTTCCACAGCTAGCTGCACAGTGCTCATGGTCTGATAAATCGCCGATAATCGCCGGTTTAACAAGTCCGTCGCCTTCACCGCACCAACTGAAACTCCGGCAGCATCAGCACCGCCCAGAGCAAGTCCTGCACCCCCTGCCCCGTCGGCTTCTCCCCCAGCACTTCCCGCGCTAAAACCAGCTCCTCGGGGCTCGGCACCCGGGCGAGTGCAAACTGGTAGAGCCAGCGGGTCAACGCCTCGCTGTCCGCCCATGACTTCGCCAGAATGCGCGTCGCGCCCTGCTCCAGCCGGGTGGCCAGGGCCTGCCCATTGTTCAGGTCAATCGCCTCCAGCGTGTTCAGCTCGTTCGGACGGACGCTGACAATCTGCTCGCGGTGCGGACGCCCCAGCGCTCGCATGAGAACATCATTCTTTAGCAGCGAGGCCCGGACCATGGGGACCTGAGGGTTGGCGGCCTGCGCAAGCTGGGTGGCGAGCTGCTTGCCGATTTTGACATTCCACAACGCCGAGTTCGACACCTCCACCACCGGCTGCCAGTCGCGTGGCTCCTCAGGGAACTTGCCCTTGTTGTCCAGTTGCGACTGGGTCCACTTCCAAGTGGCGTCCGTGGCAACCGTCTCCGTGGAGCCATCGGCAAACTTGAACCGCGCCTCGAAGAACAGCCCGGCGGGATTCGGCCCGGTGCCGCCGTTCTTCGCCACGATGACGACCTCGTTGCGGCCCGGCTTGATGCGCGGCTCCAGCGCGATAGCCTCGGGGTTCTCCCAGTTCTCGCTCGTCGTCGTCAGCACACCATTCACGTAAAGCTTGAACGAATTGTCCGCGGCAGCGACCGCCCCGGCCGCCACCGGCGGTGCCTTCAATACAAACTGCTTCCGTGTCACCATCACTTCGCCGGGCTTGGCGTTGCCCGCGTCAGCATGCGACCAGATCCAGTGGCCAGTTAGCGTCATGGCTTTGACCGCCTCGGGGTCGGCCCGGCCCCGCACCACCTGCGCATCGAAGCGCGTCGGCGCCGCGCCGGTGATCTGCCAGACGGCGTCCACGAACTGCTCGGCAGTGAGTCGCTTCGCCCGCGGACCCGCGTAGCTGTAGGCATGCTCGTCCGCATCCTTGCCCACCACCTGCGCGTGCGACTGGTAAGCGGCGGAGGTGGCGTTGAGTTCGAGCGTCTTCTTCAGGTCAAACTGCTTGTCCGCCAGATCCGCCGCGAGGTAGTCGAGCAGATCGTGGTTCCAAGGTTCGGTCTGCATCGCGTCCGTCGGATGCACGATGCCGCGCCCCATGAGGCGGTGCCAGAGGCGGTTCACGATGGTGCGCGTAAACCGGCCGTTGTCAGGATGCGTCATCAGCGCCGCGAGCTGCTTGAGCCGCTCGGGCTGGGAGGCTTTCGCATCCACCTGCCCCAGCTCCGGGAAAAGCCAGCTTGCCTGCGCGGTCTTGCCCACGGGCTTGTCGCACCGGTGGATCTCCATTTTGCCAGTCGCGTAAATGGCCGCGAGGCCGTAGGACTCCTCCAGCTTCCAGCGGTCAATGAAGCTGTCGTGGCAGGAGGCGCACTTGAGGTTGATGCCGAGGAAGCTCTGGCCCACGGACTGCGCAAACTGAATCTCCGTGGTCGCGCCCGCGCTCACGTCGCCGCGCCACTTGATGCCGGCGGCAAAGCCCTCGCTCTCCGGCGTGTAGGCGATCAGCTCGCGGGCGAACTGGTCGTAGGGCTTGTTCTCCACCAGTGCGCGATAGAGCCACTTGGTGATCTGCTTGCGCCCGCTGGTGATGAAACCAGTGCCCGAGTAGTCGTTGCGGAGCAGGTCATTCCAGAACGTCAGCCAGTGCTCGGCGTAGGCCGTGTCATTCGCGAGCAGTTCGCGCACGAGCTTCGCACGCTTGTCCGCCGACTTGTCGGCCAGGAACTTCTCCAGCGCCGCCGGTTCGGGCAGCAGCCCGACGAGATCAAGGTAAGCACGGCGGGCAAACGTCGCGTCATCGACAGGCTTCGGCGTGGTGGCCTTACGCCCGGCCAGATCGGCATCCAGGATGCGGTCCACGGGATTGCTCCGGCCCGCAACCACCGGCGGCAGCGTGGGCCGGCGCGGCTTGAGCGGTGGTTCGTAAGCGGGTTTCTTGAAAGCGAAGCCCTCCTCCCAAGGCAGCCCGGCATCAATCCAGTCACGCAGCAGCTTCACCTTCTCTGGCGAAAGGCGAGCGCCCTTGGGTGGCATCTGCTTGTCCGGGTCTTTGGAGATGACGGCCTCGATCAGCGGGGACTTGGCCGCATTGCCAGGGGTGACCGCCTTGCCGCTCTCGCCACCGGCCAGCAGCGAGGCCCGGTCGTTCATGCTGAAACTGCCCTTCTTCTTGTCGCCCGCGTGGCACTCCGCGCAGTGCTCGCGGAGGATGGGGACGATCTGGTGGGAGAAGTCCACCTTCGCGGCCGCCACCGCACCGTGGGTGGTGATGGCCAGCGCGACCAGAATGAACCGGGAACTGAACGACATGGACGCGATCATTGAGTAATTCTGACGTGGAGACAAGGCGGCTGGCTTCACCGGATGCGCAGCATCCGCGCACTGCCCCGTCTCGACCCGCCGAGCGCCCGCGTCTTGCGGACTGTATCGCTTGGCCTCCCCGCCGGCTTGGCCTCAGCGGCTGTGTAAAGACACACTCATGCCCGAAGGTGCCCGGCCGTCTCGATTTCAAGATTCATTTCCCAACGCACCCCGGTCACTGGATGTTGTAGAAGCACAACCATCCCCCGATTTGCGACCCCAGGTTGATGACATTCTCCTTATACCAGGCCACATGACCATCCTCGAACAGAAAGTTCCCGCCTTCCATCGCGCCAGTGGTGCCACGATGGCTTGTGCTCGAAACCTGCACCCCGGCCACCGTGGTCTTCCAGGCCGGGGCCGTGAGAGTGAAGGGCCGTCCGGTGGGTTGAGCCCCCGGGGTGCCGAGCACTTGCAGCATGTCCGTGACGATGGGGCCGTCCGCGTAGGCGCTCCCGAGCCGGGTGCGGGTCAGCCAGTTGGGCACGTTACCAGCGCCGAAGGTGGCCCGCGCGGCCACTTCGGCTGGCGTGCGCCCCACCAGATAGAAGTAACCGGAAAGCTCCGTATGCGGCACGTTCGGATTTCCATAGTTCGCTCCGACCGTCGGCTGCAGCACCAGTTGGTCGTAAGTGCGATGGTATTCGCCAGTCGGACAATAGAGCGGGCTGTTCTTGGTGCTGGAAGCAGTGGTGGACGCGGGGAGCAGATAGCCCTGATACAACCGCAGCACAGAAGGTCCGATCCAGCTCTCGTCCCTGCCGTAGTTGACCCCGCCGATGACGTCCGTGCCCGGCGGGAACTTGTTGTCATGATCCCCGGCGTAAACATTCATGGCCACGCCCCACTGCTTCAGATTGCTCACACACAGCGTTTTGTTTGCCGAATTCTTCGCCTTTGCCAGCGCTGGCAGCAGCATCCCCGCTAGAATCGCAATGATGGCGATGACCACGAGGAGTTCGATCAGGGTGAAACCCGAGTGCCCCCCGCGACAAGCATGACGCGCCTGGATAGACATAGGTGCCGATGGTTGGTGAACAGCCCGAGACTAGCACTCCGCTGGTTCGCGTCTAGACCCGAATCCATTGCCCTGAAGCGCGGCAGGCCTACCGGTGGGAGACCGCACAACATGGTTCACTTTCCAGTGGCCTTCCGGTTAGCCTTCCCGCGTGAGTTCCCTGCGCATCCGGCTGTTTCAAACGACGGACTTCAAGTTCGCCGACTCGCTGCGAGCCTTGGTGGGCTGGAATCAGACGCCCGAAGACTGGCTGCGGCTGTTGAATCACCAGCCGGACGGGTGCTTCATCGCCGAGTGGGATGGTCAGCCGGTTGGGACGGCCACCACGACCATTTACGAGGACAAGGTGGCGTGGATCGGGATGGTGCTCGTGCATCCCGACGCGCGGCGGCGCGGTATCGGCCGGGCGCTGCTGGAGCACTGCATCACGTTCCTTAAGCCACGCGTCACGTGCATCAAGCTGGATGCCACGCCGCTGGGCAAAGCGCTCTACGACACGCTGGGGTTCAAGGATGAGTGGACATTGCAGCGGTGGCAGACGGACACCGTGGAAATGCCCGCCGAACAGATGGTTTACCGTGTCCGACGCTGGTTTGACACCGATGGAGACGCGCCGAGGATGATGGATTTGGATGCATTTGGCGTGAACCGTTGGCGGATGGTCCAAAGCATCGTTCGACAGGTGCAGCTCTCGTTCATCCACTCGACCGTAAAAAAGCGACCGGTTGCCTACGGGGTCATCCGCAAGGGGGCACGCGCCTACTACCTCGGTCCGATCGTCGGCGAATCCATCGCTGCGGCCGGTCCATTGATAAAAGTGCTGGCCTATACACTGGAGAGCACGCGTGTTTTTTGGGATATCCCTGACCCCAACACCGGCGCGGTGGAACTGGCCCGGCGCCTCGGCTTCCAGCCCCAGCGTCCGCTCATCCGCATGTTCCTTGGCGAGAACAAGTGGCCGGGCGATCCGCAGAAGATCTTCGCCCTGGCCGGACCGGAAATTGGGTAACCACGGGCAACCACGAATGGACACGAATCCACACGAATGAGAAGCAACCAACGATGCCCGCCATGATTCCAATTCGTGTTCATTCGTGTTCCTTCGTGGTTTGTCTCTAACTCATGTCCCACTACGACGTGCTCCTTCTTGGCACCGGGCACAACGCGCTCGTGCTGCAAGGCTACCTCGCGCGCTGCGGTCTGCGCACGATGGCCCTCGACCGCGCACCGGAGCCGGGCGGCGGCCTGCGCACGATGGCGAACCCGCATCTGCCGGGTTTCACGCATCACCCGCACTCGTTCTTCCACCGCGCCATCACGCGGATGCCGTGGTTCCGCGATCTCGAACTCGCGCGCCACGGCGTGCGCTACCTCGAACCGGAGCTGAACGTCGCCATGCTCCTCCGCGATGGCCGCGCGCTGGAGTGGTGGACGGACTTCGAGCGCACCGCCGCGTCGTTCGCCGAGTTCTCGCGCAAGGACGC
>CAZOCL010000198.1:0-12082 GCA_964578245.1 uncultured Klebsiella sp. | reverse complement strand
CCTCGACCTCCTGCGGCGAGCGCCCGGCCCAGTCCGCAAAGACGATGACCTGGTTCTCAGAGAGGTCAGGGATGGCGTCCACCGGCGTGCGGTAGAGCGCGCGTGTGCCGAATGCGATGAGGAAGAACACGCCGCACACCACCAGGAAGCGGTTCCGCAGGGACCATTCGATGAGGCGGTTGATCATGGGCCACGAAGGGCTGAATTTATGGCCACAAAAGAGCGCAAAGCGGCGCAAAAAGGAGGGACAAGAAACTACTGGGTTTGGCCACTGCGGGAGGTTCGGCGCGGAAGGCGTCGTTTAAGACGAATTTGCGGATTTCGAGACGCGCGCTGCCGAAATTGATCAACAGCGCGTGCTCGATGCCGGAGGCACGCATGTAGCCGAGGATCTGGGCGACGTGCTCGTCGGTCAGCTGCTTCGCGGCTTTGAGTTCGACGAGCAATTCCTTCTGCACGAAGAGGTCGGCACTGAAGTCACCGAGAATGGTCCCGTCTTCGTCACGCACCTGAATCGGCACTTCGGCCTCCACGATGAGGCCTTGCTTGCGCAAGCGGTGCAACAGCCCATTTTGATACACCTTTTCCACATGTCCGTGGCGAAGATATTTGTGCAGCCCGAAGCTCGTCTCCCGCACGACATCACATAGTTGAAAGATCGGGTCTTTTTCTCTCGTGTTTGTGTTCATGTCTTTTCCTCTTTTGTGCCTTCTGTGTCTCTTTGTGGCTAAATCAGTGGCTCACTTTTTCGTGGCGAGCTTTGCGAGGAACTTCGCCGGCTCTTTGTCGAAGTCGGACTTGCAGCCGTCGCAGCAGAGTTTGATTTCCTGGCCTTGATAGACAAAGACGAAGGGCTTGCCCATGGAGCCGAGCTTCTCGCCGGAGACGACGCAGACGTCGAGGGTGTAGGGCTTGGCGGCGGTCTTCGCGTCGGCACCGGCCTTCGGGGCTTCGGTCTTGGGGGCCTCGCCCTTGGGGGCGGACGGGGCGGATTCGGTTTTGTTGCAGCCGACGAGGACGACGGCGAGGACGGTGGTAGTGAGGAGGAGGGCAACTTTGGTTTTCATAGTTTCTGGGTGTTTGTGCTTTGGGTCTGAGGAACGGCGTTCTTCATGAGCGCCGAAAGTTTCTGGAGGAATTTCGCCGGGTCTTTCTCGAACTCCGGCTGGCACCCGCCGCAGCAGAATTTCACCTGCTGGCCTTGGTAGATCAGTGACACGGGTTCACCCATCGAGCCGAGCTTCTCGCCGCCGACGATGCAGACGTTGAGGGGGTAGGGTTTCACGCCGGGCGGCAAGGCCTGCATGCTTTGCGGCGCGGGTTCCGGTGCGGTGGTCGTGGAGGGTGCGGGTGCGGGCGATTCGCCGGCCTGCGAATTGAGCTGCGCCTGGCCATCAATGAGCAAGTTGCCCGTGGTCACGACGTGTTCGCCAGTCTTCACGCCGTCGAGCACTTCCCAATGCTCGTCGCCAGCGCGGCCGAGCTTCACGCGCCGTTGCTCGTAGGCACCCCCGCCCTTGTCCACATACACCACCACGCGGTCACCGGTGTGCAGCACCGCCGAGCGCGGGACGGTGAGGACCTCCGGGGTGTCGAGCTTCACGACGGCTTCGGCGTAGGTGCGGTGGAGCAGTTCGCGACGGGATTTGCCCTGCACGGTGAGCAGCGGATTCTGCAGCTCCACCCGCACACGGGCGCTGCGGGTCTGGTCGTTGAGATTCGGGTCTATGAAGGTGATGAGGGCGGTGAACTTTTTTCCGGGGACGCTGGGCACGGTGATTTCCAGTTCCTGCCCGACGCGCACCCATGCGAAGTCGCGTTCATATAAGTCGAACTGGAACCACATGACAAAGAAGTCGGCCAGTTCGAAGAGCCGGTCGCCTTCCTTCACATACTGGCCTTCGTATATTTCACGGCTCACCACGGTGCCGCTCATCGGCGCGAGGATCTCGCTGAGATAATTGGTCTCCGACTTGGACGGCAGTTTCGCGATCTGCGCGGTGGTGAGGCCGTAGCGCACGAGGCGCTGCTCGGCGGCGCTCAACAGCCGTTTATGCTCGGCCGTGATGGCCGTGCTGTGCGCCATCTGGCTCTGGCGGAAGAGCAGCGAGTATTCGCGCTCCGCATTCAGCAGCATCGGGCTATAGAAGGTCGCGAGCGGCTCGCCTTCCTTCACTTCGGCGCCGATGAAGTTTACATATAACTTCTCGATGCGGCCCTCAACATAGGCCGAGAGCCGGCGGTGCCGGGTATCATTGTCGTCAATCGTGCCGGCCACGCGCAGCGTGCGGAGCAGCGGACGCGGGCGGACCTCGACGGTCTGCACGTGCGCGGCCTGCACCACATTGGTGCCCAGGCTCACGGTGCCCGCAGCCAGCTCGAAGCCTTTTTGTCCTTCGTAGATCGGCACGAGGTTCATGCCGCACACGGTGCACTTGCCCGGCTTGTCTGACTTCACCCAGGGATGCATGGGGCTTTGGTAGTAGAGCACTTTACGACCCGATGCGTCGGCCGGGGCAGCGGCTGCGTGTTTGTGATCACCGAACTGGTGTGCGGCAAACCAGCCGCCGGCAGCCGCAAGCGCGGCCGTGGCGAGGAGGGCGAGGGGAAATTTGGCGTTCATGCCGGAGAGATGGTTAGACCGCAACAATACGTAGGCATATTACTTGTCGGGCGACGGCACAGGGTGAGGATGCGGAGCCGGCTGGCCGATTTGCACAATGAGCCGCGCGAGCTGGAAATAGTCCGGCAGGTCGCAGAGCGCGGCGAGTTCCACCAGGGCCTGGTGTTCCTCCACGATCGCGCGATCCTGCATGAGCTGGCCGTCGAGGTAGGCGCGGCGGCCGTCGAGGATGTCCCGCAGTGGACCGCGGTTGCCTTCCCACATGAGCTGGTGCGACGCCATCGCCTGCTGCACTCGCTGGAGGATCTCATCGCGGTAGAGGACGGCCTCACGATACGCGGCATCGGTGGCGAGGGTGAGGCGCAGGATTTCCTCCCGCACGCTGAGTTCATAATCGGCCAGCTCGGCCTCGACGGTGAGAACCTTGGCCTCGTCGCGCTTGAGGTCGGCGCGATACTTGGGGGCGTTCCACCAGGGGAGATTCAGGCTGACGGTGAACATGCCTTCGCGGAAGCCAGCGTCGCCACTGTATTGACGGCCTTGGATGCCCAGGCTCACGTCGGGACGCCGCATGGTTTCGGTGAGACGGGTGACGGCCTGGGCCTGGGATTTCTCCTGCCGCATGACTTTGAGACGAGGTTCGTTCGTGGCGGCGTAGGCGGCCAGAGCAGGGGAATAGACCACCGGCGCGACCAGGCGAGGCAGCTCGATGCGGGGCCAGGGGGCTTGCAAGGGCCGGCCCAGCAACCGGTTCAGCGCCGCCTCACCCGTGCGGAGGCGGTTCTGCTCGCTGCGCAGGGTGTCGGCGAGCTTGCACTTCTCGTTTTGCAGGAGCAGCAGGTCGGTGTGTGGGCCTAGTCCGGCCCGGAACTTCTCTTCGCCAAGTGCGATGAGGGTATCCATCCAGGCGTAGTCATTGGTGAGAAAGGTCGTTCGCCGATGGATGAGAGACAGGTTCAGCAGCCCCTTGGTCAAGTCCCGGCGGAGCTGGGCCTCACGGAAGGCGGCTTCGGTGGTCTGGGTCTGGGTCTGGGCGACGAGGATGTCGCGGTTGAGGCGAGGGCGGTTCCAGAGGGGCAGCTTCTGCTCCATGGTATAAACCAAGTCACCATCCTCCTCGATCCGGCCCCGGCGCGGACCGGAGAGAACGCCGCCGAAGCTGAACTTCGGGTCATCCCAGTTGCGCACGGTTTCCGTGTCCAACTGACCCACGGTGACTCGTGCCTCGGCCACGCGCAGCCCGGCGTTGTTGGTCCGGGCCTCGTCGAAGAGGCTGAGGAGCAGCGTGGGGGAAACACTGAGCGCGTTGGTGCCGTCGGCAAGGGAGGCCGCCTCCAGCCGCGCACTGAACCCGCACAACAAGTTGACTGCCAATAAGATGGAAATTCCTGTCTTCATAACCGTGGAACATCTGACCAAGCCAAACCAAGGGAGCAAACCACGTGTCAACGCGATGCGTGGACACACTACACCTAGGCGAGGCGGATCAGATGAGATAGCTGCAGTTCCGCAAGTAGAGCGGAACGTCAGCGGAGACAGGCGGGGCGGGAAGGAAAGCAGAGCGGACGACAGCTTCAGGCTGGATCAGGACGAACTGGGCGATTGCCTGGAAGGCAGCCAGTAGTTGCTGGGTTTGGGAAGTAGCGGGCGCGGAAGCGGGAGCAACCGGTGCCGGTGCCGAGTCCGCCTGCTTCATGCAGCAACCGGACGCACCACACCCACAGGCCGAACCACTCTGACAGATGAGCTGAACGGGAGACGCGAAGGCCGTCAGATGCGAGAGCACCAGAGCAAGGCTGAAGAAGATGGTGACGATGGCCTTCACGCGAGATAACTGTATAAGCTTTGACGGCTGAGTCAAAGGGAAGTTCAACGAGAACCAACGGAGGGTTGGAATTGCGCAAGCGAGGATTGTTCCACGTGGAACAAGCAAATGCGGAACGCGGAAAGGGCGCTTCGTGCGCAGGCGTATGATTCCGCGTTCGCCGTTCCCCGTTCCGCGTTTCCTCCGGCTCCCGGCTACAAGTCCCCACAGCATCGGCCGTGACCGGGGATTTCGCTCTGATGCTCGGCAGCGGCGCAGGTCATGGGTTCCTCTTCTTTCGGACCGCGCTTCATGGTGACCATCACCACGGAGATGTCCGCCGGGCTGACGCCCGAGATGCGGGCGGCCTGGCCAAGGGTGGCGGGGCGGACCTTGGCGAGCTTGATGCGGGCCTCGGGCCGGAGGTTGCGGAGCACGGCGTAGTCGATCCAGTCCGGGATCCGCTTGTCCTCCATGGTGCGGAACCGGGCGATCTCGTCTTCCTGCCGCTGGATGTAGCCGTCGTATTTGAGGGCGATCTCCACCTGCTCGATGACTTCGGGGGTTAGCGCCTCGTTCCGGTTCGGGAGGTCATGGTAGCTCAGCTCGGGCCGACGGAGCATCCTGGCCTGCGAGTCTGAACCAACGTGAGTCTTGCTCAAGCGGTCTAGCTCGGTCGCGATGGCGTCGCGTTTGGCCACGACTTTCTGCCAGAGGCGGTCCGGGAGCAGGCCCACCTCGTGGCCGATCTCGGAGAGGCGGAGGTCGGCATTGTCCTGACGGAGCAGGAGCCGATACTCCGCACGGCTGGTGAACATGCGGTAGGGCTCGACGGTGCCCTTGGTCACAAGGTCGTCGATCAGCACCCCAATGTAAGCCTGGTCCCGTCGGAGCACAATCGGCTCCCTGCCCTGCACCCGGCGCACCGCATTGATGCCGGCCATGATGCCTTGGGCACCCGCTTCTTCATAGCCAGAGGTGCCGTTGATCTGACCGGCGAGGAAGAGATTCCGGCAGATCTTGGTTTCCAAACTGGGATGAAGCTGCGTGGGATAGGCGAAATCATACTCCACGGCGTAGGCAGGACGCATGATCTCAGCCCGTTCGCAGCCGATGATGCTGCGGACCATCTCATACTGCACCTCGAACGGCAGGCAGGTGGAGAAGCCGTTCACGTAGATCTCATCCGTGGCGATGCCCTCCGGCTCCAGGAAGATCTGCTGCCGCTCCTTCTCCGGGAACTTCACGATCTTGTCCTCGATGCTCGGACAATACCGCGGGCCGACGCCCTCGATTACACCCGAATACATCGGCGACTTGTGGATGTTCGCCCGGATGATCTCGGCCGTCCGCTGGGTGGTCCAGGTGATGTAACAGGGAAGCTGGCCGCCGTTTTGGGCGAGGATGGAGCCGGGAGGAAATGCGGAACGCGGAACGGGGAGTGCGGAATCAGACTCGGGCGCACGCGGCTCTCTTTCCGCGTTCCGCGCTCCACGTTCCGCGTTTGAATGTTCCACGTGGAACAATTCGTCGTTCCACAGGTCGTCCTTCCAGTAAGTGAACCATGGGACGGGGTCGTCGCCGGGCTGGATCTCGGTCTTGGTAAAGTCGATGGAACTCCTCACCAAGCGGGGGGGAGTGCCGGTCTTAAGGCGCCCCAGTTCGATACCGATCTCCTTGAGTGAGCCGGACAAACCCATTGCAGCGGCTTCCCCTGCCCGGCCGCCGGATTGCTGGTTCGCTCCGACATGCATGAGACCGCGCAGAAAGGTTCCTGTGGTGATAACCACCGTGCGGCCAAGATATTGGACCTCCAAGGTGGTTTCGACGCCCAGCACTTGGCCGTCCTGGTGCAGAAGCTTGGTGGTTTGACCTTGTTTGCAGTCCAGATTGGCCTGGCGCTCGCACAACCACTTGAGCCGGAACTGGTAAGCCTTCTTGTCGCACTGGGCGCGGGGAGCGCGGACGCTGGCACCTTTGGCGGCGTTGAGCATCCGGAATTGCAAGCCCGTCATGTCCGTGGTGCGGCCCATCTCACCGCCGAGGGCATCGATCTCGCGGGCGAGATGTCCCTTGGCGAGGCCACCGATGGCGGGGTTGCAGGACATCTGGCCGATGGTGTCCAGATTGATCGTGAGCAGCAGGGTCTGCGCGCCCATGCGCGCGGCCGCCAAGGCAGCCTCCACGCCGGCGTGGCCCGCCCCGATCACGATCACGTCATAGTGCTTTGGATAAACGAACGGCATGCGATACGTGGTTCAGCCTTAGACCGAAGACGCGGGAGCACGTCCAACATTGATGTGAAAAGACACCGGCACGCCGTTCACTTACCAAAGGAATCGACCCGCGTCCATGCTAGGCTTTCAAGCGAGCGCGGAGTTGCAGAGCCCGGTCTTGTGTTCACCAGCAAGGCAAGGAAATGGAAAAGGCCTTTTGACGCAAATTGCGCCAATTATCACGAATGGGATGGCTCAAAAGTTCGCGCCAATTAGCGAAATTCGCGTCAACGTTCCCAGCGTTCCAAAATGAGCCCTGCCGCCATGGGTTCCGTCCGTTCCTCGGCGTCTATCTGTGATTTGGCCGAATTTGAAACCGCAATTCCGATCCAGCCGTTGGGCAAAACCGAGTTTGGGGGCATTTTGACGCCTATGGGTCTAGCGTTCGATTCTAGCGCGCGAGTTTCTGGACCCTGTCGCGCCCCTCGGCGTGAATAAAAACGCGCCAAATCCAATCCTGGAGCGTCGATTTTGGAGACTTTACATTAGTAAGTCTGACTTTTATGAGTGACGAGTTGACTTTGCATTAGTGTCTCAGATGGTTCTACACACTGCAATCGATTCATACGCTTGGCTGTTCTTCAAGTGATATTCGCCTTCGCTAATCAAAAGCCGCTTCTCATCATCTTTCTGACCCGATCTTTTGACCTGACTGGGATGCATTGCGTATTCCTCTGAGGTGCGGCTGCGCCTGGCCGGAGGCGTTGAGAAATCTTGATACCGCCCGGCACACGGATGTTGCTGCCGCTGATCCCGCGCCGAGCGGGACAGTGCACTCTTGGAAAACGGTTCGCCCCGGAGCGCGGGCGGCCTCGCCCGCTTTGCGCATGCGGCCACAGAAAGGATCCGCACTGTCAGGGCCGCGCTCCGGGAGAGCAACCGCCGGGAACTTTGCGCTTCCCTCGTCCGAACGGAATCGGAAAGCTCACGGCATGAAAGCGCTTCTGACGGTCGCGTGTCTGGCCCTGCTCCTCATCGGGTGCAAGAAATCAGAGAACCAGTCGGCGGAGTCCAGCGGTTCGAAATCCAAGGCCGGCTTCGGCTCCGGCCCGGCGGTCGGGCCTGGCAAGATGATCCTCCATCGCGGCAACGGCTCCGAGCCGTCCGACCTCGACCCGCAGCTCGTCACCGGCGTGCCGGAGCACATGATCCTCATGAGCCTCTTCGAGTGCCTGACTGATGAGGACCCGAAGGATCTCCACCCGGTGCCGGGTGTCGCCGAGCGCTGGGAGATTTCTCCAGACCTGCTCACCTACACCTTCTTCCTCCGCAAGAACGCCAAGTGGTCCAACGGCGATCCCGTCACCGCGCGGGACTTCCACGAGTCTTACCGTCGTGTCTTGGAACCCTCTCTCGCGGCGCAATACGCCTACATGCACTATGTGGTGAAGAACGCGGAGGAATATAATACTGGCAAGCTCAAGGACTTTGCCCAGGTGGGCTACAAGGTCATCGACAACCACACCTTCCAAATCAGCCTCGTTGGACCCACGCCCTACTTTCTCTCGTTGATCAACCACACCTCGTGGATGCCGGTCCACATGGCCACCATCACCAAGCACGGCAGCGCCTACGAACGGGGCGGCAAGTGGACGCGGCCGGAGAACTTCGTGGGCAACGGCCCTTTCGTGCTCGATCAGTGGAAGATCAACGACCTCATCACCGTGAAGCGCAACCCGCACTATTGGGACAAGGCGACGGTGAAGCTCGACGGCATCGCGTTCTATCCCATTGCCAGCCAGGACACGGAGGAGCGCATGTTCCGCTCGGACCAGCTCCATGTGACGGAGACGGTGCCGCTGGCGAAGATCCCCGTTTACAAGAAGAACAATCCCGAGCTGATCCGCATCGAGCCGTATCTCTCGACTTACTTCTACCGCATCAACGTCACCAAGCCGCCGCTCAACGACAAGCGCGTGCGCAAGGCCCTGGCCCTGGCGATTGACCGTGAATCGCTCGTGAACAACATCCTGAAGGCCGGCCAGATCCCCGCGCTCGCGCACACGCCGCCGGGCACCGCCGGCTACACGCCGCGCGCCCAGCTCACCGGCGGGGTGGCCGAGGCGAAGAAGCTGCTCGCGGAAGCCGGCTATCCGGACGGCAAAGGGCTGCCGCCCATCGAGCTGCTCTACAACACGCAGGAGGCGCACCGGATCATCGCCGAGGCGATCCAGCAGATGTGGAAGAAGAACCTCGGCTTTGAGGCCAAGCTGATGAACCAGGAGTGGAAGGTGTATCTGGACACCCAGCGGCAGTTGAACTACCAGATCTGCCGCGCGGGCTGGACCGGCGACTACGTGGATCCCAACACGTTCCTCGACATGTGGATGACCGGCGGCGGCCAGAACGAGACCGGCTGGGGCAACAAGGAATACGACCGTCTCATCACCGAGGCCGGCCGCACCGGCGACCTCGCCGCGCGGCTCGAACTCTTCCAAAAGGCCGAGGCCATCCTGATGGATGAAGTGCCTATAATACCTATTTATATATATACCAGACAGCATCTTATATCGCCCAAACTCAAGGGCTGGTATCCGACGTTGCTGGACCAGCATCCGTATAAGCATTTGTGGTTTGAGTAAGTGATTGAGCTGTGCCAAGCGACAGGAATGAACCTGAACACCATCAAAACCGATGGCTTCTCTTCACTCGAGGCACAGGCTCTATTCCATTCGGGCTTTGCCGCCGACGCGGATGCCCGGCGGGTCCACGAGCAGGGCGGGCAGTGTGGCGGCCGCTCGTTCTACGCGCCTTTCAATGACGATTTTGGCCTTTGTTGCCACCGTGCGTCACGCCACGTGACAGAAACCGTCTTTGAACACTTTACCTGCTCCAGCTTTGTCGACGAGGGCTGGGGAGTTCATAGCTTTAGCACAAAGGCTGAACGTCATTGCAAGTGTCAGGGCCGTTCCCGAGAAGAGTTCGAACAGCTAATCCGGGCATTGCAAAAATAGACGCCCCGACCAGATTTCTATGGCCTTGTCACTCAAAGCGAAATCCGTGGCAACCTGGGCTGGCATCGTCCTTGTGCTGGTCCTCCTGATCATCAAGACCTTCTTCATCGGCTACTATCGCATCCCGCAGAATGGCATGTATCCCGGGTTGCCGGCTGGGAGCCGGTTATTTGCAGTCCGTCGCCCCTACCAGGATGTCGCCAGTGTCCAGCGTGGTGATGTCGTGGTGTTCGTGCGCGAGGAGAATGAACAACGCTACAACTACATCTGGCGGGTGATCGCATTGCCGGGCGAGCAGGTGGAGGCGGCTGGAGAGTCGCTTACCGTCAATGGCAAGCCCGTGGAACGCCAACGCCTGTGGGATGCGGATGGGCTGCAGATTTTTCGCGAGCAGATCGGGAACGTGTCCTACGAAGTCGCGCTTGATCCTGCCCCACAACACCCACCGCCGAATGTGTCGGTGACCGTTCCTCCCGGCCAGTTCTTCGTCCTGGGTGACAACCGCCTTAACGCCCGGGACAGCCGCTACTTTGGGCCGAGTCCATTCAGTTCCATCACCGGCAAGAAGCTGTGAAACGTGGCCTCCAATTCATGGCTGCTGTCTCCGCAACCGCAGTCCGCAGCTGCTTCGCGGTCCTCCTCCTCCTCGGGTTTCAGAGCCTCCCCTCCCCGGCCAAGGCCGCCGCGCACGGCCCGAACGTCATCCTCATCCTCAGCGATGACCAGGGCTGGCGGGATCTGCACTGCCTCGGCCGCGAGGACATCATCACCCCAAATCTCGACCGCCTCGCGCGCGAAGGTGTCCGCGCCACGAGCTTCTACGTCACCTGGCCCGCCTGCACGCCCTCGCGCGGCAGCGTGCTCACCGGGCGCTATCCGCAGCGCAACGGCCTCTACGACATGGTGCGCAATGACATGGTCAACTATGGCCACCGCTTCACCCCCGAGGAATATGCCTTCTCGCCAGAGATGACCCTCGGCCTCGACCCCAGAGAAATCACGCTTGGCGACGTCCTGAAGCGGGCCGGCTACACGACCGGCTGCATAGGCAAGTGGGACATGGGCCAGGCGCGGCGTTACCTGCCCCTCCAGCGCGGCTTCGATTTCTTCTACGGCCACGGGAACAACGGCATTGATTACTATACCCACGAGCGCTACGGCGTGCCGTCGCTCTTCCGCGGCAATCAGCGCACCGAGGAGGACAAGGGCACCTACGTGACCGACGTGTTCCGCCGCGAGGCGCTGCGCTTCGTGCGGGTAAACAAGGAGCGGCCGTTTTTCCTCTATCTCGCTTTCAACGCACCGCACAGCGCGTCCTCGTTTCCACCGGACGCAGACCAGCCGCCCGGCGAGAAGAAGGACAGCGTCGGCGTGCAGGTGCCCGAGAAGTATCTGAAACTGTATCCCAAACGCGACCCGAAGAACGCCGTGACCCGTTACCTCGCCGCAGTCACCTGCATGGACGAAGCCATCGGGGAACTGCTCGACACCTTGCACGAGCTGGGGCTGGAACGTGACACGCTGGTGATGTTCATGTCGGACAATGGCGGCAGTGGCAATGGGGGTAATGCGCCGCTCAAGGGAGCCAAGACCACCATGTGGGAAGGCGGCCTGCGCGTGCCCTTCCTGGCCCGCTGGCCGGGGCACTTCCCCGCCAATGCCATGACGGATGAGTTTCTCACGTCGCTCGAACTCTTCCCTACGCTCCTGGCCGCGACTGGCGCGAAACCGCCCACCGGCGTGAAGCTTGACGGCTTCGACATGACGCCCGTGCTGCAAGGCAGGGCGAAGTCCGCGCGCCACGAGATGTTCTGGGAACGCCGGACCGACCGGGCCGCACGCATCGGCCACTGGAAGTGGGTGGAGTCCGCGAAAGGCGGCGGGCTCTTCGACCTCGCCACGGACCTCGGTGAGAAGAGTGATTTGTCATCGCAACGGCCCGAGGTCGTTGCACAGATGAAGGCGAAGTTCAGCGCCTGGAAAAAGGAAATGGACGCCAGCGAACCGCGTGGACCTTTCCGCGACTACTGAGCCCACGCGTGTCAACGCGGCTTCGGCGTGATCGGATCTCACCGAAGGCGGTGCTGAAAGACACCGCTTTTCCCTGCTGTGAACCGCAACAGCCCTTTGCGCGATCCAGCGACCACGACGCATCAAAGGTCCTTCAAGACCCCTCCGGCGCCTCCATCGCAATCCGCCGGTATTGTTCAATCACCCGGTCATACGTCCGCCGCGCCTCGTCACGTTCACCGGCGGCAATGCTCTTGCCTCGCACACGCCAGAGCTGCTCGATGCATTCAATGGCCCAGCGCGCACTCGCCCGTGAGGCGCGGATTGGCTGGCCGCCCACCAGCACGTTCACCGGATTCGTGTGCAGTTGCGGGAACTGCCGCAGCGCCACCCAACTGCTGCGGTCCAGTCCAAC
>CAZOCL010000197.1:0-12176 GCA_964578245.1 uncultured Klebsiella sp. | reverse complement strand
TCGATTCACCATGCCACGCATCCTCATCGCTGAGTGCAAACAGGAAGTCTCGACCTTCAACCCCGTGTTGAGCGGCTACGCGGATTTCACCCTGCGCCACGGGCAGGATATCCTGGACTACCACCGCCGCGTGCGCAGCGAGGTGGGCGGGGCGTTGAGCGTGTTCGATGCGACGCCGGGCGTGCAACTGGTGCCGACGTGCAGTGCCCACTTCATCACCTCGGGCGGCACGCTGGCAGACCAGGATTTCCAACGCATCGCGGGTGAACTGCTCGCAAGCATCAAGGCGGCTCCACCGGTGGATGGCGTTTACTTCTCCCTCCACGGTGCGATGGCGACGGAGACCGAGGGCGACCCCGAAGGCTACCTGCTCGCCAAGACGCGGAAGATCGTCGGGGATCGGGTGCCCATCGTCATCTCGCTGGACCTGCACGGCATTCTGACCGACCGGATGCTGGAGCAGAGCGACGCGGCGGTGGCGTTTCACACGTATCCGCACGTGGACTTTTTCGGCACCGGCGAGCGCTCGGCGAAGCTGCTGCTGCGCATCGTGGCGGGCGAGGTGAGGCCCGTGACCGCCAAGGTCACGGTGCCCGCCCTGGTGCGCGGGGACGAACTCATCACGGAAACCGGCTCCATCCGTCACGCGGTCAACGCGGCGAAGGCCATCGAACAAAGCCCGGGCGGGCTCTCCGCCGCGATGATGTGGGGCAACCCCTTCACCGACGTGCCCGCGCTGGCCTCGAACAGCTTTGTGGTGACAGACAACGACCTCGCGCGGGCGGAGCGGGAGGCGCTGCGTATCGCCAGCCTGTTCTGGGAGCATCACGAAAAGATGCAGGTGCCGCTGACTAGCCTCGCCGACGCCGCACGCATCACCAAGGGGAACAAGACCGGCACGGTGGTGCTCGTGGACGCGGCGGATGCGACCAGCTCCGGTGCCTCCGGCGACAGCAACGCGATTCTGCGCGCCCTGCTGGAGGCAGGCTACCAAGGCACCGCGCTCATCCCCATCGTGGACCCGGGAGCCGTTGCCGCGGCGTTTGCCGCAGGTGTGGGAAACCCGGTGAAGACCACGGTTGGGGGCGCGCTTGATCCCCGGCGTTTCGCTCCCCTGCCCATCGAGGGCCAGGTGCGGATGCTGTCCGACGGCTGGTTTCACAGCGAGACGACGCGTGAACTGTGGCAGGCGGGGAAGACGGCGGTGGTGCAGGCAGGTGGCTTCACGCTCATTCTCACCAGTCGCGCAGTGAGCCTGTATGACCGCGCGTTGTTCCTCGCGCACGGGCATGACGCGAAGCACTTTGGCGCGGTGGTGGTGAAGTCACCGCACTGCGAGCCGCATATGTTCAAAACCTGGGCGGCCCGCTACGTGGATGTGGATGCCCCGGGCTCGACCAGTGCAAATCTCCGCAGCCTCGGCCACACGCGCTGCGCGCGACCGATGTTCCCGCTGGACCCGGATGTGAAGTCCACGCCGGAGGTGAAGGTGTTTCAGCGGGGAGGGTGAGGAAAGCAGGATTAAGATTAAGAGCAGGATTACGAGCGAAAGTCACGGCAGCGGCCCGTCACTTAATCCTACTCTTAATCCTAATCCTGCTCCTCCCATTCCACTTAAAACTGGTGTCCGCTTCACACCGTTTTATTTATACCAAACTCAAGAACAGCTTCGTCATACAAACGCGTGTCTGACTTCGTGGCCGCTCTCCCTCACCCCGGCCCTCTCCCGCTGGGAGAGGGAGCCACGTAGTCCGCCTCGGTTGGCAAGGGTGCAGCGATTGGACTCATTGCTGCCGAACATTCTCCCTCTCCCAGCGGGAGAGGGCCGGGGTGAGGGAGAGCGCGTTCAATAGTCCAAGGCAGGGACTCGCCCAGAGCGTCCGAAACCGGCCGCCCGGAAGGGTCCGTTTTTCACAGCGGACAGGAGTGTCCGCTTCACGCCCCTACTGCTTCGCCTCCGCCAGATCCTGGCCACGCCGTAGCCGGAACGGCTCGCTCCGCACGATGGCGGTGACGAGCGCGGAGAACTTGTAATCCTGCTTGGCGGCAGCCGTGGTAATCTGGCGGAGCGCGCGGCTGTCGTAGTATTCCAGGCCGCGCCCGAGCGCGTAGGTGAGAAGCTGCTCGGCGAGGTTGCGGGTGAAGAGGTCCTTTTTCTCCTTGAGCACGGCCTTGAGTTCACTGGGGCCGTTGAAACTCCGGCCGTCAGGCAGCTTGCCGGAGGCGTCAATGGCGTCCTCGCCGTCCTTCTCGCGCCACGCTCCGATGGCGTTGTAGTTCTCCAGCGCGAAGCCCATCGCGTCCATCTGCGTGTGGCAGCTTGCGCAGGCGGGGTTGGCGCGGTGCTGCTCCATGCGCTGGCGCAGGCTGCCGGTGAGCTTCTGCTGGCTGTCGAGTTCGGGCACGTTCGGCGGCGGGGGCGGGGGCGGCGTGCCGAGGAGCTGTTCGAGCACCCAGCGGCCCCGCTTCACCGGCGAGGTGCGCGTGGGATTGGAAGTAACGGTGAGAATGCTGGCCTGGGCAAGCAGGCCGCCACGTTCCTTCGCCGGCAGGACGACGCGCGTGAAGGCGTCGCGGGCAAAGGGTTTGCCACCAGGCAGCCGGCCCTTGACGGGAGTGCCCGTGCGGTTGCCGACGGTGTCCGCGATGCCGTAGTGGCGGGCGAGGGCTTCGTTCAGGTAGGCGAAGTCCGCGTCAATCAGGTCGAGCACGCTGCGGTCCTCGCGCACGATCTCGCTGAAGAACAGCTCCGTCTCGCGGAACATCGCGCGGCGCAGTGAGTCGTTGAAGCCCGGGAAAAGCTTGGTGTCCGGGGCGAAGGTCTGGAGGCGCTGCAATTGCAGCCATTGCATCGCGAAGTTGTCCACCAGCGCGGTGGCCTTTGGGTCCTTGAGCATGCGCCGGACCTGCGCGTCGAGCTGCGCCGTGAGCTGGCGTTTCTCGGCGAGGGCGAACAGCTCGGCGTCAGGCATCGTGCTCCAGAGGAAGTAGCTGAGGCGGGAGGCGAGCTGAAATTCATCAAGCGGGTGCGGCTGCCGGGCCTCGGGCCGGTCATCCAGCTCCACGCGGAAGAGAAACTTCGGCGAGCAGAGAATGGCCGCAATGGCGCGCTGGAGCCCCGCCTCCCACGAACGTCCGCCCGTGACGGTCTGCTCGACAAGCTGGGTGTGCGCGGCGATTTCCTTGGCGGTCGCGGGGCGTCGGTAGGCCCGGGTCAGGAGGCTGGTGAGGACTTCGTGCGTCTGCTGGGCCTGAGGTTTGCCCGCGAGTCCGGCGAGGAGCATCAATTGCGATGGCGGGCGCGTTTCCAACGGACCTTCACTGCCAATGTGCTCGATGAACAGCTTCGCCGGCTCCTCGCCGCCGTCCGGCTTGAGCAGGGCGATGCCCGCGCGCTTGATGCCGTCCACATGATTCAGGGGGAACTCGAGGGTTTGCAGCTTCCCGGCGGACCGGGCGGTGATCTCGTAGGTCTTCAGGATCTTCAACGGCTTCATGGCCGCCACGCCCGCCCCGGCGAGCTGGGCGATTTCCTCGTCGCTCGAAGTCTCAGCGAGCTTCGTGCCCTGGACAAACAACACCACCTTCACCGGCGCGGTGCCGCGCGGCTCGGCATACACGTTGGCGCGCAGAATCAGGTCGGCATCGCCCGTCAGCTTCAAGTAGTCGCCGCCCGCGGCAAACGGGCCGGACTTCACCGCCTCGGGGAGGGTGGGGTCCATCAGGCGGAAGCGGGTCTCCGGGGTCTGCGCGTTGTTGGGCTGGAGGTAGCGGCCCGAGAGGTTGCGCACGCCGGGCTTGGGTATCTTCTCCAGGATCACGCGCTGCGCGATGGTCTCGGCAGCGTCGAGGTAGCGCTCCATCAGCAACGGCGAAAGCGTCAGCACGTCCCCGATGTTGTCGAAGCCATGACCGATGTCGTCGGCGGGGAAGTTCTCGGTGGGGTTGAAGTCCACGAGCAGCAGGTCGCGGACGGTGTTGTGATACTCGGTGCGATTGAGGCGTCGGACGGTGACCCGGCCGGGATCGGGCTTCATCGCCACCTCGGCGCGCTCGAAGGCGGATTCGACGGCGCTGGTGAACTGCTCGAGTTCGGCCAGTGTGGGCCGGGCCTGTTTCGCCGGCGGCATCTCCCCCGTGCTGACCTGCTGGAGGACGTTGAGCCAGACCTTGCGATTCTTGAGGATGGCTTCATCGGACTGGTCGAGCTTGACCAGGTTGAGATCGGCCTTGGTGGACTTGCCGCCGTGGCAGTCGCGGCAATGCTTTTCGAGGAACGGCACGGCCTGCTTGAGAAAGTCGGCGTGGGGACTGGCGGCACTGAGCGCCGCCGGGCGGCCGAGCAGACACGCCGTGGCGAGAACCACCACCAGCTTCAGGGCGGTGGGCCGGCAAACAATTCTGGGGCAAGACCGAATGATCATGGGCGTGTCGAGTGACTGGCGCGTGCAAGGGAGTATTCACCATGCACAGCCATGGGACGCGGCCCTCTGGGGCGCAGATCAGGTTTTGAGCAGTGAATCCGAAGGGCACAGCGGAATGGCGCATCCCTGCACTGCGTAGCCGTTCACCCTCACCCCGGCCCTCTCCCGCTGGGAGAGGGGTGACGCCGTCCGCACGGGTTGGCAAGGGCACGCAACGATCACGCGGGAGGGCTCTCCCGCTCCCTGCGGGATAGGGCCTGGGTGAGGGAGAGCGGCCACCCATTGCCTCAGGGAGACATGACGCCGGGCGCAGTGCTAAAAAGCCGATTTGCGCCTCGCGCTCCCGGGAGCAGAAAGTTTTCAGTGTTCAGCCGTCCGTTTTCAGTTTTCAGTTCCGCCCACACGCACTGAGAACCGATTACTGAACCATGAAGATTCGCGAAATCCGTTGCGCCGGCCTGCGCGGCGCCACGCCCGAAGGCGGCTGGAGCAATGAACTGCGGCCCGAAGATTGTGTCCACACGCTCATCGCCGTGCACACGGACGAGGGCGCGGTGGGCCTCGGCAGCGTGTTTACGAACGACGCCCTCGTGCGCGCCGCGCTGGCCGTGCTGGAGCCGCTCTATCGTGGCGAGAACGCGCTGGAGCCCGAGCGCGTAAGCGAGAAGCTCAGCCAGCATATGTTCTGGCTCGGGCGCGGCGGCTCGATCACCCACGCCATCAGCGGCGTGGACATCGCACTGTGGGATTTGCTCGGGCAGGCCACGGGCCAGCCCGTAGGACGCCTGCTCGGTGGACGCTATCGCGAACGCGTGCAGCCCTACGCGTCGCTGCTCATGGACGAGCCGGAGAAGCTGCGCGACCACCTGCTGCGCGTGAAGGCGCAGGGCTTCCGCGCGTTCAAGATCGGCTGGGGACCGTTCGGCCGGCGCAACGCCGCGACCGATGAGGCCATCGTGCGCGCCGCGCGCGAGGCGGTCGGCCCGGAGAACAAGCTCATGGTGGACGCCGGCGGCAGCGATGCCTACTGGAACAACGGCTACAAGTGGGCGCTGAACACCGCCAAGATGCTCGCGGACTACGACGTGTCCTGGTTCGAGGAAGCCCTCGTGCCTGACGCGCTCGAAGACTTCGCCAAGCTCCGCGAGCATTCCCCCGTGCCCATCTCGGGCGGCGAGGTGCTCACGCGCCGGCAGGCGTTCCAGCCCTTTCTCGAAGCGCGGGCCTTCGACATCATTCAGCCCGACGTGACGAAGGTCGGCGGCATCAGCGAGGAGCGGCGCATCGCGTGGATGGCGCAAGAGCATGGCGTGCGCTTCATCCCGCACGGGTGGAACACGGCGGTCGGCCTCGCCGCGGACCTGCACCTCGCCTCCGCGTTTCCCGGCACGGACATCATCGAGTATCTCACCGGCTCGCCCTTCATTGACGAGATCACCGCCGGTGGCTGGCACCTCGACGCGGATGGGATGCTCGCGATCCCCACCAAGCCAGGCCTCGGCCTGACCCTCGACCGGGACGCCCTGAAGAAATACACGCGCGGTGAGAAGCTGCTGGACTGAGGGCCGGGTGAGGCACCCGCCCGGAGTATCCTTTCCGCAACAGGTAAGGCGCATTCGGTCGCGCTTCACTCGCCGTCAGCGGTGACGTCCGCCGCCGTGATAATAGCCGCCGTGACCATGGCCCCACCGGCCGCCAATACCGATCGAGAACGCGGGATACACCCACCCGCAATAGGGGTAGGCCGGGTAGTAGGAGTAGGACGGCACCGGGTCCGAAACCACGTAAACGGTCTGGGCCGGGGCGTAAACTGGAGTCTGGTAAACCGTGGCCACCGGGTGGAAGACCGGAGCGACGGCAGCGTTGACGGCCGGGCTGGGTGAAGCGGCGGGGGCGGCCGGCTGGGTGGCCGGCGTGGCGGTCGGCGTGGAGGTCGGCGTGGAGGTTCCCTGGCCAGATGGCTGGTTGAGCATCGCGGCGATGACCCGGTCTGACCCGCCTTCGTTGCGCAAATAAACGATCTCTGCCGCAGTGAGGCTGTAGCGGGCACCGGAATTGCGGATGAAAGAGAGGGTGACCTCTTCGCTGATCTTGGCGCGCGAAAGCTTCAGGACATCCTGGACCGCAGGGGACAATTGAACTGCCGCCTCAGCGGGTGCTGCGGGAGGGGCCGTCACCGGGGGCGAGGCCGGCTCCTGCGCTGCCATGCCCGCCCTGGGAACCAGCAGAGCGAAGGCCGCCAAGGCAGCGAGAAAGTATTGGTTTTTCATAAGATCGGCCTGTCGGCCCGATGGCAACCTTCCAGATCACGACCACTTGGTCAAGTTTCCCCGGTCTGGCTCCAATTGGAGGCGGCGCTGTAGACAGGCGGCGCGAACGAGCGGCCCGCGGTTCCCAGCCGGCTATTTTTTGTATTGTTTGAGTTCCGCCATTGCTTCGGCCAAGCCCTTGCCGATACCGCCAAGGATCTTCGCCGAGCCGAGATAGTGGAACTCGAGGTTGGAAATGCCTTTTTCCAGCACCTGCCGTTCGCGCTCCGTGAGGCCCTTGGCCAGCATGCTTTCCAGTGCGGCTTTTTCCTCGGCGGGTTTCATTTTGCCCTCGGTCGCGAGCTTTTTGGCCTGCTGCCGGATTTTGGTTTCCTTTGCTTTCGCAGCGGTCAGTTCCTGATCCCAATACTTCTCCGCCCAGACGGCGGCGACATTGCCTTTGAACTCCGGCAACTGCGCCGGCGCAGCCATTGCCGCACGGAAGTTGTCGTGGGTGGGTTTGTAGCGCTGCTGATCGGGGCCATACTCCGCAGTGGGGCCGCCGACGCCAAGCACACCGATGACAAAGGGCAGCTTCGGCGCGCTCAAGTCCCTGCGCACATCACGGATGAAGTGCGCCATCGCGGTGCTGTAGGCATCATAGCCGCCGGGCTTGTCGCGATTCGGATAGGTGCCGGAGTCCACCATGTCGTTCCAGCCCTGGAACCAGGCAAAGCCAGCCAGTTCGTAACCCTGCTTGGCATCGTAGTCCGGCACCACGCGCTTGAGGTCCGCCAGCACTTGCTTCACATGTTCGATCATGAGCCGGTAGTAAACGCCGGTTTCCTTTTCCTTCACGGCTTTGATGGCCGCGAGATCCTTGCCCTGCTTTTGGAAACCGGCGGTTTGTGTCTCGTTGAACACATAAGGTCCGGCGCTGGGGGAACGGAAATCGGTATTCAGGCTCTTGCCACCCCAGGCGGTCTTGATGAGCAGGATGGGCGCGTCCGTGAATTTCTCCATGTAGATCCCGAACGTGAACTCCGGTCCGATTTTAGGCCCGTTCTGGCTCGCACCAAAGCCGGTTGTGAGTTTTCCGGTCTGCTCCGCGTCGGCCGAGCCAAGTGAGGAAATCCAGACGCGCTGGCAGACCTTCGGCGAGCCATCGGCGTTCTGCATTTCTGCCAGCATCGGTTTGGTGGCCGGGTCCATGCCGATGTGCTCGAAGGTGGAGACCTTCGCATGTCCCTGCATGTTGGACTGCCCGGCGAGGATGAAGACTTGCAAGGGTTTCGCCACGGCGGTGTGCGTCGCAACCAGCAGGCAGGCCATGAGGAAGTGTTTCATGGTCGGGAGTTTAGCCAACGGCTTTCCTTTTTCGACGTCTTTCAATGCCGTTTCGACTGGCGGGTCACGCAAGTGCGCGGGATACCGACTGGCGGTGGTCGTCGGGCAGATCCGGCTGATCCCACCGGACATGGCTCGTCCACGGATTGACTTCATCTCACACGCCGGACAGTTTTGGCCCATGAGCACTGCCGTTTTTGAGCCGGCCGCCGAGGTCGTGCTGCGCTGCTGCGACTAATGGTGGCCTTTGAATCATGCCAAAACCGTCAACCATGAGACCCTGGCTACCTCGTTGCCTCAGTTCCATTGCCCTGACGCTGCTCCTCGTCCACGGCCTGGCGAACGCTGCCGACGGCGAGCAGTGGCTCTCCTATCCCGGCGGGGCCGGCCCAGGCAAAGGCAAACGCATCGTCCTGATCGCAGCGGACCAGGAATATCGCAGCGAGCAGTCCATGCCCATGTTGGCGAAGATTCTCAGCCAGCACCACGGCTTTGACTGCACCGTGTTGTTCGGCGTCAACGACCAGGGCGAGGTCGATCCGACCATGCCGGTTTATCCCGAGAAGGGTAAAGAGCTTAAGGAACACCATATTCCCGGCCTGGAGCAGCTCGCTAAAGCCGATCTGGTCATCTTCTTCGCCCGGCTGCTGACGCTTCCGATGGCCGAGCGGGAACTCATTGTGAAGTATGTGGATTCCGGCCGGCCCATCATCGCACTCCGCACCGCCAACCATGCCTTCCACGGTGCCCTGCCCTACAAGATCAACGGCAAGCAGGTGAACTGGGGCAACGACGTGCTCGGCGGCACCTTCCTTGGCCACCACGGGCGCTGGCATGCCGACTCCACCCGCGGCATCCTCGTGGAGGAACAGAAGCACCATCCCATCCTGACCGGGGTGAGCGACATCTGGGGAAACTCGGATGTTTACCGGACCTACAAGGCGGGGACGAGTCTGCCGGACGGCTGCACCGCGCTGGTCTGGGGCCAGCCGCTCATGGGACGGAAGCATGATGACCCGGCGAATCCCAAACTGGAGGCGCTCCCCGTCGCATGGTTCAAGACCTGGCAGACCAGCGACGGCAAGCAAACCCGCGTGTTCCACTCCACCATGGGCAGCGGGCATGACCTCCAAAATCCCGGCCTGCGTCGCCTCATCATCAACGCCGCCTACTGGGGGATGGGCATGGAATCCACCATCACCCCCGCCCGCAGCGTGGAAATCGTCGGCACTTACCAGCCACTCGAAAGCGGTTTCAACTACAAGGAACTCGGCGTCGTGCCGAAGCCCGTCTCGGCCTATAAATAAGCACTGCTCCCCGCCTGGAACTCCGATGCAAAGCCCGCCCACCGTCCGCCTCGCCGCCCGCGCACTGCTCGCCATAGAGGTGCTGGTTTGCGCTTGCACGAAAAGCACGGCGTGCCAGCCAGCCGTCAACGCCTGGACTCATCCCGGCGCTTCAGCTGCGCCTCCAAGGACTCGATTCAGTTCCACAGAACACCTGGAATCCAGGTTTCAGCCGGACGTTTTGGCTGGGAAATCGAACCGGATATTTTGCGGCCTGATGTAGGTCAACTCTCCAAATCCACCCCAAAAAATGCACCTTTGAATAGTGGAGAACCCCGGAGTGGCGGAGAGGGGGGGATTCGAACCCCCGGTGGTGTTACCCACGCACGCTTTCCAGGCGTGTGCCTTAAACCACTCAGCCACCTCTCCAACCAACCGCCGGTAGAAACGTGGGCGGGCGAACGGCCTCTCGACCACTCCGCTCCGACACGTTCCATCGGAGCGCTTATTTTGCTAGGATTCGGGTGCGCGGCAAGCTGATTCGCCAGCACGGTCATCACAACGGGAGGTTCGCACCGGTGAAATTGAGTGCGCAGCGAAGGTCTTCTGGCCGTCACGCCACGGCGAGAATCGCCGCCATACTCTCGCATGGCCGCCGCGCACTCTCCGCGGCGCGCAGCCCGAATGCTTAGCCCCAGCATCGCAGACTTGCTGGCACGCCTACGTCCCGGCAGATTGCCGGGCCAACGACATGATCGCCACTCGCCCGCTCACGGCTTCCAGTCCCATGCCACGATTCATGCATGCCTTCCGCACGTTTCTGCTCGTCGGACTCCTTGCCACTGCTTCCCTCGCCCGGGCCGAACAGCCATTCCATGTTTATGCGCCCAGCCATACCAAGGGCAACTTGCTCGTGGTGACCGCGACTCCTTCACCTGCCGGCCTGGACCTCAAGCTGGCCGAGGAGATCAAGCTGGGCTTCGCCAGTTCGGTGATCGCGAAGCATCCCACCCAGCCGATCCTCTATGTGGCGCCGCCTTCGGGCGAGGAGGGCAAGGCCAAGGGCGCGGTCATCACGCTCAAGCGCGATGGCTCGTATCTGCGCCACACGGACGTGACGCTCAACCATCCCTACGCCTACCTCAGCCTGGACCGCACCAGCCGCTTTTTGCTGGGTGCGGATTACGGCAAGGGCTTCGTGGATGTCTATGCGCTGGACGCCGCAGGCATGCTTGGCCAACGGGTGGCCGCGCTGAATGAAGGCAGCCCGAACGCGCACTGCATCCTCACCTCCCCGGACAATCGCTTCGCCTATGTCTCGTATGTGAAAGAGAACAACGGCCTCTTCCAGTATCGCTTTGACGCGAGCACTGGCCAGCTCACCGCCCTCGATCCCAAGAATGCGAAGCCGCCCGAGGGCACCGGCCCGCGCCACATGACCTTCCACCCGTCCAAGCCCATTCTCTACTTCAGCAACGAACAGCACCTCGGCGTCTCCGCTTACACCGTGGAAAAGTCCGGCCAGCTCAAGCTCCGCCAGATTTGCGACGTCATCGGCAAGGACGAACCCAAGGACGGCGTCAGCTCGTCGGACATCGTCATCACTCCGGATGGCAAGTTCCTGTTCGTCGGCCTGCGGGGCCATGCCCGCCCGTTTGACTGGATCAGCCGCTATCGCGTGAAGGAATCCGGCGAACTGGAACTGCTCGGGTTGACGGCGTCGGACAAGCTGCCGTGGGGCCTGGCACTCTCGCCCAGCGGGGAACATCTGCTGGCCGCCGCCTTCGATGGCGCGACCCTTACTGCCTTCAAGATCACCGCGTCCGGCGAACTCACCAAGGCCGGCAGCGTGCCCTGGGACAAGCAGATCTTCTGCATCGTGACGCGGTGAGCAGAGGCGGCCGCGAAACACGCCAAACAAACGAAAAGCGGGGAAGTTGTTTGATGAAAAGCGCGTGGATAGCCGACGCCCTCCCAGAACCTTCGCGAAGTTTGAGAAGGAGTGAAGACGGACCAGAGACCAGAAACAACTGCTCCGCCGCCCAATTTTTCTGACCCCATCTTTCTGACCCTTTCGGCTCAGGGACAGCACCTCGCCTTTTCGCGTTGTTTCGCGTCTTTCGCGGGCACTACTTCGACTTCAGCCCCGCCGTGTTCACGGCAATCACCCGATACTGGTGCGTCTTGCCCGCTTCCGCCTTGGTGTCGGTGAAGCGCATCTGGATCAACGGCTGCGTGGGCGTGTCGCTGTATTGCAGGTTCTGGAAGATAGGGCGACCAAAGGGGTTCTTCCCTTGCTCGGGAACTTTGGCGAGGAACTGGCCGTCGCGCTCAATAATGAAACTGGCCAGGCCGCTCTCCACATCCGCGTCCGCATCCCAGGTGACTTCGTTGCCCTTCACCCGGAGGTTCGTCGGGGCGGGTGGCGGGGTCACGTCGGTCACGACGGTATCTTTGACATACTGTGCCCAGGCCTTGGCCACGGCCTCATTGGGCAGCCACACGGATTTCTCCTTTGCTCCCGCAAACTTCGCGGCCGGCACGGGGGCCGGGAGCGTCGCCTCGCCCGCGTGCAGCGGAGCAAGCCACGCCTCCGCGGCGGACATGGGCTTCAGCGGCTCACCAGCCTTGGCGGGCAGCCGCGCGGCGAGACAGGCATCGAGCCAGGGCATCGCGAAGTAACGCTGGTTGCCGCACTCGTGCGCAGTCAGAGGATCCACGGAGACGCAGATGAGCGAACCCTTGGCCCGCATCGCCGTGAAGAACGTTTCCACACCCGGCCACACCCCGGCGAACCGGTTGGTCTTGTCGGTGACGCCTTCCTTGGTGCCGAGGTTGCACATCACCGGCACCTGGCACGCGGCCTCGGA